>CAZFBN010000055.1:0-17094 GCA_964517145.1 uncultured Saprospiraceae bacterium
TTCCTGAGGATGCTTCTCTTATATGTCAATCTTTTTAATTTTTAACAGCTTCTTATAATATTGCTATTTAACACACTATAAGCTTCTTTTACTATTCAAGTAGGGTCTTTTAATTTTAAAGTAGGCAAAATCATCGGTAAATCTGCTATAATCGTCGAACTTAGCCTGCCAAACCAAAATTCTATCTTATTTTTGCTGCACAAGAATGATACGTCAGGCTTATGTATTCCTACGATTTTAAAAAACGGGTGCGTTACGGTGAGACCGACCAGATGGGCTATTTGTACTATGGCAATTATGCACAATACTACGAGATTGGTCGGGTGGAGATGTTGCGTTCCTTGGGCTTGACGTACAAGGAGATGGAGCAGGATCATGGCATATGGATGCCGGTGGTAGCGATGGAAATGCGTTTTGTGCGCCCGGCTTTTTATGATGAATTGCTCACCATACGCACCACCTTGCGACAACTGCCGGAGAAATTTATAACGTTTCATGTGGAAATTTTTAACGAAAAAAATAAACTCCTCAACGGAGGAAGTGTTAAATTGTGTTTCCTGGAAGCGAAAAGCGGGCAAACGATCTCCGCCCCCGAATTTTTGTTGGCTAAACTACAACCGCATTTTGAAAAAGCGTAATCGACTACCGAGACCAAATCGAACCAGAACACCAAATTTTACGAGGATTAAACGCATCCTGCTGACCAGCCCTCCTATTAGCAGTGTCATTCGTTGGTCCAAAACGCATTCTCTGCCGGGTTTTTTGGGCATTCCGGTGTTCGACGTGATTGATTTTTTGTTTGAAGAGACGCGCCGCTTCGATCTTTTTACCCGCGCCAATTCGATTGCTTACAGTTTTTTTATATCGTTGTTTCCCTCGCTGATGTCGTTGTTTACATTGCTGCCCTATGTGCGGAATTATATTTTGCACTGGTTTTTGCCAAATGAAGCCGAAGAGAACTTTGATGCCCGCTTGATCGGAGAAATTCAGGAGTTTCTGCCGGGTGCAGCCGGGCTTGAGATTGCAAGATTTATTGAAGATTTGATTACCAATCCGCGTGTCGGATTGCTCTCCTTGGGTTTTTTTCTTGCCATCTTTTTTGCGTCCAATGGCATGTTATCCATGATGCAAGGCTTCGAGAAGGCTTATCCCCGCACCTTTAAGAAGCGGACAGGCTGGCGCAAGCGTCTGATTGCCATATTTTTAACTTTTCAGCTGGGTATTTTTCTCATTGCCTCGGTTGTTTTTATCATCATGGGCAATTGGTTGATTAGCATTCTGACCGATTTGGTTGGGTTGAGCCGTTTTACAGAAGCGACCCTTTACATCGTTCGGTGGATCATCATTATTCTACTGCTCGGTTTGGTTATTTCAATCGTGTATCGCTATGGGGTGCCCACGTATCGCAAGTTTAAAATATTTTCACCCGGCGCCATCCTTGCCACCGTTTTATCGCTCATTAGCTCCATCGGGTTTAGTTTTTATGTGGATAACTTTGGGAATTACAATAAGTTGTACGGCAGTTTTGGTACCATCATCGTCACAATGCTGTGGATTCAGTTGAACTCGCTCGTCTTACTCATTGGTTTTGAATTGAATGCAAGCATTGCAGTAAATCGGGACTTGCGGGAGCAGATTTTGGAGAAGAAAACGGCACACGCTGAAGTTGAACATTAAGCTTTGTATTAAAATCTAAGCATCAAACTGTTCCAATATAAAATCAAACTGCCACAAAGGCACCTCTCAGAGAATACCTTGGGAAGTGTCTTTGTAGCAAATTTTAAGCGTCACTATTTGACAACACACATTGATATTTTTCATCAATTTTAAACGAGTCCATTAAAAACCAGGATCATCCCTATTTTTCTGAGCATTCTTGATGAGTGATGCGCTTGGTCACTTCATTTCGCCTACTACTTGACTCATCTTTGATACCCCGTTTTCATCAAAAGCTTCGATGGCATAATAATAATCCACTCCAACGTTAAGGGCGCGTAATTCAAGGGTTGTACCCGCATCTGCCCAGACTTGATAGGTTTGATACAGTTTATCCGGCGCGATTCCCCAGAGAATATTGTAACCAACAGCGCCGGGTACGGCATTCCAGGTGATAGTAGCGTCGCGTTCATCGGTATGACGCTGTGCTTTTAGATTGGTAGGCGTAGCTGGAGCTTTGCCATCGCCGTTGCCAAAGATTCTGATGTCGCTGATGGCGAGATTAGGCGTGGGTACATAGCCATTTTCGTACTTGATGTAGCGTGCTTTGACGGATTGAGGGAGTGCTATGTAAGCGTTGGGGCGGTCTTCTTTTTTGTCGGTGTTATCAAAGATCACTTGCCAGTTTTTATTATCAACTGAAGCGTAGAATTTGTTTTGGATATAGACTTTTTCATTATTGTCATAAATGTCGGACTTATAATCGGTGTAATTAATCTGCAATGCTTTTACCTCATACACTTTCTGCAAGTCAATGATGGCGGTTTCACCGGCTTTATTGGTATTTGCTACCCAGAAAGTGCGTGGATTTTCGTCCATTAAGCGGTTCGCACCAAAAGTATCACGTACCGAAGAAACGGTAACCGGCTTTTTATAGGATAATAACATCCAACCAGTGAAGAGATTATTGCGGTCCTGCCATTTACTCGTTGGTAGATACTGTGGAAAGTCACCGAAGCGCGTGTTAGAAAACATCTGTCCGTCTGCATCAAAGCCCGCAGGGAACATAGCGATGCGTCGCTCGAAATTCCAGTTGACCGCAATCCAGGGTGTGCCGGTGTTCCAGTAATTACCGTAGTTGTCCTGGAAGGTATTGCCGTGTCCGGCGCCTACTACGAAGCCTCCGGGCTTATAAGACACAGGATTATAGGGTGCATAGGTAAAGGGTCCAAGCGGATCGTCGCCTACATAGGTTCCGTTGGCATATACATTATATTCTGTGCCGGGTGCGCCGTATTGTAAATAATATTTTCCATTGTATTTAGTCATCCACGCGCCTTCTGTAAACGGAGTGATCGGGCTAGTATGGTTTGGTCCGAAGCGTTCCCAGCCATGCACGTGCGGGTAAAGGTAGATCAAGCCGCGTGGTTCGTCTTTATACGTCAGTCTTCTATTATAATCCAACTCTACGCCGTATAAAGGGTATAAATTGGACGAACCGAAGTACATAAACCACCGATTCGTTGCTTCATCATGGAAAAGCGCGGGATCCCAAGGTCCCATTTTATCCGGTAATCGCGGCAACCATCGGTTATAAAACTCTAACTTGCCCGTTTCTGGCTGCGTGGAGTATAATATAGGGCGTTGCTCGAAAGTAGATTGGAACAACAACAACGTATCTCCAAAAGACCAGGCAGCAGGCGCGCAATTGTCTTCAAAAGCCCAGCGAGAAGGCATGATATATTTCCAGTTTTTTAAATCTTTAGAATGCCAGTATCCTCCGGAAATGGTAGCAAACAGGTAATATTCGCTTTTGTGATTAATAATAACGGGGTCTGCTCCAGAGCGATAGCTGATTTGTTGTGGAATTTGCTCAAAATTGTAGCGGTAATTGATGTCCACCGGATTGCAATAGGTCAGGCGTTGTGTGTTTTGGGCTTGTAAAAGTCCGCAATAGCTCATTAACAGATACAAAAGAAGGATTTGTTGTTTCATAACGGTTTGATTTTTAATAAAAGCAGGGAGGCATCGAATGCAATAGCTTTTATAATGCACCATGCCTTGTTGCAACCAAAAATACAGGCTATGTTTGCTTTTTACAAATGAATGCGGGAAAGAAGTAGAAAAGATGAGGTGGAATAATAAGTCATGCTTGTTTAACGTCTTAGAAATAAACTTGATTTATGAAAACGATCCCGGTATTTTTGCTCTCCTTTATGCTACTAAGCTGCTCTACTCCACCGCCAAAGGCACCTAGTTTTGCTGATTCTTTTGTTGCCATGCCTGCGAAGGATACTGTATTGTTTGCAGTGGCGCAAGGGCTGGGTACAGAAGCGCCTTTACCGAGTGCGGATACGCTTGACACTGCTGTTTTTTATGAACAAGTGCCGGATAGCCTGCGTGCTATGATTGAACACATGCTTGCATCGGAAGAACCTGTGATTGTAAAGCTTGGGCGCTTTCCGCTGGATGCACAATTTGATGGGCTGGGCATTGCAATCAAAGATTTTTGGTTTTTAAATCAGTCTATTTTGATTTATGACAAGCAATTGCAGCGGGTAACAGACCTTTTTCCGGTGGCAGAATATTATGGAGGCGATGGCGGGCAGGTTTTACGGCAAAGTTGGTGGATCACAGCTGCTAATGGTGCTCAAGAGTGGATTGTACGGGACTCCGGTCATAGTTTAATCCTGAATGACAATGCCGAAGAGCCAGAGGATGTGTATTCAGATGTAGTTGCAAGGTATGTTTGGCAAAATGGATCGTTTGTATTGCAGCCTGTACCGGATTCAACAGCCTTGATACAACAGTTTCCAGTGACATGGTGATTGAATTCCATTAAATTTTTACTTAAACCCAGGTAGTTGGTATTATAATTGTTAAAATTTGTAAATCAATTTTCAATATTGCTTTGAGTTTGATTGGTTTTTCTACCTTTGTGCGAAAATTCCCGCGATAGAAGCTTGAAAGATATTGGAACTTAAATTTAGCAAAAACGTTTTATAGCAAGTTGATTATCAAACAGAACGAACAATTGAATTTTGTATTGAAACACGCATTTTTGTTGAATACAACCAGGATTATAATTTTTTCAAATGCAGCAAACAACTGATATGACTACGGTTGCCAAACCGCCCCGCATCGTTTTTATTGATGCTTTGCGCGCTTATGCTATTTTGATGATGTTGCAGGGGCATTTTATTGATAAAATGCTGGCACCGGAGTTTCGGGATTTTAGCCATCCTATTTTTCAAACCTGGTACTTCTTTCGCGGCATCACAGCACCGATCTTTTTCTTTTCTACAGGCTTGGTTTTCATGTACTTATTGTTGAAAGATAATCGTCCTTTGCGTGAGAATGAGCGTGTGAAGAAAGGGTTGAAAAGAGGGTTGTTGCTGATTGCAATGGGCTATGTGCTCAAATGGAATGTTTTTATGCTGTTGCTGGGTCGTTTTTACCCTTGGTATTATACGGTGGATGTGTTGCAGGTGATTGGGCTGGCGCTGCTGACAATGATTGGCGCGTATGCGTTGCATCGCTGGACGAACGTGTCGCTGCGAGTGTTGCTGGCAAGCATGGGCATGTTGATTTTTATGTTCAATCCAAGTTTTGAAGCAACGGATTGGTCGCAGTTGCCTAATTTTTTTGAAAATTATTTCACCATCAAAAATGGTTCAACGTTTACATCTGTTCCCTGGATCGGTTATACTTGTTTTGGCGGTGTGCTGGGCGTATGGCTCAGTCGGCAGCCACAATTTTCTTTTTCTAAAGCTTTTCCCTGGATTTTGACGGGGCTGGGATTCACACTGTATTTGTATTCTTCCAATTGGTTAGACTTGGCGTATCAAGTTATTCCCTGGGAAAACTTTAAAGCTATTTCTACTAATAATCATTTATTTCATCGCCTTGGGCATGTGCTCATAGCAATTGCTTTGGTAGTGTGGATTACACGTTTTTTGAAAAATATACCGGCGCTTGTTACGAAAATTGGCAGCGAAACGCTCACGATATATGCAGTTCATTATGTTGTACTGTATGGTACATGGTTTGGATTAGGTATTGCTTACTTTTTTGAAGCATCGTTAACACCGATTTCAGCCGCTTTTGGTGCGCTATTGTTTGTAACCAGCTTTGTCTTATTGATCACCTACATTGAACCCATTCGTGCATTTATTTATCAGCAAGTGCCATCGCAATTGTGGTGGATGTATCGTTTTCTGCGAGTTAAACTCATTCGTTTTTACATGCGGGAACGCCGCGCCAGACGCGAAAAATTGCAACCCGTTCGGGCTAAGTAATGCTCGTTTTTCAAATGATAATTTGATTAGGAAAAAATCCGTTGGTACAAACTGACGGATTTTTTTTATTTTGGTTGAAAGTTTAACTAAGCGGCTTTAGCTGTAGGCGCTTCGTTAAACTTTATAAAACACTTAAAATTCTACTCATGAAGCAATTTTTATTTACTATCTTATTAAGTTTTATCCTCTTTTCTTTACATGCGCAGGTGCAAAAATCGCCCAATCGCAAAGTCGGTGAAGGCGATGGGCCTCATACTCAATTGATTATACGTGGTATTACATTGATTAATGGCAATGGTGCGCCGCCCAGTGGTCCGATGGATATTGTCGTGGAAGGCAATAAAATCGTGCAAATTAGAAATGTCGGCTATCCTGGCATTCCGATTGAGCAAGATCGTCGCCCGAAACTCAAAGCCGGTGGTAAAGAACTGAATTGCGAAGGCATGTACCTCATGCCCGGATTTGTCGACATGCACGGACACATCGGCGGACAAGCGCAAGGGGCTGACGCAGAATATGTGTTTAAATTGTGGCTGGGACATGGTATTACAACTATTCGTGATCCGTCGGCTGGAAATGGCTTGGATTGGGTGCTGGAGCATAAAAAACGCAGCGATAAAAATGAGATTGTAGCCCCGCGAATCCTGGCTTACACGGCGTTTGGCGCGGGTAGCAAAGACCCCATCAGCACGCCAGAGCAAGCCCGCGAGTGGGTGCGGCAAAATCAACAGCGCGGGGCTGATGGCATCAAATTTTTTGGTGCCAATCCTGATATTATGCAGGCAGCGTTGGAAGAGAATAAAAAACTCGGTTTGCGCTCAGCTTGTCATCATGCGCAGATGGACGTGGCACGCTGGAATGTACTGAATTCGGCGCGTGCAGGCTTGACTTCGATGGAGCATTGGTACGGCTTGCCCGAAGCGTTATTTAGTGATCGCACGGTACAAAATTATCCGTTGGATTATAATTATCAAAATGAGCAAAATCGTTTTGAAGAAGCCGGAAAGCTTTGGAAACAAGCGGCTGCGCCTTATTCCGAGCATTGGAATAAAGTAATGGATGAATTAATATCATTGGATTTTACCATAGATCCGACTTTTAACATTTACGAAGCCAACCGCGACCTCATGCGCGCGCGCCGTGCTGAGTGGCACGAGGAATACACGATGCCTTCGCTGTGGCGATTTTACATGCCGAGCCGCATTTCGCACGGGTCTTACTGGCATTCCTGGGGCACCGAGCAGGAGGTGCAGTGGAAAGAAAATTATAAATTATGGATGACATTTGTAAATGAATATAAAAATCGCGGCGGACGTGTAACAGCAGGCTCCGATTCCGGTTTTATTTACCAATTATATGGATTTGCTTACATCCGCGAGCTGGAATTATTACGCGAAGCAGGTTTCCACCCATTGGAAGTGATACGCGCTGCCACGCTGAACGGCGCACAGGCATTGGGCATGGGCGATAAAATCGGCACCGTGGAAGTCGGCAAATTAGCAGATTTTGTAATAACGGAAGAAAATCCATTACAAGATTTGAGTACATTATATGGCACTGGCGCCATTCGTTTGAATGAAAAAAATGAAGTCGTGCGCGTGGGCGGTGTAAAATACACGGTTAAAGACGGGGTGGTTTATGATGCCAAACAATTACTCGAAGATGTAAAGAATATGGTGAAAGCCAATAAACAAAAGGACGGCGAGGAAATCGTGCAGCCAGGCTTGAAGGTAAAACCGTAACTTAGCACAGGCTTTAGCCGGTGAGACTTCCGAAGTTTTAAAACTTCGGAAGTCTTTTTATCTTACCTAAATAATTATTTCAAATGAAAGCATTTATATCATTCTATTTAGTATTCCTTTTATTGCAAATAGGATATTCCATCAATCCGCTCCGCGAATACCCACGTACGCCGAAAGATTTTAACTTGAATTACAAAGAAATAAAATTGGATACGCAGGATGGTTACACCCTTAACGCTTGGATTTTAAAGCCCGCTACCGAAAATCAAAAAAATCATACATTCGTATTGGTGAACAGTGATGCAGGTAATATGAGTTATTTACTACCTTATGCTGCAATGCTCCTGGCGCGTGGCTATCCGGTGGTGCTGTTTGATTATCGAGGCTTTGGACATAGTTCTGATTTTAATATGAATTTAGATCAGTATTATTATAATGAATTTGTAACTGATTTTGAAACAGTACTACAATTTATAAAGAAAGAGCAGCCTCAACAAAAAATCGGCGTTTGGGCATTTTCAATGGGGACGCTGGTGGCTACTTTAGCCTATAAAAAAACGCCGTTTGATGTAATGATCGGTGAAGCATTTGTTGTTGATCCGCCAACTATTGTAGAACGCATCAAATTACAGAAAAACAAAACGCTGTTATTACCTAAAGGTGCTAAAAAAGTAAAGAAAAAATTACATCGAGTAAATACCCCCATGCTAGTGGTGTGCGGCACAAAAGATGAAGTAACCGCAGTGGAGGATGGAAAAAACATTACACGACATAATAACAATCGAAAATTACTAACTTTTGAAGGCGGGCATTTGCAGGGAGCGATGGTGTTGGGTTTTGAAAAGTATTTAAATAAAATCGAAGAAATTATGTTATAAAGTTATAATAGACTTCGGAAGTCTTAATATCAAAACGGATATCCAATCGCAATATTATACACCAAATTATTACTCCGCCATTTACCACTTAAAATATCAATATCATTAAATAACCAACGCTCGCCTTTGGGTAAATAAGGTTTTCGGACGGGGAATGCCACATCCAAACGCAGCAGCAAAAAGGTCAAATCGAGTCGCAACCCAACGCCCGTGCCTACTGCGAGTTGCTCCGCAAAGGTACCAAAACTAAAAACCGCCTCGGGTTCTTGCGCTATTTCGTCTTTTCGGAGCAGCCAAATATTGCCCGCATCCGCAAAAACCGCGCCTTTGAAAATCGAAAAAATACCAAACCGATATTCAAGATTCGCTTCAATCTTTACATCCCCGGTCTGATCAAAAAAGCCACCACGCTGAGTCGTGTCGGGAATTGTCGCACCAGGACCCACCCCACGTAAGCGAAACGCGCGAATGCTATTGGCACCGCCTACAAAAAACTGCTTGATGTAAGGCAAAACCTGAGAGTTATTATATGGAATGCCGACTCCGACAGCCAGTCGCCCCACCAATGAATTATTATTATTTACAATATTATATCGAGCATCCGTATCAAAACGAACATATTGAGAAAAAGCAGTGCCCAAAAAGCGACGTGGTTCGCCATTTTCACTCGGCGCAGCCAGTAAAGCACTGAGGTTTCCTGAGGATTCTACTGAACCCCGGAAATAACCAAAATCACGCTTGGTATTAACTTCCTGATTTGTATAAGTATATTGATAACTTAATCCAAAAATGGAGGTATTACTAAAGCTTTGTTGCAAGCGGGGATTATTATTTAGTATTTCTTCAAAATCTGGCGAAGTTCCTAATAATTTTATTAAATTGATCGTTAATGGTGTTAATACATGGCTTTTATAACGCGTTTCTTGCCATTCGTAAGCATAATCAAATTGAAAAGAATTGATAGTAAAAAATGCCGTGCGCCGCTGAAAATTATCTGTTATGCTAATGCGGGTTTTAGGGACATAATAAACGCGCGTATTGCGAATATTAAAAAACGGTACTACAAAGCGCGGAAAAAACAAGCTCGCCTGTGCCGAAAATTCCAGGGTATTAATAAAAGGAATCGAATCGTTGCCACCCCCCAGCTGTGTCTCGACGCCAGCAGAAATGCGGGTTTGAAGCCATTCGGCACCGCCAAATAAATTGCGGTGTGAGTACGTACCGGAAATGGCAGAACCGAGAAAATTAGTGGTTTCTGTGCTGGCTTCTACTTGGGCTGTTAAATTTTGAGGTAAACTTGGTGTAAGATAAATATAACGTTTTAAATAATTGGTATCATTTCGTTGCTCGATAGTATAGTCAACATTTACAAATTTAAAAATGCCTAAATCAAGTAAATGATTGAGTGTTTGATCCTGTCGGCTTTCTTGATATAATTCGCCTTTGTCTTGTGCAATAGATCGTTCTAAAGTGTTCGGTTTTACAAATGGTTCACTTTGAATAATTTTTAAATCTTCATAATAAACCGTATCATCATACGTGCGGGGCGGCTCTTCAATATCATAAGTTGGATAAACAAAAACGGTGTCCATGTAATATTGGCGATGCTGGGTAGAATCGGTGGGAGGTTTTACACGCAAATAAATGTCTGCCTGCAAACTGCTTAATGAAGTGTCCACAAATAAGTAAATAAAACCTTCATTAAAACGGAAATACCCATTCTCCCGTGCAATGCGCGCGAGCCGGGTGCGCTCCGCCTGAATGCGTGTGAGGCTGTAATCTTGCCCAGCTTTTATTTGCGCTATATGCTGAATATCATTGAATAACGAATTCAAAAAAGTTGAATCTGATGGAAAATAAACTGTCCTGATTTTGTATTGCCCTTTGCTTCTTACATTGTAAGTAACCGTCACTTTCTGATCTTGTGAAACAGAATCTGATGTAATGGTTGAGCCAAAATAGCCATTGTCATGTAAATAATTATTCATAAGTGCCTGACTGCGTTCCATATCCGTTCCTTGAAATAAAACAGGCGGTTCTCCTAATTTTTTGGCTATCCAATTGCCTAAACCCTTTTCCTTTTCAGGATTATGAAAAGTATTATATATCCATAATTTAAATCCATTATTTTTTTCTGGGCGAGTAAATGTTACTAACTCTTTTTCAAGGCTCTTTTTATTTTTAACATTATCAGAATCTACAATTTTTACATCCGCACCATTGTATAAATATTGGTCTTGCGGCACATATTTAGTACCCCCGCAAGCAGAGAGTAATAATCCAAGAATTCCCAAAAAGATGTAATACTTTTTCATTTATATGAATGCTTATTTATATAAAGGTCATCATTTTATTATTAAATTACACTTGATTACTTAAATACTTTTTTTCAACTTTAATAAAATATGATTGTCAGCGATTTACAAACAATCAAATAAATAATTAAAAATATTTAATTAAATGTAATTTTCAGTATTGTTGCTACTTTATTACTCATTATTTTGTCGAATACGAGGATCGTTATTGGGTAAAATCCCTTCCGAATTGCTGTTTCTTTTCTTGTTCTTATTAGGGGATTTGCCTTTTTCTTTTGATTTTTTCACCCCGCCAAAAGATTTTTGAAAGGTAATGCCTACGCCCGTTTGCGGAATATTTGTTTGATTTAAAACATCATAATTATCTCGTCTGAATACCCGCAGCCGATAGGTTCCCATTTCCGTTAATTTATATTCTAATACAAAATTACCAGCCAGTGAAGAAAAATTAGCGCCCTGCACCAGTAATGAATTCTCGCTATTTACATTTACATTACCGCCCACTTGAATAGACAAGCGATCATTAAATAATTGTTTACTTACCCCCAGTTGCAATTCAGTTATTGTATTTCCAGCATTCGCTACATCATATTCAGATTGATATGATTCTACCCCTACTTCAATGTCAACTCCTTTGATTAATTGACTCGCGAGCCGATTCAATTGATTGGTTAACAAGGAACTAACACTTGATAAATAAACCGATGTACCCGTTTCTGCCAGGCTGCCTCCCCCACTCTGCTGCGATAAAAAACTATTGAATAATAATAAGCTAAATACCTGCGTATTGAGTTCAGTTGGGTTGTCGCGCAGCCGCGCCAGTGCTTGTGCAGTCACGCTGGTCACGGGATCACTCTCTTCCTCCTCCCCAATCTGAATATCAAAACTGATAACCGGCTGCTCCAAATCGCCGCGCATACCCAAAAGTACCGTCACCGGCGCGCGTCTTTTAGCAGCCGCTTCTTGCTCAGGCGTCAACGCAGTTACCTGATTACGAACGAGTTCGAACGTCGGTGTGCGCGTGGTGTACGTTGCTGTTACATCAAAACGTGTATCAAGCGGGTCGCCAATAAAATCCAAACGACTGCCCGGACGAATGCCAAATTCTCTTTTTAACACGCCTTGATAATTGAGTGAATAACTTCCACTGCTAATTTGATAATTACCAGTAATATTTACATCCCCGCTGGGATCCATATCTACTGTTAAATCAGCATTTCCCCGACAGACGAGTTTGTCGCCTGTGGCTGGATCTATAATAATTTGTAATTCTGTTTGATCTGTTACATCCAAGTTTAATGTCAGGTCAATTCCGGCACGATTTAATTGATATACTGCATCTAAACTGCGCGTGGTATCTTCCGCTTGAAATGTTACAGGATTTGCAAATATGATATAATCTTCCTGACTGGCAACTGCATCTTGCGTAGCGAGCGGCTGAACGAATAACTGCGAAGAATCGAGCGTGGACGCGCGCACCTGAATGTTAGGTTCGGTAGCGCTGCCCCGGATTTGCACATCAGCAGATACAAATAATTTACCATAATATAATGCGTCGGTGGAAGGCTGCGTATTTAATAATTGAAAGCGATCTGTATGAAAATTGATATTCAAGCCAATGTTATTTAAATCTGCATAATTAACAGCGCCCGTTAATGTTGCTTGATTATTACTAGCATCTCGCAGCCGGATATTACCCAAATTAATCGCTTGGTTAGTAATGCGAATTTGTTCATCTTCCATCGTGTAACGCACCCCCGACATTTTTAAAATCGTGCTGATATTATTTAGTTGGAGCGTGCCGTTCAAGTTTGGATCAGTGGCAGTGCCGCGTATGGTAAAATTGCCGCTCAAAGTGCCCTGGCTGTCTTCGATCAATGCTTCGGCAAAAGGATCGAGCAGGCGCAGTTCCAAACTACGCAGATTCGCCTCAATGTCAAAGCTTTGTGCATCAATCGCGTAGTTACCTGCTACGGTCGCATTGCTCAAATCACCTTCCAGCGCAACGTTGATGCGAATGGTTTGGGTGCCAGCTGGCTCGGCTTGTATGCTCAGATTGCCGACGGGCTGTTCATTTAGTGCAATATCATTAATGGTGAGATCAACTAAATAATTCAGATTTGTACGATAATCCCGTAAAGTAACCAATCCATTTACTTCACCTTCATACATATCATCTGATTGGTTTAGCAAACTAAATATTTCCTGAATTTGAAAGTTCTTAAATCGCACTTCAATAGGCGCAAAATCTACGTCGCGTGGGCTATCCGCAGAGGCGATTGCAATGGATTGGTCGTCTTTTTGGAGTGCAAAGTTATTTACATCCAAAAAATTAGTACGATATAATATCTCATTATCTGCGGGAATTTGCCAGGTCTCATTGTTTAAAACAATATCGCGTTCAAATGTAAATCGATACGTGCTATCGCGCATGGACGCATTGCCTCCAAACGCCAGTTTTGTAAACGTACTGTCACCTCGGTTTTCTTCGGCGTTGATATTTATAACTAAACTATCATTTCCAAGCGCAACATTTAGCGCTGCTAAAGAAATTTTATTTGTGCCATACACAATGTCTTCTAAAGTGAGGGTTGTATTAAGTTCTTCAGGCGTTCCTTCTGCTGATAATGTAATATTATTAAAAGCATTATTATTAAAAATAATTTGCGGCACATATCCCTGTATCTCCAAGTCGCGCCCTTTGGTATCCAATCGCATGGAAAGCGAAGCAGTATCCAATTTTTCCAATCCGGCTATAAATAAACTTAATAAAGGCACGGGATCATTTAGTTCTATTAACCCTTCAAAATCCTGATCCGCTATGACTCGTTCTGGTTCAATGGATAAACTATCCGGGCGATCCACTGAGCTAACTAATTGATCTATTGGGAAATAATCATTTACAAAATTTTGTATAATTTTAGGCAAATCTGCTAAATTATAATCACCGGAAATCTGCGCATTAATAAAATCTGAGTGGAGTGTTAATAATTTACCGGTTGTATCGGGTTCTGATGCGCGCAATATAATAGAATCAGTTTGATAATAAGCCGTATCATTGGCAATCGCCAGATTGGCAATACTTAAAGCGCCGTCCAAATCGTCCAAATTTAATCCAATAAAATCGGCTGTAATATTTGCACTAATCCCCAACTGTGTCGGATAAAAATTTAATTGTTTTAAGTTGAGTGTATCAATATTTGCAATAAAATTGAGTACAGGCAAAGAATCATTAAAATTGGCGCTACCGTTAAAAGCAAAGTTCATATTTGGATCCTGAATGCTCGCTGCTCCTGTGAATTGCTGCTGCTCCACGCGCCCATCCACTTTTACATTATTATACTCATAGTTATTATAATCAAAAGAAGTTATTACACCTTCAACTTGAGCAGCTAAATCTTTCGGACTCAAGCCTGATCCTTTCAGCGCCACTGCCAGAGTGACATTGCCAAAAGTGGTATCACCCATCACCCGGCGGAGATTGAAATTATGGAGGTGTATCTCTCCATTATAACTTGCGTTATTATAATTCTTATTAAAATCAATAAAAAAATCAGTCTTTACAGCGCCTGCATCCGTTTGTAAATTTCCTTCCAATAGAAAGTCGGTGGTGTTGCCCGACAAATTACCTACATATCGAATATGTCCTAAATTTTGCACTTGGGACGGCAAGCTTCCTGCTGCAAAGCCTTTTAAATCAGTAGCTTGTGTGCGCAGTTCCCGAATTTTTATATAATAATTTAACTGATCGACATCGGTCAAATTCTTTACATTCAAATCACCTTGAAACCCTGTATAACTTTCGGTTTGTAATATAATATTTCTGCCATTTACTGTTTGTAAAGTGCCTTGAAACTGCCCGGATAATTGCACTTGCCCAAATTCGCTCAAGCCAGCCGGAATCGCTACGCCACGCGTCAATCTTTTTAAATTTGCATAAGAAGTGGATAGTTGTTGTAAATTGACATTATAAGACAAGCGATTGGGATCGGTCACATTACTTGCGGAGCCATCCACACGCAATTCTACGCGATTTTCAATGTAAAGACGTGCTGCAAAATTATTTATATTGGTAAATGTTCCCTGCGCCCGTGCCGAAAAACGAATGTCTTTATTTAAATCTGTATTTAGTTGCTGAATTTCAGCAATTGCAGGTGCAAAATATTCCAAATCTTCAAAAGCCAACCGACTGTCTTGAATATTCAGATCAAATCGCGTGTTTACAGTCAAGTTATTTACGAAATCAGCAAAACTATTATAATTTAAAGTAGCATTTGCTTGAAAATTACTTTGCGGCGTTTGAAAAATTAAATTTTTAATGGCAAGATTTCTTGTATTAAAATCAATTTCGGCACCTAAGCGATTTACGGTAAAGCCACTGCTTTCGCGCAAAGCAATGCGTTCGATGTCGCCCTGAATTAAAGAATCGCGCCACAGGAAATTATTCGCTGTAATTTCTAAATTACTTACTACAAGATGATTAAAATCAACTGCATTTACAATGGGCTGTGCATTCGCATTGTCATAAATAATCGTATTATTTTTCAAGCGTAACCGATTCAAACTCAGAGACCAACCAATGCTTGGAAACGCCGCCGGACTGGTGGGTTCTTGCACCGAAGTTGTGTCGGACTCTGGTAATAATGAGGGCGCATTGGCTTCCAAAATGCGATACGCAATGCTCGAATTTTCAAGGCGAATCAAGTTAATATCCAGTACCGTTTCCTCTAAATCCAGCTCGCCGATGCGCGTTTCAAAATCTCCAATACTAACATCCAGATCGGAGCGCCCAAATTCATCGAGCATGCGAAAACGGGAATCCCTGATCGCCACTTTATCCAAGCCAAATGTCCAAACAGTTGCTGTTGCTGCCGTATCAGGCTCTTTTGTATCAAAAGCATCCAGGATAAACTGGTAATTAAAAGTGCTATCCGCTTCGGCACGCGCAATATTAATATAAGCACCGTCTAATGAAATGTCATTGACATGGATTAGATTATCGAATAAATCGAACAAGCCGATATTCACTCCTAATTTACGTGCATATAATAAGGTATCATTTTGGAGGCTTTCTACGTAGATACCTTCCAATACCAAAGTTTTAATAAAACGAATATTGACACGATCAATTGATACTTCTGTTTTCAATGTGCGGGAGAGGCTGGCAGTAACCTTGTCAATAAGGGTATTTTGTACAGCTGGAATTTGCAGTAATATCCAAACCAAGAGGAATAATCCAATTATTATTCCCAAAATCCACAAAATTACTTTCAGTATAATTTTCACCATGGGTTAAAGATAATCGGAATGATGACCTGTGAAGCGTGGTATTGCCACCGCAATCTTTAATATAAAAGAAGGAAGGTGCAAAGTGTTCAATAAATTGCAGGGTACAATGAATTTTTGTGGGTAGGTGTATAAATAAACTAAATTATAAAAAATCAAAACTCTAGTAAAAAAGAACCTGCCCCGACTGATCGGAACAGGTTCTTCGTTTTATAAAATATAACAACTTATTATTATTGTATCATAATTTTCAACTGCTTGTTGTATTGGTTTCCAGTGACTTGTAATAAGTACATGCCTGGATGTAAGTTTTCCAATTCTACTTGCGATGTGTACGTGCCTATTGTAAATATTCCTAATGGAACGCTTTTTATTAATTTACCTGTTAAATCATAAAGAGAAGCTCGAAGCTGATTTTCTTCTGTAACACGGAATTCTAAGGAGAGAACATCTCTCGCCGGTTGTGGATAAACCTTTAGTTCCCAATCTGTTGCATCTAAATTCCCCGCAGATGACACCACACCATCTGTTACAATTGGCGCTGTATCTGGTCCCAGCAGGCTACTGGTAGTGGTAAATGTTTTATTGGAAGACCAGCCAGTCCAGGCATTATTACAAAAAACCCGAACTTGATATTGATACCGAGTGTTGCGAACCAGCCCTGTCAAATCGCTGAAATTAGTCGTAGTTGCAGGTAGTGTCGTCCAGGTCGAGGATCCTGAGCGACGATAACGCCAGCCATAGGAGCTATACCCCGCTAAAGTGTGGTTCAGCCGAGCCGTAGTGCTGGTGATGGCAGTTGCACTGGTCTGACTGCTTGTAGGAGTTGCACAGGTGAGTGTTGCTGGGCTGGTGGTAAATGTCTTTGAGGCAGACCACGCACTCCAAAGTGTTCCACATTGTACCCTTGCCTGAAATT
>CAZFBN010000055.1:17194-32265 GCA_964517145.1 uncultured Saprospiraceae bacterium
GAAATTCATAAGTGGTGTTTGCCGTTAAACCCGTCACGTTGAAGGTCGAAGCAGTGCCATCGGCTACGGCAGTCCAGTTTGTTGTGCCACTTCTGCGGTATTGCCAATCGTATCGGTTTACACCTGTTACACTGCAAGTGAATTGTGCGCTGGTTGTAGTTACATTTGTTGCGTCAATCTGTGTGGTTGTTGGTGCAGCGCAAGTTGCTGTGGCGCTGGTGGTAAATGTTTTTGAGGCAGACCACGCACTCCAAAGTGTTCCACATTGTACCCTTGCCTGAAATTCATAAGTGGTGTTTGCCGTTAAACCCGTCACGTTGAAGGTCGAAGCAGTACCTTCTGCCACAGCTGTCCAGTTTGTTGTACCATTTTGACGGTATTGCCAATCGTATTGATTCACACCTGTAACACTGCAACTCAACTGCGCATCTGTGGAGGTGATGTTTCCAGCAGTTATTTGAGTAGTAGTTGGGGCGGTGCAAGTTGCCGCTGTGGTAGAAAAAACCAAAGATGGAGACCACCCACTCCAGGTTGTACCACATTGTACTCGTACTTGTACCTCGTAAGCCGTACCCGCTGCTAAGCCGCTGGCATCAAAAAAAGTTGCAGCACTTTCGGCAACACTTGTCCAATTGGTCGCTCCAACAACTCGATATTGCCAGTCATATTGTGCTACGCCTGTCACCAAACAATTAAAGCGTGCGCTACTGGTAGTAAGGTTTGTTACAGTTATTTGCGAATTTGTAGGCGTTGCACAGGTACTTGCAATGATCACTTGTGGACTACTCCAATAAAAATTATTATCATTTTCATTGCTTTCACCTACTACATTATCTTTATCAATAAAAAACAAGACATAATAAGTCCCCGCAGGAATCCCACTTACCGTCGCCAAGTCCATATTTACGACAATACTACTTGAGGTTGATCCATTTGCTAAAGCGGGTACGCTACGTGTAGCAATTAAATAATCAGAAGTATTAAAAATGTTGTCCGTAGAAAGATAATACCCAACTGCAGAGGCACCTGCTGCAGCCAAGCCATTATTCGTTACAGTGATGGAAGCATTGATGGTGCTGCCGTTTACAGACAAGCTACCGGACGCTACTGTTAAATTGGGAGTAGGTGTTGCTCCTTCCAAGCAGGAAGCCAGGCTTACCCGATCACGAATCAAATCACCTGGTAATGGACCAAACCCTGCTGATAGATTTATACCTGGATTACTGCTAGACGGTAAAGTACAAGAAGTCGTATTGCTGTTCAAATGGCAATAACTCATAATCGTTCCGCCGGTGGCAGGCGGCTCTGGTCCTAGACTACAGCCTCCTTCTGGACAGTAGCAGTTGTCAATGGGTCCGCCGGGCCATGAGCAGCTCTGCGTATGCGGTGATCCAAGATTGTGCCCCATTTCATGGGTAATTACATTTACTGTCCAGGAGTAGGTTGGAAAGTTTTGATACGTACTTGAAATGTTGCTGTACGCATAAGAATAGGTTCTTTCGCAAAGCACATCCACATAAGCAACCCCACCTAGATTGCCGCTCGTGCGTGACAACAAATGAGCAATATCACCATTAAAACCGTTGGTATTCAAGCGGGTTCTGAAATCGTTTAAGGCATTAGAAGAAGAATTGCTGCGATACGGGTCTTGCGTTGTCCACACAAAAATCTGTGAAATCTGCGTCAAAATAGACTCATTGCTATAAATGGTAGAAATTGCATTAAAAGCGCCGGTTACAAAATTCGCAACGTTGGTACTGTTGGAGCTTTTCTCCTGGTACATTTGATAATCGCATTCAAAATAAACCTTTACAATTGATGTTGCCAGGCTTTTTTCTGGTCCGGTGCCTGATTTTTTAGGATGAATAACCTCTGTCAGCTCATCGGTATGGCAAGCAAATTCATTGCTGATCTTCAAGTCTTTTTCATTGTACAAAATGTACTCTTCAGAGGGAATACCGTTGACGGTACGCAAAGGACCGAGCACGTAATTGCCCGCTTCTGTGGAAAACACGCCCATCACCAGATTATCAAAAATACTGATGGCAGCCAGCGACTTTGATAATCCTTTTACCGTACCTTTCAAGTATTGTCCCGGTGTGTAAGGATAGGTACCCACCGGTGTTTGTACTTTAAAATCCGCTGTGAGTAATTTGTTTTTTTCTAAATCAAATGTTATTACCTGACCATTCACAGCCGGTAATTCCAAAGTTACGCGTCCCTGTTCATTTTGTAATCGTTGTAATAACGTAGGCAACTGATCTTTTTTCAATCGTAGCAATACAGCGTTTGACACTTGTTCGTTGCCAAAGTTAGATTGCAAGATTTCAAAAATTTGCGGTAGTGGTTTTGCCTGTGTGGCAGCAGAAGCGGTAGAAGCCGCCTTGAGTGCTTGGTCATTTTGAGCAGACAAGGGTACTGCTATGAATAAGGTAATGACTAGCAACAACGTTTGCAAGGTGCAAATTCGCATAGGTTTTTAACTTTAAGTAAAGGAATTTAATGATATTATTTACAAATTAATTTATACCCTAAAATGCTACTTAACAGCACTTTATAGCTATATGAAATGATAATAGGTTCTATGTGTTTTCAGTTAAACCCAGCACAAAGTAAGTTGCACAAAGAGGTGTTGTAAAACTTTAGTAGTAAACGTCTTTAACGTGGGAGGTCGCCGTATATGAGTACGTTTTTTATTATATCGGCAAATTTAAGCAATAATTCTCAGCGGCGCAATAGCAAATGAAAAATATTTGTAATGTAAATGACATGTAGGCATTCATTAGCAAACTACTCCTATACAACAAACCTCCTCTTGCTTATTTACAAAGAGATCCCTTTGATTTCCTTAAACTCCGTTGAATTTAAGCCATAATTTGATTTGGTAAATGCTTTCATACGGCTACCTCGATCTTTCAATTCAAGATAAGCCTCGCGGCGGCGGTCGCGTGCTTTTGTCAATTGTTGGCGACGCATAGGAACATCTATGGCTAATTGATTTGCCTGAGCGACCAGGCTTTGTAGGTTTTGTATTTGCAATATCTGATTATTGGGCGCATATCCCGGCAGTTGGGATAAAATGACCACCAGATCGCTAAAATATTGTGTGATTGAGCCATACGAACGCTCCGATTGCGACACTTTTCCCTCCGGCGAGTTGGCAGTAGCCGCCCGAATGGCAGGTTTATTGTCGCGCATTTGTCGCACCAGTGTATCAATTTGATTGAATTCGATACTGCCTTTCCCGTACTGCGCCTCTACGGAACCACGAATCATAGCTAATAGCTTGGTAATGCAATTAGGGTCCTTGTAAAACAAGTTTTCACGGGTTTTCACCATCATATTGTACTGCTGTTCCAGGCTGGTTTCCTCCTGATTCAAAGCAATAAGCACGCTGATGAATTCCCCTAAGCCGGCAACTGTTTCTTCCTGCCGGGGTGGGTTCCAGTTTTCAAAGTAGGAAATTTTACCCAACATTTCCTGGGCGCGTGCGAGGCGTGCGCCAAAAGATCGCTCTGTCGAAGCTGACATAAATCGCTTATTTAAATGAAATAATAGGATACCACTGGCAGTACCTTAAAAGCTCAGTTGAGATGTGTTATATGTTGGGTAAGTATTTACAAATATAATAGCAATACCATGTAAAGTCAAGTATTTTTCCTCTCAAAAAAGACTTTTTTTGATTGATTTATAAAAAGTTAATTGTTACACAATTGTGCCTGTGTATTATTTGCACAAGCATCTGTATTACATTCACAAATGTCTATATTAATTACACAAGCTTATATATTATTTGCACTTTATTCTATATTATATACTCTAATTATTGTATTACTTATACAGTCGTTTATATTATTTACATCTTTATTTGTATTATATGCGCTTTTTTCCGTATGATATGCACAAATACATGTATTATCTACACCTCTATCTGTATGATATACACAGATAGTTGTATTACATTATCCTATAATCGTATAGATAGCAGATATAACCGTTTTAATTAATGACATCATAGTATTCCATTCACAAGTGTGTGTACTCCAGTGGGGTATCCTAATTATAGCAAAAATGGGGCGTGTCGGGAGCAACCCCAGCGGGGTGTTATAGTCAAATTGTTAATGTGTCACCCTTACAGGGTTGGTTAGCGTTGATCTGGCAATTGAATTATTCATAAAATACTATTTATGTTTACAATGTAAAAAATTGAAACAAATTTTAATATCCATTTGATTTCAACGTTTTTTTGTACTTTCCATACCAATCTATTTTCCATTGCTGCGTCAGGCAGAGGCATTTCAGCGCTTCTTCGTCATGGATATTGTGCTCGGTGATCAACTGGTGGGTTTCTTTGTTGACAAGGAGCCCATTCCAGTAAAAAGCAGATAGTTCAAAGTAAGAAGCTACGCTACGAATGTGAGAGAAGTCGCTGCGAATTTTGAGAGGTTTTCCAGTGAGTTCATCCGTTTCAATGTGTAAGGCGCGTTGGCGTTCGCGTTTGAGGCGGCGGCGCAAATCAGCGGTGATTTCGTAATAGGCAGCGCGCAAATTTTTCACCTCCGGTGCATCCCGCAGGGCTTTGTACATGGCTTCAGAATAGCGCAGGTAGTCTTCTTTCTTGATTTTGCCAGCACTTTGAATATGTCGGTCCAGGAGTTGGCAAATTTCGGTGCCGCGTATGTAGAGTGTGTTGCCAATCCGGCATTTATTGTCATCTTTTACTTCCCGCAATAAATAGTTAATGTTTTGTCTGTGGGTACGCATGATGGTATGAATGCGGTCTTTCGCAATCCAGACCGTACCTTTGGTGTCTATGACCGCACTGCCCTGCCAGGCATTGTAAATGGCTTTGAGGTGTTGTGGACTCAAGCTGCCTGTGAGCTGAAAAGGCAGACGTAATTCATTCGCACCCAGCACAATGTGTACGAGTTGCGTATTGGTGTTATTCTCCTTCATTCCCCTGCGATTTCTTGATAGAGTTCTGTTAACTTGGCAGATGCAGCGTTCGCGTGGGGGTGTGCGCATACATCCGGGTGAATGGCTTTTGCAATCGTGTCGCGCCAGCGGCGAGCTTTTTCTTTATTATAATAATGATCTTTCTCTACGCCTAATTCTTTGAGGCGGTGTTCACCGTCGAGTTCGGTTAAGGCATAAATATAGCGAGCAGGTTCTGAAGCAAAATAACCGGTGGATGAATAAATTGCACCTAAGGTTCTGAGGAGTGTCAAGGCTTCCAATAAATCTTTCCAGCCTCTCCCGGAGAATTTCAGGCGATTGCCGAGGCGGGTTTGCAAGGCTTTGCGCACGTCATTGAATTTGCCGAGTTTTCGGAGTTCCGCTTCCGAAGAGGCACTGAGAATGTCATTTGAATGAATAAACGTAGTGGTCTTGCTCATATGGTTTAGTTTTGTATAATGATGGGAGGTTAATACTTACTACGGCTGGGATGTAATTTAGTTGCAAAAAAGTGGGAAATTTTTCAAGGCAATTGCAGCATGAAAGATAATTGTGTAATTTTGAGTATGGAAGCTCGTAAAGTCAATATCTTGGAACCTTATAAACAGCGGCTGTTTGAATTATGTGCACAACATAAGGTGGATCAACTTTATGCTTTCGGTTCGGTATTAACAGATGTATTTGATAAAAATGAAAAAAGTGATATAGATTTTTACCTTATTATGCAAGAAGGGTTAGATCCTTTACAAAAAGGAGAATTTATTTTACAATTATGGTTTGAATTGGAACAATTATTCAACCGAAAGATAGATTTATTAACCAATACCTCCATCACTAATACGTATCTTCAAAAAGAAATTGACCGTACCAAGCAGTTGATCTATGACCGACAAATCCAAAAAGTATCTGTCTGATGTGTTGAGAGCGATTGAATTGATAGAATTATTTACGAATGATGTTGTCAGTTTTGAAGCTTATCAAGCAGATTTAAAAACAAAAAGTGCAGTAGAACGACAGTTGTCTATTATTGGCGAAGCTGTGAATCAATTCCGCAAAGAAGACACCGAACATGATATAACCCACGCTATTCAGATTGTTGGCTTGCGCAATCGGCTTATTCATGCGTATGATAGTACGGAAGATACTGTTATCTGGGCAATTATAAAACGGCATTTACAAAATTTAAAGACGGAGGTATCGGAATTGTTGGCGCAATAAAGTGTAATATTCCTTCCCCAACACCACCACCCAACTCCAGTCCGGCACGAGGCGGATACCCATGCGGTCACAGTTTTGTACGGTTCTTTTTTCCAAATAATAATCCGATGGGTAGCGGTTGATGTTTAAGGTGTGTTTACAAATGGTTGTTTTGTTTAAAAAGTAAAGCGCTTATTGTTGCTATTCGTACACCTCTTTTCGATGCCGCACGCGCACCACTTCAACAATTAATTGTTCATCTTCAATGGAGTACACAATGCGGTAGTCGCCGCTGCGAATACGCCAGAGGTTTTCGGTACCTATTAGTTTTTTGCAACCTTCGGGACGAGGATCCGTGGAGAGTGCTTTTATTTTACTTAAAACGGCTTTGATGGTAGCTTTGGGTAGTTTTTTGATTGCTTTAGCGATATTTTTTCGGATCGTTACTTTATACGTCTTCATCTAATAATCCCTCCGATTTTAGTTCTTGCATAAAATCATCTAAATCAAGGGTTTCTTCGTCTTGATGTGCGGAAGCAACCAGCGCGTCCATAAAGTCTTCCCACAATTCACCGTAGATGGAAAGGTCTATTTGTACAAATCGCTTATTATTTTCTTCGTCTGTCACGTAATAAATGCCTTTCATAAGTAAGAATTTATGTAAAGATAACTTGTTTTCAAACATTTAAGTTCTGTATGCTACTGTTTTATCAACTTCACCACCCAGCCCCCGCCTGGCGCGAGCCGCATGCCCATCCGATCTCCTTTTTGTACGGTTCTTTCTTCGAGGGTATAGTCCGAGGGGTAGCGGTGCGCGTTCATGCCGTCTTTGCAGAGGGTGGCTTTGTAGGTGCCTTCCTCCAGAAAATCGAGGGTGATCGTGGTGGCGTAGGGTGTCCAGTCGTTGAGGGCAGCGAGGTACCAGTCCTTGCCGTGACGGCGGGCGAGTACGAGGTGGTCGGAGAATTGGGCTTCGAGTACACGGGTGTCGTCCCACACGGTGGGGATGCTGCCGAGGAGTTCCATAAAGCGGGGTTCCTGGAAGCCCGTGCTGGGGTTGCCGCTGAACATCTGTAGGGGGCTTTCGTAGGCGATGAAGAGGGCGAGTTGGTGGCTGCGGGTGCCTTGGGTCATTACTTTGGTGCCGATGGAGCGGAAGGTTTGGGCGGTAGCGTTGTCGAGTATGCCGGGTTCGTAGTCCATGGGGCCACTCAACTGCCGAATGAAGGGCAGGATGAGGTCGTGTTCGGGGGTGACGAGGTCGCTCCAGATGTTGAACTCTGAGCCTAGTAAGCCTTCGCGGGTGATGAGGTGCGGGTAGGTGCGCTGGAGTCCGGCGGGCTTGTACGCGCCATGAAACATGACCATGATGTTGTACTTTGCGGTGGCTTCGGCAATGCGTTGGTAGAAGTTGACCATGTATTGGTCGTCGCGGTCCATGAAGTCGGTCATGATGCATTTGACGCCCCACTTTTGAAATTGGGTCATTGCGCTGTCGAGTTGGCGGTCGAGGGTCATGGAGAGCGTCCACAGCGTCAGGTGCACGCCCTTCATCTTTGCGTACGCGGCAATCGTGTCCATGTCCATTTCCGCCGTTATTTTGAAGAGGTCTTTCACATCGCTCCAACCGGCGTCGAGCATCACGTATTCCAAACCAAAGCGACTGGCAAAGTCAATGTAATATTTGTACGTTTCGGTGTTGATGCCTGCTACAAATGGCACATTGTAAATATTGCTACCGATGATCCACTCTTCGGTACTCTGTCCAGGTTGAATCCAATCGGTGTTTTTTAATTGATTGGGCGTGGCAAGGCGATAGACTAAGTCGTTCATAATGAGATCGGCATCGGTTGGGGCGATGGCAATCACGCGCCAGGGGAACACGCGCTTGCCTTCGCTGCGGGCGATGTAGTTTTCGCGCTCGGTGACGATTTGTTGAGGGAATTCGCCTTCGGTGACTTTGATGTTTTTCGGGTAGGGTGCGAAAGTGCCTTGGAGGGCGGTGCTGCCGGGCTGTTTTTGTAGGAACATGCCGGGGTAATTGAGTAAGTCCGATTCGGTAATGACGAGGCTGGGCTTGCCTTGTTGGCGCAGCATGGTTGGTGTGAAGATCATGGCTTGCGGAGGAAGCGTGTCCAGGAGGGCATTTTGATAAATAGACTCAAAGCTGGTGTGGAAAATGTCGCCATCGAGTCGTGGACTGACTGCAGTGTAATAGACCATCGGGTTTTGGGGTGCATGGAAAATGGCGTCTTCCTGCAAGATCGTAATGCTGTCTTTGAAATTCGTGACCCAGCGGTAGGCAATCCCGTCGTTGTATGCGCGGAAGATCAGGCTGTAATTGCCTTTGCATTGCAAGGTGAGTTCTTCAAAGACGTCGGGTATTTTGGCTCTTTTTTCTTTCACGACCGGAAGGATGGTGTCGCGCACCGAGCGGCGGGTGGCTTTTTGAACCATTCCATTTTTACCTAATATAATATCATTTTGTAAATGTAAAGCAACCTTGCAACTGTCGAGAATAACTTGCTGTTGATGTGTGACTTGATAATATAATTGTGTGCCGACAGTGATCTGTATTTGAATCGTACCGTCGGGAGAGCGAAGGAGGTGAGTCGTGCTTTTTTGAGCCAAACCGTTGAAAATCAAAACGATGTTTAGTGCAAACATCAAGATAGCGCTGCGCATAGGAAAGTGATTTGCAGGCTAAGATAGGAAAATTAAGACGCTTTAGGTATGGATTTGTTTTAAAAGAGGATTAGGGTTCTTGTTCCTGAGGAGGTTCTGGGAACACTACTTTATGATAAACATCTTTTACAAGCAATTCACAACCAGCGACTTGAATTACATTTTCAAAATCCGAATGTCCCGTATAAGTCCATTTTTCGGAGCCGGGCGCTTGCCTTTCATATAATCCTACAAATGCCTTTTTTTGCGAAATAAGCACGTATTGTGTCAAGCTTGGAATGGTTTGATAATATTCCCATTTGTCAGTTTCATTAGTAGTTTCGGTTGAGCCTGAATTGATTTCAATCAGCACGGTCGGATTTAAAGTAGCTTGCATTTTGCCTTTATAATCAAAATATTGCGGTTCATGCAAAACGATTACCGCATCAGGATAATAGATTTTATTACAATCCGGTACGTACAACATTCGACTTTCGGTCCAGATTTCCCCTTTTTTATCGACTAAATAAGTGTCAATAATCCTGGATAAGTTGCGCGCGATGCGTCCATGATTAGGCGAAGTGTAGCTCATAGGGCGTGGTTTTCCATCCAAATACTCGTAGCAGATTTTGATTTGGTCTTCGAATTCAAAATATACTTCTAGCGCCAAATATGTAGTTGCCGGAGCAGTTATAATTTCAATCTTTTACTCAAAGAAACACATTTTCCCAGGTATTTGCCTTGTATTTTCCACAAAGATCGTATTTTTTGACTTTTATTTTGTCAAATTACCAACTGCAAATTCAGTGTTTAAAACGCCCATTTTTATGCAAAAAAAATTGTACACATCGCTGCTTGGCTTACTGCTGCTTACTTTTGTACAAGCTCAAACAACGGAAAAACTCACGATTAATGGCTTACAACAGCCGGTGGAAATTATTGTGGACGCTTGGGGCATTCCGCACATTTATGCACAAAATGAAGCAGATTTATTCTTCGCGCAAGGTTTCATAGCGGCACGCGACCGCTTGTTTCAGTTTGAAATGTGGAGGCGGCAGGCAACGGGCACCGTTTCGGAAATATTAGGCGCTCGTGAATTAAAACGCGATATCGGTACCCGATTATTTAAATTTCAGGGTGATTTACAAAAAGAATTGAATCATTATCACCCGCGTGGTGAATTGATTATTACATCTTTTGTAAATGGAGTAAATGCGTATATTGGTGAAACCGAAAAAAATGCCAAACTATTACCTTTAGAATTTAAATTACTAAATATAAAGCCGCAAAAATGGACGCCGGAAGTGGTCATTTCGCGCCATCAGGGTTTGCTAGGCAATATCAATGATGAAATTCGCACGGCGCAGGCGGTCGCTAAAT
Source organism: uncultured Saprospiraceae bacterium (assembly GCA_964517145.1). GTDB lineage: Bacteria > Bacteroidota > Bacteroidia > Chitinophagales > Saprospiraceae > JADJNW01. Next base: position 27,392 of record CAZFBN010000055.1, read on the forward strand.
TGGGCGTAGCCAAAGTCAAAGAACAATCTTGGTTTCATCCGGGCGACCCAATCTTACATATTGATTCTCAAATAGATACAAGTCTTTTTTCTCAGAAGCTTATAGAACCTTATCAAGCCTTTCGCGGCGGCGTGGTGTTTCAACCCACGGATTTAATTGCGGAAGTCCGCACCGATAACTGGGAAAAATTTAAAACATTAGTCGAAATTGATAAAAAAGCCGAACAAGATGCCCTTTTGAAAGGCGCGGAGATGATCGGTAGTAACAATTGGGTGGTGAGTGGCGAGCGCACGCAAAGTGGTTTTCCGATGATGGCGAATGATCCGCATCGGGCACAATCCGCGCCATCCTTGCGTTACATGAGTCATTTAGTAGCCCCCGGCTGGAATGTAATAGGCGGCGGCGAGCCAACAATTCCGGGCATTTCCATTGGTCATAATGAATATGGTGCCTGGGGGCTAACCATTTTCGGTACAGATGGGGAAGATTTATATGTGTATAAAACCAATCCGCAAAAACCCAATCAATACTGGTATAAGGGCGCTTGGGAGGACATGAAAATTATTAAAGAAACAATTAATGTAAAAGGACAATCGCCTGTTACGGTTGAATTAAAATACACGCGGCACGGTCCGGTAACGTATGAAAATCCTGCGAAGAATCAAGCCTGCGCGATGCGTTGTGCTTGGCTGGAAATAGGCGGAGCGCCTTACCTGGCGAGTTTGCGCATGAATCAGGCGAAGAATTGGGAGGAATTTCGGGAAGCATGTAAATATAGTCACATCCCCGGTGAAAACATGATATGGGCGGATAAAGAAGGAAATATCGGCTGGCAGGCAGTTGGCATTACGCCCATTCGTCGCAATTTCAGTGGCTTGGTGCCCGTACCCGGTGATGGTTCTTATGAGTGGGATGGTTATTTGGAAATAAAAAAACGCCCACATTCATTTAATCCAAGTAATGGTTTTATTGCAACTGCGAATGAAAATGTAACACCAAGAGATTATAATGATATTGGCGCAACGGTTGGGTATAACTGGTCGGAGCCTTATCGTGGCAATCGCATTCGGGAGGTATTAGGATCGGGACAGAAATTTAATATGATGGATATGATGCAGTTGCAAACGGATTATTTATCTATTCCGGCTCGAACTTTAGTGCCTTTATTAAAAAATGTAAAAATTACAGATAATGAAAAGATAGAAGATGCCCGGCAATTATTATTAAATTGGGATTATCAGCTAAATAAAAACTCCATTCCAGCCGCCATTTATCAAGCCTGGGAGGGTCGATTATACAGTAATGTACGTGATGTAATGATTCCTGAAAAAGAGCGTGGCATTGTTTCCGTACAAACCAAACGTATCATAGATTGGCTTTTAATGCCAGATGGTCATTTTGGTAAAAATCCCGTTCAGGCAAGAAACGAATTGGTTATCAAAAGTTTACGCGAAGCAATTTACAACTTGGATAAAAAACTCGGACCCGACCGCACCAAATGGCAATACGGGCAAGTAAATTATAAACACGTTTTAATTAAACATCCATTAAGTAATGCGGTAAAAGAGGATGTAAAGAAATTATTGGAAGTGGGTCCGGCACCACGCGGCGGTAGCGGTCATACAGTAAACAGCACCGGCGGTGGTGACAATCAAACCCACGGCGCTTCTTTCAGAATCATTGTGGATACAGGCGATTGGGATCATTCGGTCGGTACGAACACACCCGGACAAAGCGGCAATCCCAATCATCCACACTATCGGAATTTATTTGATATTTGGGTGAATGACCAATATTTTCCGGTTTTTTATTCACGAAATAAAGTAGAATCAGTAAAGGCGGAGATGATTTTATTACAACCTAAATAACTGTTGGAATCAGAATTTTCAGCATTAAAAGATTAACAGAATTCTGAAAATTATAACATTCTTTGGATTCTGATTCTGACTATTTATATATAGCGCAATTTAAAAATGTGCCACATCTAACACAAATATTTCAAACAATGAAATTTTACATCCTTATTATTACAATCAGCTTTAACACTTTATTACAAGCACAAACCGTTCCACCGCAGGTGGATCCGCGTATTTATGATATTGCCAAAGCGCCTTCGCCCGAGCGCATCGAAACAGATATTCGCAAGCTGGTGAGCTTTGGCACGCGCAACACCATGTCTGACACGGTGTCCAACACGCGCGGCATTGGCGCTGCTCGTCGCTGGATTAAGTCCGAATTTCAAAAAATTTCAGCGGCATGTAATAATTGTCTGGAAGTAAAAGAAAGGGCTTCTGCCGTTAAAGGTGATCCGAATGGTCGTATCAAAACGGATACCTGGGTGGTCAATGTGCTTGCTATTCAGCGTGGTACACGTTATCCAAATCGATATGTGATTATGAGTGGTGATATTGATTCGCGTGTTTCCGATGCGTCGAATGCTACGGCGGATTCGCCCGGTGCAAATGACAATGCTTCTGGCATGGCTGGCGCGATAGAAGCGGCGCGGGTTTTGTCGAAATATCAATTTCCGAGCAGCATTATTTACGTTGGTTTGTCGGGTGAGGAGCAGGGCTTACACGGCGGGCAGCATGTTGCGAGCGTTGCAAAAGAACAAGGCTGGGATATCATAGGCGTACTAAATAATGATATGATTGGTAATATTGAAGGGATTAATGGCGTGATTGACAACACCACTTTCCGAGTTTTTTCTGAACCAACGCCTGCCACTGAAACCGAGCAACAGCGCGCCTGGCACCGTGTTTACGGGGGCGAAGTGGACGGACCTTCGCGTCAGTTGGCACGTTATGTCGATCGGATGACGGAATTATACATGCCGACGATGGATGCTAAAATGATTTATCGTTTGGATCGTTTTGGTCGCGGCGGACATCATAAACCGTTTAATGATTTGGGTTTTCCGGGCGTGCGCATCATGGAAACGAATGAACAATATAATAGACAGCATCAAGATTTGCGTACAGAAGATGGAATTAAATACGGCGATGTAATAGAAGGCGTGAATTTTGATTACGCTGCTAAATTAACCGGCGTGAATGCGATTGTAATGGCGGGCTTAGCCTGGGCGCCCCCTGCGCCTAAGCAAGTGATGATTGGCGGTGCGGTGCGTCCTTCTACGCGTTTAATGTGGGACCCCGTGGAAGACCCTGATCTGGCGGGTTATAAAATTTACTGGCGTGAAACGACTGATGCGCAGTGGCGTTACTCACGTTTTGTTGATAAAAATGTAACAGATTATACGCTGGAAAATATTGTGATTGACAATTATTTATTTGGCGTGGCTTCCGTTGGTAAAAATGGGAATGAAAGTGTGGTGTCGTATCCGGTGACCTTGATACCGGCAAGGCGACGGAATTAATTAGCAATGACAGAAGTCGTCCAGAATTTTTTTGCGTACGCCATCGTTCTGGTGCGCTGCCTTTAATGTTGGAATGATGGAAAATTGGAACACGGAATACAGGTTATTTCGGCATTCCAATTTTCCATTATTCCAACATTCCTTGCTCTTCGAATTTTTTTATTCAAAATAAAGTACCCACATCTTAAAAATTCGGGATAACTCATGTTAATGTTCCAAAAACGGCTTCATCTCTTCCTCAATATTCCGGCGCAAATCCATTAGTTTTTTAGCATAAGCTTCGAGTTGTTTTTCATGCTCGGTTTGGGGTGTCCATTTCGGCACGGGGCGCGGCTTGCCATTTTCATCCACGGCTACAAAAACAATGATGCAATGGGTGGTTTTTTGCAATTGGGTTTCCGTTGTTGCGCGGGAATACACATCTACCGCCACATGCATGCTGGTGGTACCGGTGTAAATGATACGACATTGAATTTCAACCAAATGCCCGATGTGCACAGGTTCATAAAATCGGATGCCACCTACATACACCGTGACGCAGTAGCCACTACACCAATTTGACGCGCAGGCAAAGCCCGCCTGATCAATCCATTTCATGACCATGCCGCCGTGCACTTTGCCGCCGAAATTGACGTCGGTAGGCTCGGTGAGGAATCGAAGGGTTAACGTTGAGTCCAAATTTTTGTATTTTTGTACGGTCAAAATTACAAAATGGCAAAAGATAAATATCATAATTTAGTAAAAGCAGCATTAGAAAAAGAGGGCTGGGAAATCACGCATGATCCTTATTTTATTTTAGTAGGGCGAAGAAGAGGATTTATTGATTTAGGTGCTGAAAAAGATATTATCGCAGCTGAAAAAGGTAAAGAAAAAATTGCTATTGAAATAAAAAGCTTTGTAGGAACTTCTGATTTGGATGCATTTGAAGATGCACTTGGACAATTTTTGATTTATTTGGTGGCATTAGAAGAAAAAGAACCTGAGCGAACGTTATTTCTGGCAGTACCCCTCACTTTTTACAATCGCTTTTTTGACGATCCATTTTTCGTTCGCCTAGCGAAACGGTATCAAGTAAAAATTGTTATTTTTAATGAGGAAAACCAAAGTCTGGTAGAATGGAAAAAGTAAATGTTTATAAAAAAATAGTACGGAGTGTGGTGGAAGCAATTGCCAGCATAAGCCCCTCAACGGAGGAGATAGAAACCCAATTGATTATGGATGACGAACGCGGGCATTACCTGCTGTTTGCTGTAGGATGGGAACGTTCTAACTGGATTTACGCTACTTTTGTGCATATTGATGTAAAAATGGATGGAAAAGTTTGGCTGCAACATGATGGTACAGACCTTCGTATTGCTGAGATGTTAATCGAAAAAGGAATTCCAAAAAATGAAATTGTCATTGGATTTCAGGCTCCCCATGCTCGAAAACTGATGGAAGGTTTTGCAATTGCCTAAAATCTTTTTTCCGTCGCACATTGCTAAAGTCACAAATTAAT
>CAZFBN010000056.1:0-5694 GCA_964517145.1 uncultured Saprospiraceae bacterium
GCTAAGTTACTCGCGCGCGTTACTTTATTTTAATTATTCTGTATAAAATCTATTTCATAATAAAAATCCCTGGTTTACATTTACTTTTGATAAAATAATTCTTTAAATGTGATCTCCTTTGCCTCTTTTCCATTTACTTCATAACCGAGGCGCAACTCTTCTCCTTCAAAATCTTCAAAATATTCGATGCGAACCGGGTGGATGCCTTTGCGCAGCGCAATATTGCCCTTGCGCGTGCGGGCGCTGTGTGAGCCGTCATTATCCACCACCAACTCATTGTGAATAAACAACTTAGAGCCATCATCGGAATGGGTATAAAAAGTATATAAACCATCTTCCGGTACTTCTACAAAGCCTTCAAATAGAAATGCGTAATGATTTTTAATCTGCGCCATCTTTTCCATATTAAAGTCAGTCGCAATGCCTTCTCGTTTCGGTGTCAGCATTTTAAAGTCTGGTAGCATTTTGAACATGCCTTCGTAGAATTTGTATTTCAAGCCATTTTGTGCTTTTTTCAATGTTACACCCGCCAACGGCACGACTTTGCGGTACGTTTTTTCAATGATTTCACTCTTCGCTTGATTGTTGGCATCAAAAAAGCGCACTTTAACCGTGGTGGTCGCATTGATTTTGATGGGCTGCGTGTAAGCCGGCGATTGTGCTGTAGGCTCCGAACCATCCAGGGTATAACGAAGCGTTACATTTTGATAAGGATAACTTAATGTTATATCATGGTTTTGCAGAAAAACGTCCATTGCGGTGAATGTCAGGTCTTCCGTTATAAAATTGTCTTGTAGTTTATGCGTGCCCGTCAATTTATAAGGCGGCTCCATGAAAGGCGATTCAAAGAATACTTGCCAGTCGAGTTCCAGCGGGTCAATATCGGCGAGGGTTTTGCCGGGAGCGATTTTAATATTCACCACCGCCTGTGCCGAAGATTTTGGCGCAATGGTTAAATCCATTTTATTTTCACTTACCTCCAAATGATGATTGTGAAAATAGCGCCCCTGAAAATATAATGGTTTGCTAGCTAAATTTTCAATATTATAATAAGCAACCGCTTCATTCGCATTTTTTTGTAATAACAGACAATTAATACGAGACGCCCGAATCAAAGCCTGCGCCAATTCTACATTCTCTTCATTCAGCACATCATCCGTTATGATACCGCTGAGCGCTAAATTGACCAATTGCGGACCCTGATCGGTGATCGTCACCCAGGTCACATGGTCGTACTCGCCCAGGCGCGGACCGCGCAATTCACTGCCGCCGCCCGTCGTGCCGAGGATGTAATAATTCCGCTCCTGCTTTACTTTCTTTAAATAACGGTGATTATGACCTGCAATAACCGTGTAAGGACGACCTTTCAGCGCTTCTTCAATTTCGGGGAAACCATTATATTCTTTATAATTCCAAACCGGATGGTGCATAAAGAGGAGCGTCCAGCGCACATTTTTATTATCAGCAATGGCTTTTTTTATATAATCCAACTGCGCCCGACTAAACTGCACGCCTTCGCCATCATTGGAATCCATCGCTAAAAACAACACATCTTTATATCGAAAATGATAATAAGAAAGTCCGTACCGATTGAGCCAGGTTTGGCGCATTACATCATTGGAAATATCATGGTTGCCCGGTACCGCGAAAAAACGAAAGTTCAGCGGGTTCAAAATGCTGTCCCACTCGTGCCACATCGCATTGATTTCAACGGTATCCGTCGTATAGCCCTCAATCAAATCGCCGACACTCATCACAAATTCAGGGAATAACAAATTCAGCTTTTCCACTCCTTTTTCAAACACGCCGTCGCGATGCCCGCCGGTGCGGTCGGTCACGATGGCAAATTGGAAATTGCGCGGGTCATTGAAGAAACCGTCGGAAGTCCAGGGTTTACGCTGGGTCTGGAGGTTTTGCTGGAAAACAGTCTCATCCTGGGCAAAAGCTGCCGCAAATAGCAGCATTCCGGTAAGCGTCAATAGGGCTCGGAGAAGCATGGCGAAAATGGGTTTTTGTGTGAAAAAAAGTTTCACAAAACTAAACAGTCTTTTGAGCCACCTGCTCGTGTTTGTCGAATTTCACAATTGTTTAAACTCCAGTTAACAAAGGCTTTATACCTTTCCGAAAAATTTAGAATATGCGTAGGGTAGCTATATACGTCCTTTGTTTTAGTTTACTATTAGTAAATTGTGAGAAAAATGTTAGCGATAAAAAAACGATTCCACTTTTTGAATTGCTGACGCCTGAACAGACCGGCGTAGATTTTTCCAATCAACTTTCTGAATCGGAGGAATTAAATATTATCACCTTTGAATATTTTTACAATGGTGCTGGCGTGGCGGTTGGGGATGTAAATAACGATGGCTTGCAGGATATTTTTTTTGCTGCCAATATGGTCAACAGCCGTTTGTATCTGAATAAAGGCAATTTTAAATTTGAAGATGTAACAAAAAAAGCGGGTATTAATACCGAAGGTAAATGGGCAACGGGCGTTTCGATGGTGGATATTAATGGCGATGGATGGTTGGATATTTATGTAAGTTGTGCAGGTCCTTATGATGCAACGCGCCGCGCCAATCAATTTTACATTAACAATGGTTTAACCCCCTCGGGGGGCTTTGGGGGCTTCACGGAAAAAGCGCAAGCACTGGGCTTGGCTGATACAGGGCATACCACACAAGCTGCTTTTTTTGATTATGACCGCGACGGTGATCTGGACGTTTATTTACTCACCAATATCATGGAAGAGGTCGGTCCGAATGTCATCCGACCCAAAAAACTAAATGGCGAGTCGCCGAATACCGATCGCTTATATCGAAATGATATGATTTCGAGTGAAGGGAAGTCCCCCTTGGGGGGATTTAGGGGGCTAGGCACTTTTACAAATGTTTCCCGCGAAGCAGGCATCCTAAAAGAAGGCTATGGCTTGGGCGTTTCTATTGCAGATTTTAATCAAGATGGCTGGCTAGACATTTACGTTTCTAACGATTATTTATCAAATGATTTATTATATATTAATAATGGCGCTTCGGAAAAGTCCCCCTTGGGGGGATTTAGGGGGCTTGTAACATTTACCGACAAAGCTGCCGATTATTTTCGCCACACGAGCTACTCCGCGATGGGCAACGACGTAGCAGACTTCAACAACGACGGGTGGTTGGACATTGTTGCCGTTGATATGTTACCTCCCGATAATCTGCGCCGCAAGCTTATGTTCCCTTCTATTAATTATGATCGTTTTCGCTCGGAAATCATAAGTGGTTATTATCCGCAATATGTGCGTAATACCTTGCAATTGAATTGTGGCAAGATTGCTGACAGCACTTCAAGTGCTGTCAGCAATCTTGCCTTTGCAGAAATCGGACAGTTGGCGGGCATTCAAAGTACCGATTGGAGTTGGAGTGCACTCTTTGGCGATGTGGATAATGACGGCTGGAAAGATTTGTTGATTACCAATGGCTATCCGCGCGATATTACAAATTTGGATTTTGTGAGTTATAAAATGAATGAAATGCTGCGGGCGCAATATAATAACTCGATGAAAACCTCTTTTGTCGAAGCGATTAATAGTATTGACGGCGCTTATTTACCTAATTATATTTTTAAAAATAAAGGAGATCTGACCTTTCAGGATTATTCAAAAAACTGGGGTTTCACGCAGCCCAGCTACTCGCACGGCGCGGCGCTGGCGGATTTGGACAATGACGGCGATTTGGATTATGTGGTAAATAACATGAGTAGTCCGGCTTTTATTTATAAAAATCGGTCGGAAACATTTACCAATCATCATTATTTACGGCTCGAATTAAAAGGCGATAAAGGCAATCCGGCGGGCTTCGGCACAAAAGTTTGGCTGTACGCAGGCGGCAAGACACAATTCCAGGAAATGTCGCCGTATCGCGGCTTTCAATCTTCCGTAGAACCGTTTTTACATTTTGGATTGGATTCCATTAAAACCATTGACTCGCTCAAAGTCCTTTGGCTGGACGGCAAGGTGCAGGTTTTAAAAAATATTCCGGCGAATCGGGTTTTGAAAATGCAGCAAAAAGATGCCCAGGAAATACCCAAAACCTTGGCGACTGCCCCCAAAACGTTGTTCAAAGAAGTTTCTAATCGTTTGAAAATCAATTACCAACATATTGAAGAACATTATCCCGATTTTAAAATTCAACCTTTGTTGCCGCACAAGCATTCCGAGGAAGGTCCGCGCCTGGCGGTGGGCGATATGAATGGCGATGGCTTGGAAGATTTTTTTGTCGGCGGTAGTTTCAAACATTCTGGAGACTTATTTTTTCAGCAAAAAGACGGCACGTTTCAGAACCGTCCGCTGACGACCGGCACCAAATACGAAGAAGACCTCGGCTGCTTGTTGTTCGACGCCGACCAGGATGGCGATTTGGATTTATACCTCACGAGCGGCAGTAGCGAATTTCCTTTGCAATCGCCTTATTATCAAGATCGTTTGTATAAAAACAATGGTAAAGGTGATTTTCAGTTGGACGTCAATGCCTTGCCCAAGATGTACAGCAGCAAGTCCTGCGTAGTGGCGGCGGATTATGATGCGGATGGCGACCAGGACTTGTTTGTCGGCGGGCGCATCGTGCCAGGGGATTATGCCGCCATTCCGCGTAGTTACCTTTTACAAAATCAGGGTGGAAAGTTTGCCATTGCTACGCAAACCGTTTGTCCAGAACTGGAGAACATTGGACGTGTGACCACCGCGCTTTGGACGGATTTCAACAAAGACAATCGCCCCGACCTCGTCCTCGCCGGTGAATGGATGCCAATTTTATTTTTTCAAAATAAAAACAGCAAACTCGAAAAAATCGTCCATCCAAAATCCGCAATTAACAATCAACAATCTGCAATCAACAATTCAAAGGGTTGGTGGAACACCCTTGCCGCGGCTGACCTCGACGGCGACGGCGACACCGATTTTGTCGCAGGCAATTTGGGTTTAAACACACCCTATAAAGCTGATAATCAACAATCTACTCGTTTGTACATTGCCGATTTTAATCAAAATGGTAAGCCGATAGCCGTGCTAACCTACCATTTGCAAGGCAAAGAAGTGCCTGTGCATTTTCGCAATGACCTGCTCACCTGGCTCTTTCCGCTGAAAAAGCAATTCAACGACTACACCTCCTACGCGCAGGCGGGTTGGCAGGACATTTACCCCAAAGCGGTTTTAAAAAATGCACAAGTCCTTACTGCTCAAACCTTTACCAGCGTTTGGATTGAAAACAAAAACGGCGCTTTTGAAATGCACCCGCTGCCGGTCGAGGCACAGTTTGCGCCGGTGCAATCCATTGTCATTCAGGATTTTAATAAAGATGGCAAGGCAGATATTTTATTGGCTGGCAACTCTTTTGCAACGGAAACCCACACTGGACGCTACGACGCGATGAATGGACTGTTATTACTCGGCGATGGTAAGGGCAATTTTCAGTCCCAAACGATTGCACAAAGCGGATTCTACCTGCCTGGCGACGCCCGCGCACTGGCGTTATTAAAGCAAGCCAATGGTAAATCGCTTATCCTAGCCACTCGAAATAATGATACGATGCAGGCTTTTTATTGGAAAAAGTAGAGAAAAAGGTAAAATTTTAGGTTCTGAACTTAAATTTTTAGGTTTCAAGGCTAAACCTTTAGGTTCTAAACCCAAACGTTTAGGTTGTCAGGCTAAACTTTTAG
>CAZFBN010000056.1:5794-31728 GCA_964517145.1 uncultured Saprospiraceae bacterium
GCTAAAATTTTAGGTAACGAACCCAAACGTTTAGGTTGTCAGGCTAAACTTTTAGATCTCAATCCTAAAACTTTAGGTCCTGAGGCTAAAATTTTAGGTAACGAACCCAAACGTTTAGGTTGTCAGGCTAAACTTTTAGGTCTCAATCCTAAAACTTTAGGTTCTGAGGCTAAAATTTTAGGTAACGTACCTAAACTTTTAGGTTGTCGGGCTAAAATTTTAGGTTCTGAGGCTAAAACTTTAGGTATTTGACCGAAACATGTAGGATCGGTGGGTAAAAATTTGGAGATTACCAAACAACTTTTTGAACCCAAAATCCGTCAGCGGATTAATATATTTATCTTTTAAAGCACTTCTATTCAATTGATTGAAATCAGGTTAAACGCATTAAATTGGCATCCAACGCCATTCCACGCTATCAAAAATAAATCTACTTTAATTTTATACCATAATCCTATCACCCTATTGCCCAATCCACCTATCCTCCAATCCCCTTATTCCCGCTCCAACTCCTCCAGCACAAACCCCCACAGCGTCTCATACGGCACAATCTCTATCTCTGCGCTTTGCTTGGCGACATTCAGGGGCATGGCTTGCAGTTGCTGCCAGTATTTGTCGGCTTTGCGGAGCACCGCAGTTTTGTTGAAACTGCACTCCGGCAGCGTGAGCAGCATGCGGATGAAACAATGGCTGCGAAAGGTATCGTCGCGCCGCAGGTAGCGGTAGGTGTATTGCCGAAGCCCCTCCGCCCGGTCGATTATGGCATTGTACTTTTTTTGGTGTAACAAAAACAATATTTGCAGAATGAGAATGGAGATGTTGGCACCGCGCTTGTCCTGTCGGTAAATGGGCACTTCGTTGAGGAATTTGGAGAGGCGGAATTGTTTAAGGAGGGTACTATTTGAAAGTAATTTCTTTTGTACGAAAAAAAAGTAATAAAAATAAGTTTTCAAAATAACCCAACGTTCTCTGATATACATCGGCTGCTTAGAAAAATTTGAAGATTGTACCGCTTTTTCAAAAAAATTATATCCTTCTTCTAAACGATTAGAATGAAATGAAAGTATAACGAAGTATTCTAGTGCCAAAAACCAGTTATTTACTTCCTCCATGGTATTTTCTAAACATTTAGGAATCATCTTCCAAGCATCACTGTAATTTTTTTGCTGCAAGTAGCATACAAATATTCTGATATAAAATGAAAACATCACGGTAGTTGGGACTTGCTGTTTTCTCTTTACGAAGTACTTAATAGCATCTTGGCTTTGTTGCAACAACCCTCCATAGTCGTTAGCAAGTTCAAACTTTAAACAATGTATTAGATATGCAATATAATTAAAACGATAAGATTGAATATGGCAACCAAGTAAGTTAAGTTCGTGAGAATATTTTTGTGCTAATTGATAAAGCTCGGATTTTGCAGCTCTACTTTTAGCAAAAAAAAATCGTAAATGAGCATAATAATAGTCAGCTTTATCTTCTGCGTCTAAAATTTCTAAGTTATCCTTAGCAACTTTGCTGTAATATTTAAATTTTTCTAAATTTCCTTCTATAGCAGCAAAATGTGAGTATAACTCTTTTGCCAAGATCACAACCAAATCAGTAAGTTCAAATTTCAGGGCAAGTCGAATTGTTTTCTCTGCTAATGGAATAGCTACCTTTTTAGAAAAGCGGGCAATTAATATTTTAATAGCAGCTAAGTCTTTATATATTGTATAATAATTCTGATTATACTCGTTAAAATCAGCCTGATTCACATCCACAAAAAACAATGTATTCAACAACCTTTCCTGAAGCCGCTCCTTCAACTTCCGGTATGCCGCATGATCCGGCGACGCCTGATAAAAAAATGCAGCCGCTTCTTTATCATTTTTTAGCCGACCACTGGCGAGGGCATCATAAAATTGCTCAAATTTGGTGGCTTTGCTGTCGGGATTGCCAATGACATGGATGTGTTTTACCTTATTTTTAGAAACGACTTCTACCAATGCTTGCAATTCTTCAAAATTCGCCATGTCCAGTTACGTTTTTAATAAAAAAAATAACAAGCTGATAATTAAATATTTATATTTTTACAAATGTGCTAAAATTCGAAAATCCATGTCCAAAATAAAGAAAAACTGTTGACGATGCAAGCTCAAATGCGTGTAACTTTGTCAATAGGTTCAGGGAATACTGCTGCCAGGAAATGATTGACGAAAGCGCCGATCTTCCAATTCGCAACAATGATGAGCGTAATATTGGTGGGTGAGGGTGGCAGCACAAGCTGCGCCTTGGTTAGCCAGAGCGGAATGCCAAAAAACGAAATGAAATGAGTACAACATAACACCACTATCGGTAGGCGACCGTTCCCCCTTCTTAATTCATAGTCATGTCGGTAAGCACGCCACCCAACAATGTTACGCTCACCCTGCCCTGCCAGGCAATGGCTTTAATGCCATTTTTCATCGAGCGACTCAAGAATGAAGGTCCAGAGCATTTCGTAAGGAATGAGTTCGATTTCTGCACTTTGCTCTACAATGTTGACAGGCTTTTCGCGAAGTTTATCCCAATATTTTTCGGCTTTGCGTATGGTTGCGTTTTTATTAAAACTATTTTCTGCCATGACAATAAGCATTCGGATAAAACAATTACTACGGAAGGTATCGTCATTGCGTAAGTATCGTTGAGTATAAGTCTTCAAAGATTCAATACGGTCGATAATTAAATCGTATCTTTTTTCTCCTAGTAAGAAGAGAATTTGCAATACGATAATTGTAACATTGGCACCTGTTTTGTCCTTTCTATAAATTGGTACATCATTAAGGAATTTACTTAGCCTAAATTTCTTTACGGGGTTTCTATTATCTGGTTTTATTTTGTTAATGTTAATCAAATAGAAAAGGTAGGCTTCGTGTATTTTCCAAAATTCAATAGTCCGTTCATCCTGAATTTTTAATTTCAGATTAGCCAATGCCTCTTGCCCAACTTCATAGGCTTCCTGAAAATTGCCAGAAAAGAAAGCCAGAATCATGCGATAGTTTTGTACAACATACCAGTTATACACCCCTTCTTCTACCAACGCAGAACACTGATCTACAACTTTTTTCGCTTCTTGAAAATCCTTTAAGTGAATAAGACATACCAGCATTCTTAAATAAAACGAAAAAATTACATTATTTGGAGCCATTGACTTTTTTTGAAAAAAATAGGCAAGGGCTTCTTTGCAAACCGGTAGCATATTTTTATAATCACCTACTACTTCAAACCTCAACGATCTAATTATATAGGTAAAATAATTAAAACGGTAAGAGGTAATAGTTTTCGATAATAATTCCAGTTCTTCTACATAGGATATCAATTTCCCAGCAAATTCAGGTTTAGCTGCCTTGATTTTGACTAGGTTTATCATCACGTCAGTGTAATACTGCTCTGCCTTCAACTCTGCTAGTAAAGTTTGATTTTGAATATTTAATATATTATTAATATTTTCATACTTGTCGCGTAAACCACTAATCGTTGCAAATTGCATTCTTAGATCTCTAGCTACGGTCAAAGCAATATCCGTAAAATCAAACTTCAATGCCAGTTCCAATGTCTTTTCTGCCAAAGGATAAGCCGCGTTCCGGGCATTTCTCCCAATCAATATTCGAATAGCAGATGCCATCTTATAACAAGTGTAATAGGCTCTTGAATAGTCGTTGAAATTATTTTGATTTAAATCAATAAAAAATAGCGTATTGATTAGCCTTTCACGAAGTTGACCTTTCAGCCTGCTACAATAAAGGGAGGCATTCTTACTATTAGAAAAAATGGTATTGATGATGTCTTCCTCGTTTTTGATCTCCCCACTGTAAATACCATTATATAGCCTTTGTAAGTTAGTCGGATTTTTATCTTTCAGTGGAGCGCCTAGAATTTCAATTTCCTTTACCTTATTTTTTGAAACTACTTCTACTAGTGCTATTAAGTCCTTCATTTTATGACTTTTTATGCTCAAAATTTGTAAACTTAAAGATTAATTTTAATTTTACAAATTCCTGATTTACAAATACTTGCGCTTTTACAGTCAAAATCAAGTGCTTTTTCTGATGGATTATTAAGTTAAAGAAAAGTTTGAAATACTCTTGTTTTTCAATCATAGTTTTGAACAAAAATTCAAAAAGTTCAAAACTATGGGTACAATTATTGCAATCATCATCGCATTTTCAACTTTGACTTACGCTCCTGCCACTACTCAACCTACTGAGTGTGATTGTCAAACAACTCAGACAAGCTCAGTAGTAACTAATGATCTTGATGGCGGTGTATAGAGCTATTTTCAAAGTTATAAAATTTCATTTTTTGCAACTTAAAGCATTAGAGCAAGTGTAAAACAAGTAGCTAGTTTTATTTTTTTAAAACACTGTTATTCAATTAATTATGTTTATACTTTTGCTTAAATTATAATTCTATCACTTGCAACTTTTGCTATAATATGTTTGAATAATTTGTTTCAAGCATACTATTTTTGTAATGAACCTCAGTGTTCGATATTTAGAATATCGAAGGTTATCTTTGATTGATGTTAATTATTGTAGTCTATTTTTTTAGACTAATTAACAGTCAATCAATTTCTTATCTTTCTTTTTGAAAAAGAAACAATGAATTCTGATGTGTTGAAAATTGCCAATTTTGCGTTTGCAAGGTGGGGCGCAGTGCGCTACATTTGTACTGTGTGTTTGTGGTTAGAACGCTGTTCGTTACAGTATGACTGACCGTTCTTCCTTACTTTTGTTTTCTCTACGTAAAATTGGCAAAACAACCAACGCATCAGGCAGTGTTCTTACCGGGCAGACTGCTTGATGCCTTTTTCGCCAGCAATTCATTTCATTCACTTTTGTTGTTTTCAACAGAGTGAGCGTTTGCTTTATTTCAAAGAGCTGATAAGCAGGCTGTTACGCCTTTAAATGGGTGTATTCCCCAGTAAGCTGATAGGTTGCTGCTACGCTGTTTTGTAGTTGCGAACCATATGAAACACACTTAACTTTGCATCGTGTGTTTGTGGAAAGAACATCCGCTCATTTCAAATAAAGGTACGAATCAACCGTTCTTCCCTTTTTCTCTACGTCGATAGACAAAATTTTTATACAACGGCATCAAGCAGCGTGCATTAAAAGCATGTTGCCTGATGCTTTTTTTTGAATTGTGAGTAATTGTTGGGTTAGAGAAGCAAGCACAAATCTATTCAATTAATTAAGCGTGTTCACCTGGCATTCTGATTTGTGCTATTAAGTTAAAATAGTAAGGACGTCCAAAATTACGATTATTGGATTGAAAAACAAACAAATAACGATTGATTTTTTTTGAAAGGATTCCAATGCAGGAAAATCAAGCAGCCCCTTCCTGTTTTTGTTGATTCTAATCTAAACTAGTGAGTGCACAGCAGGGGCTGCATGGAGTATTAACGCCTATATCATCAAACTGAGATAAAAACGTTTGCGTTGCTTCAAATGCTGCCTGCTAGAAAATACTTTTTTCGTAGGTTGCCACAATCTTTTTTAATTCTTCCAGGTAACGTTGCTTGCGTGGGGCGCGGCGGCGGCGGTTGGTTTTGGTAAAAAAACTGTGTTTTTCAAGAAAATTGACCTGCAAACGATTCCAGGCTTCTTCGGTGTGGAGTACATTGTACGTTTTTAATTCTTCAAAAAGTGTAGCGCCGATGGTATAAAAATCGTCTCTGCCTAAGTAATCGAGATCGGCATCACAAATGATTTGTTCCAGATAATTATGAGGGTTTTGAGGAATTTTGGTAGCCATAATCATGCCGCAAATCCGGTCAATTTCAATCGGCAGGTAGTCGTACAGCGGCAAATGCTGTCGGGCAAGGTCACAGCCCAATGCTTCGTGGGTGACGTTGCTAATGGTAAAGCCAGCATCGTGAAAAAGCGCAGCTGTTTTGAGCAGCAGTGATTCATAGGGAGGAACTTTTTCAAAATAACACAGCTCCTCAGTAGTAGCCAAGACATCTAAGGTGTGGTGCAAGCCATGGTAGGTGAGCTTTTCGGAGAGCTCGCGCTCCAGCTTGTCGAGTATGAAAGCTTTGGCAGCGTGGTAGTTCATGCGATTACGGTTTTAGCGCCGAGTTCACCACCATGTGAGGTTTGATCCTGTTTTCCTGGCGCAGTTTTCTCTTTGCTCTATTTTTGTACACTATGGATGCCCACTGCTGGTGTTGTGATGGCAACAACGGTATCCATAGTGTTCTTATCAAGTTTAACGAAAAACTATAAAATACGTTCGCTTATTGTCTTATTTCCCCTCTTTGTCAAGCAATAATACGCCAGAAGCCATAAATTTCAGTTCTTCCTTTGGCTGCGTGATTTTTTCAATTTCTTCTTTCGATTTACCGGCATCTTCGGCATAGTGGCGCAACTCGTCCACTGGTGTAACTTCGCGGTAAGCGAAGCCTTGCATCACCACTTTGCGACCTGAAATATCTTTTGGTACAAAAAAGCCATAATCCTTAAATTTCACCATCATTTCCGGTTTGTTTGGTGCTGTGATGGTCATCCAGCATCCTTTCATCTGGCAAACGCCTTCTACCGTGCCCATTACTTTCACGGCAATGGAATCTTTGCCTTGCAATGCTTCCAGCATTTGATCGTAAGAGACTGCCCCTTTGGCGTTGATTTTTTCACCAAATGTCTCGCCCTTTGCTTTTTGGGCATTGCCCGCAGCAATAGTTAAAATAACTGCTACAATAGTTAGAAAATGTTTCAGCATGATTTTAAAGTTTTTAACAGTTCTTTTACGTTTGTTCTATTTAGACGTAAAAATAGCCACTCTAAGTCACATTTATTTAAAAAATTTATTAAAACCTAAAAACAGCGCAATAATATATAGGCTTTTGGCTTTATTATTTTACCTGAAGAAAAATTATATATAACGAATAATACCGCATGATTCAACCGCTACATTGACGACAACCCAAAAGCCGGTACGTGTAAACCAGACAGAGAAGATAGGGTAAAGACTTTAGACAATGGACTTTGAGTTTTACGAGGGTTTTTGTCTGATGGCTAAAAAAAAACAAAGGGAGTTTCCGATCAACGTTATCCTAATAAAGGATGGCTTTTTTATTTTTAAATCCAATGTCTGGCATCCATAATCGTCTAATGTTTGTATTGACGCTTTCCGCTTTTGGTTCTTTGCAAAAACATGGTGTAACCAAAACCCGGTCAACTTATGAGACTGCTCCTAATTGCTTTGGCGGTTGTAAAAACATTTGTTTTGCTGCACGCCCAGGGAAAATGTGTTAAAGGCAATTGCTCGACGGATTATGGCGAGTACCGTTTTGACAATGGCGATGAATATAAAGGTCAGTTCAAAGCTGGCTATTTTGCTGGGCAAGGTATTTTGTACTTCAAAAGTGGCGATAAATACTTGGGCAATTGGATGAACTCTAAACGCCAGGGGCGCGGTAGATTGGAATTTGCCAATGGAGATATTTACTTAGGCAATTTTGTGCAGGATAAAATGGAGGGCGACGGTGAAATGACTTATGCCGATGGCGCTCGTTACACTGGGCAATGGCGCAATAATCAACGGCACGGCGAAGGAAAGCTGCTGCTTCGCAACGGCGAAAGTATTACCGGCAATTGGATTAACGATCAGTATCAGGCTGCCTGGAACAGTGTGGCTATCATGGGCGATACGATCAATCTGCGCAATTGTAATGAAGACTACTGCTCCAGCGGGATTGGCAAATTTACGTATGACAATGGCAATCGTTTTGTAGGTGATTTTCGCGATGGCAAACCGCAGGGTACGGGCATTTTGTATTATAAAGGTGGTGATCGGTATGAGGGCGACTGGCGCAATGATGCTCCAAATGGCAAAGGCGTGATGCACTACGCGACTGGCAATGCCGTAGGTGCCGTGTGGGAAGAAGGCAAACTTATTAAACGTTTGTTTGAAGAAAATAGCAAAGAAAAAGGCAGTGTTGCAATAGCAGATTATAATAAAGAAGTAAAAATCTGGGCGGTGGTGATCGGGGCGGCGCGCTATTCTGCCATGCCAGTGTTGCGTTATACAGATGACGATGCGTATCAGATATTTGCATTTTTGAAAAGCCCGGAAGGTGGCGCACTCCCTGATAATCAAGTTCGTTTGCTGATCGACGAAGACGCCACACGCAGCAATGTATTGTACGCCATGCGCTCCATTTTTTCCAAAGCCGATGAGAATGACGTTGTGCTGTTTTACTTTTCCGGGCACGGCATCGAGGGCGCTTTCCTACCCATAGATTATGATGGCACTAAAAATAAACTGTTTCACTCCGAAGTACGGGATATCCTGACGTCAAGTCGGGCAAAGCACAAAATCGTTCTGGCAGATGCTTGTCATGCCGGCGGTTTGATTGCACAAAAAGCTGGCGTTGACGCGGAGTTAATCAAGCTGTACAAAGCTTTTGAAGAAAGCCGGGGTGGTATGGCGTTGCTCATGTCCTCAAAAGGGGAAGAATTTTCTTTGGAAGACAGTGGTTTGCGGTCAGGCGTATTCAGCCATTTTGTCATTCGAGGTTTAAAAGGAGAAGCCGACAGCAATACCAATAAAATTGTCAGTGTGCAAGAATTGTACAATTTTGTTTACAAACAGGTGCGTCGTTACACGGCAAATATTCAAACGCCAGTTTTGACCGGCACGTTTGACCCAACAATGCCTATTGCCGTCGTGCGATAGTTAAAAAAGTACCGGCGTTCCTTAAAAAACTTGACGGAGCTATACATTTATTTGTACATTGCGTACCGCTCACAATACCTTGTCTTGACACCATTACCTGAATCGTGTTTTCATATTTAATTTTTCATTAATTCTGTAACGTTCGAGCCGTTTTTACGTTTGAATGTTTAGTAACTTGCCATCCCCAAAACAACCAGTCTGTCCATTTTCAAACGCGTCAAAAAGTTTGTTTTCCATGCTTATAATCTCAAGAACGATGCAAAAATTAATTACACTAACGATTTTACTGCTCACACTGGCGCTGGGGCTTCAGGCGCAATGCGTTTCTGGAGACTGTCAAAACGGGGAAGGGGCTTTCCTGTTGGCAAGCGGCGCAAAGTACATCGGCGTATTTCAAAACGGCGAAATTACGGGTAAAGGCACTTGCTATTATGAAGACGGCAGCTGGTATCAGGGCGATTGGCTCAAAGGCTACCCGCATGGCAAAGGCGTGAAGGTTTACTCAAATGGCAAACGCGAAGAAGGCATTTGGCGCAAAGGTCATTTGGTAAAAGAAGAAGAAATTTCCGCTCAGGAATTTATCATCAAAGGCAAAGAATCCAATAAAGAAGGCTGTGTCACAGGCGATTGTACCAATGGGCAGGGCATTTACATCTATCCGAGCGGGGCGGTGTACATCGGCGATTTTAGAAATGGCGAAATACATGGCGTTGGTGTTTGTTACTACTCGGATGGCAGCAAATACCAGGGCGAATGGGCATTTCGCTACCCCAATGGCAAAGGCACCAAGACTTTTACGGATGGTGCCAAACGAACCGGCTTGTGGAAAAATGGGCAACCAGTGGATGCGAGCGGCAATATTGAAAATACGCTGGCAACGACCGAAGTAGCAGATATTCAAATAGGCTGTCTTTCAGGCAATTGTGACAATGGAAATGGCATTTTTGCATATCCTGACGGCAGTAAGTATGAGGGGCAATTCTCCAATGGAAAACCAAATGGCTACGGCGCCTTCTTCTTTCCAAATTATCCTAACAGCGATAAGTACGTCGGCAATTTTATGAATGGTGCCAAACACGGCACAGGCACTTTGTTCAAAGTCAATGGTAGTACCCAAACCGGGCAATGGCGCGAGGGAGAATACGTAGGCGATAAGAGATCGGCGCAAAGTGGCTGTATTCAAGGCGATTGCCAAGATGGAGAAGGTACTTATATTTTTAAAAATGGCGCTAAATACGTCGGCAAGTTTTACAATCGTTTGCCCGATGGCAAAGGCAAAGCCGAATACCCGAATGGCGAGCAGTACGATGGCGAATGGGCAGGCGGTAGCTTCAATGGCTATGGCACGCTGTTGCTGACCGATGGCAGCCGCGTGACGGGTTACTGGCGCGAGGGCACTTTTATCGGGGCTAAAAATCCTTATGTTTTAAATGACGAAAACGAAATGGGAACGCCTCCGCGCGATCCTAAAGGCTCCGTGAAGCTGATGGGCAGCAGTTCCCGGATTTGGGCAGTGGTGATTGGCGTGGCTGCTTACAACCACATGCCGGTGCTGCGCTACACCGACGATGATGCCTACCGCATTCACGCTTTTTTGAAAAGCCCGGAAGGCGGCGCTATTCCTGACGAGCAGATGGAAATTTTAATTGATGATGCTGCGACTTATGACAATATTAAAGCTACAATGGAAAGGATTTTTTCGCAAGCTGGTCCGAACGATATGGTGCTGCTCTACTTTTCCGGGCACGGCTTAAAAGGGTCTTTCTTACCCATTGATTTTGATGGCTTTAACAATAAATTGCTACACGAAGACATCACTGCTATTTTTAAAAATAGCCGAGCCAAGTACAAACTTTGCATCGCTGATGCCTGCCACAGCGGTAGCCTCCTTGCCATGCGCAGCGGCTCTGCACAGAGTATCATCACCAGTTATTACGAAAAACTAGCACAAGCTGAACCAGGCACTGCTTTGTTGTTATCGTCCAAATCGGAAGAAACCTCACTGGAATCCAGTGGCTTGCGGCAGGGCGTGTTCAGTCACTTCCTCATTCGGGGGCTAAAGGGCGAAGCTGATAGCGATGAAGACAATGTGGTGAGTGTGCAGGAGCTTTTCAATTTCGTGTACGAAAATGTGCGGTCTTACACTGGCAACCGGCAGTCTCCGGTCATCCTCGGAGATTATGATACAAAAATGCCTGTAGCCATGAAGCGGTAAGCCTGTTTTATTTTTTGAAAATAGTAAATAAAAACAGGAGCCATCTTCTTTTTACGCTTTCGCAATATTTGGAATGACTCCTGTTTGTAAAAATTTCGACAATTTTATAAAAACAGCTTACCTGTCAGCGGTTGCTTACTCTTGCATATTGGCTTGAACTTCCTTTGCACGTTCAAGGTGTATGGCGACGTGTCCGCGTGTTTCAGCCAAATGATTGCGCAGTGCTTCATTTTGAGCGGCTGGAATCAACTGATTATCAATCATGTTTAAAGCATCCTGATGATCTTTAATCATGGCGTTGATGTAAGCGCGTTCAAAATCTTTTCCGGTGATTGGCGTCAACATGGAGAGGGTGTTGGCACCTTTTTCTTTCAAGCTTTGGACAGCATCTGTCTCGGAAGTTGTAATATTGGCAGATTGAGCCAGGTTTCTTCCTTTTTCCAGATTTTTAGTGTGTTCGGTGTGCATCATATTAGCATAATCCATCACCGCTTGGCTGAGTTGTTTGTCTCGCGCTTCCTCCGCTGCATTGATTTCATTCATGTCCACCGTCATTACCATTTGCAACACCTCTCCGTCCCCGCTCATTTGTTCATACATTTCGGCATCGGTCATGGTATTATCGCCTTGCATAGTCGTGGTATCATCTCCTTGAGTAGCCTTGTCGCCATTAGTTGTACGCGAAGTACAATTGGTCAAAAGGAGTAATCCACCGATCATTAAAATAGAGAAAAAATTAATATGCGTTTTCATTTTTTTGGTTTTTGTAAAAAAATCGTTTAAGTAGTAACGAAGCAGATTCCGAAAAGTTAGCTGTTAAAAACGGATGATGTACGCTTTCAAAATTTAAAATGTAAAAAATAGAGAGGCGTTGTTAAAAACAAAATCCTTGTTGCTTTGCACTTTTTTATTATGTTTGTTCAAAAACAAATTTTAGTAAAATCATGAAGCACCTATTATCCTTATTAATGATTGGCTGTGGCGTGAGCATCCTGTTTGCTCAAAAAAATGAGCAGGAAGTAATGAAAGCCATAGACGCCAAGTACGGTGAGTATTCCGCTATTGCCCGCAAAATCTGGGAATTTGCAGAGGTTGGCTACCAAGAAGTACAAAGCTCGGCGCTTTTGCAAGAAAACTTGAAACAAGCAGGTTTTAAGATAGAGCCAGGTGTAGCAGGCATTCCAACGGCATTCGTTGCCAGTTATGGTCAAGGCAAGCCCATTATTGCCATTCTTGGTGAGTTTGATGCACTTCCTGGAGTTTCGCAAGCAGATGTGCCTGAGAAACAGGCGGTTGCGGGCAGACCAGCTGGTCATGCTTGCGGGCACCATCTTTTTGGAACGGCTTCCAGCGCGGCTGCCATTGCAGTTAAAAACTGGTTGATTCAAAACAAAAAAACGGGTACGATTCGCTTCTATGGTACGCCTGCTGAAGAAGGAGGCTCTGGTAAAGTGTATATGGTTCGCGAAGGGTTGTTCAATGATGTGGATGTAGTATTGCATTGGCATCCAGGCGCGCAGAATTCTGCCTCGGCGAGCAGCAGTTTGGCAAATGTCGCGGGCAAATTTCGATTTTACGGAGTGGCTTCTCACGCATCCGCTGCACCGGAGCGCGGTCGCTCTGCACTCGATGGGGTTGAAGCGATGAACAATATGGTAAACATGCTGCGCGAGCATGTGCAGGAGGATACGCGTATTCATTACGTCATCACGCGCGGTGGCGAAGCGCCCAATGTGGTGCCGGCTTTTGCCGAAGTGTATTGTTATGCTCGTCATCCACAAGCTGCCGAAGCCAAAGCTGTGTGGGATCGCATTATTAAAGCTGCCGAGGGCGCTGCCATTGGCACTGAAACCCGTATGGAATATGAGATTATTGGAGGAGTGTACAATTTGTTGCCAAATGAAACCCTGGGTAGGCTCATGCACAACAATTTGAGCAAGGTGGGAGGCTACACTCTTACAGATGAGGAACGGGCTTTTGCAGAAAAAATTCAGCAGACTTTCCCTGGCATGAAGCCAAAATTAGAAATGACGAATATGGTGGAACCTTTCTTTGTGCGCGAGGAGGGCGACGGAGGCTCTACGGATGTGGGCGACATCAGTTGGGTAGTGCCTACGGTTGGTATGGGCGCGGCTACCTGGGTGCCAGGTACGGCGGCGCATAGCTGGCAGGCAGTGGCAGCAGGCGGTACGAGCATTGGTTTTAAAGGCATGATGGTTGCTGCGAAGACTCTGGCACTTACGGCAATTGAATTGTACGACAGCCCTGCGGTAATTGAAAATGCCTGGAAAGAATTGAAAAGACGTCGGGGAGATGACTTTACCTATCAGGCGCTGTTGGGCAATCGAAAACCAGCATTGGATTACCGGAAATAAAAGCGCAGCGCTGAATTATTTTTCAAGTTTTTGAATACAAAAAATACCCCGTCACTCTTGCGAATGACGGGGCTTTGTTTGTTCTAATTTTATCCAAGTATGATTACTCAGCATCTTTATTTTCATTGTCCTGCAATTGCTCTTTCAATTGCGAGAACACGTCCAGATCACCCAAGGTGGAGCGCTCCACGCTATCCTGTTGCTTTTTCACAGAAGCGCTGGTTTGCTTGCGTTCGGCGTCTTTTTCCTTCTTCACGGCTTCGTCTGCTTCGCGGCGAATGTCTTCCAGGTAGCGTAGGTGCGATACGAGGATGCGCTTGTCATCGCGGTTGAATTCAATCACTTTCACCGTCAGTACGTCATCCACGTCAGCTTGAGAGCCATCTTCCTTGCGGATGTGCTTGATTGGTGCGAATGCTTCTAGACCATAGGGCAACTGTACAATGGCTCCACGGTCGTCGCGGCGCAGCACGGTGGCTTCGTGGTAAGAACCGACCGGGAACACCTGCTCGAACGTATCCCATGGATTGTCTTCGGTTTGCTTATGACCAAGAGACAGCTTGCGATTGTCTTTGTCAATATCCAGGATCACCACGTCAATTTTTTCGCCCACTTTCGTGAATTCAGACGGGTGGTTGAAACGCTTCGTCCAAGACAAATCAGAAATATGTACCATACCACCGATGCCATCTTTCAACTCAACAAACACCCCGTATGGCGTGAGGTTTTTCACCTCGCCTGTGTGGCGGCTGCCCATTGGGTACAGCTCTTCGATAGCGCTCCAAGGATCTTGTTGCAACTGTTTGAGACTCAATGACATCTTGCGCTCGTCGCGATCAATAGTAACCACTTTTGCTTCGTATTCCTGCCCCAGCTTGAAGTATTCGCGCGCGTTCACTGGTTGGTTGCTCCAGGTTACTTCCGATACGTGAATCAAGCCCTCTACGCCCGGTTGAATTTCAAGAAATGCACCGTAGTCTTCGATGTTGACAATTTTACCTTTAACGGTAGAACCTTCGGCGATCTCGTTGTTGAGCACTTCCCAAGGATGCGGTTGCAACTGTTTGAGACCCAAAGAGATACGCTTTTTATTTTCATCAAAATCAAGTACCACCACATTGATCTTCTGGTTGAGGTGTAGCACTTCACTCGGATGGCTAATACGACCCCAAGAAATATCCGTGATGTACAACAGACCATCCACACCACCCAAATCGAGGAATGCACCAAAATCGGTGATGTTTTTGACCAAACCTTCGAGTACCTGACCTTTTTCCAAACCGGAAATGATCTGCTCGCGCTGTTCTGCCAAGTCACTCTCAATCAATGCCTTATGTGAAACAACCGCGTTCTTGATGGTTTCATTAATCTTCACCACTTTGAATTCCATTGTTTTGCCAACGTAGGCATCGTAATCAATAATTGGCTTAATGTCAATTTGTGAACCCGGTAAGAAGGTCTCCAAACCGCTGGCATCTACAATCAGACCACCTTTGGTTTTGCTAATCACCGTACCTTTGATGACGGTGCCATTTTGGTAAGAATCCACAATGCGTTCCCATGCCAACAACAACTTCGCTTTGCGACGAGAAAGCACCAATTGACCTTGCGTGTTTTCCTGCTGCTCCACATAAACCTCCACGGTATCGCCCACTTTCAGATCCGGAAATTCACGGAATTCAGACAGCGGCACCAAACCATCAGATTTATAGTTGATGTCCAACACCACGTCGCCGTCGTTGATGGAAGTCACATAACCGCTGACAATTTCGTTTTCATTGATCGCGGTCATAGAAGACTCATACTGTTCTACGTAGCGCTGCGTGTCTTCTGGCGAGTATTTGTAGCCATGTTTGCCACTGATTGCCCAATCGTAGTCATCGTGTGCACCGCCGGCTACTGTTTGTTCGAGCAGAATGGAATCAAGATCGCCCTCTTCTTCTTCCTCATCCATCTCTTCGGTGTCCGCTTCTGCCGTCAAACTCCTGGCATCTTCATTCGGCGCTACTTCGGGAACTGGCGTTTCTTCAGCAGCTTCTTGATTTGTTGTATCCTGGATTTCGTTCTCCAGATTTTGATCTTCTAGCATTGAAAGAATGCTTTTAAAGGTGAAACAATATGGATCAGAGCTTTCAAAGGTTTTGAATGGTCAGGATTTAAAACGTTGCTGAGCAATTATCCTGCGTATCCATTTGTTTTGCAAACCCCGTTCCGTTTTTAGCGGGGCAAAGGTAAGGTTATTTATTGGGATGTAAAAATAATGCGCGGATTTTTAGTAAAATAGAATTCAAAAAAGCATAAAAATTTTCTTTTTGATTTTTTAACAACATGCCTACTTGGATTGTAGAAAAAAAAGTGGTGTGATTTGAATTTACCAAAGAAAAGTCTTTATTTTAACAGCTTTAAGAACGAAATTTGGCGACTCTTGTTCTATTCAAATAAAACGGTCTAAAAAAACAAGCTAAGTATGACTACGACTGAATCGCGCCCCTGGCTCAAAAACTATCCCAGTGGCGTACCTGCCAATATTGACGTGAACCAGTATGCGACGCTGGTACAAATGGTGGAGGAAGCCTTCCAGAAATATAGAGATAAGCCGGCTTTTACCTGCATGGGCAAGGAGCTGAGCTTCGGAGAAATGGATAAATTGTCGCGCGACTTTGGCGCCTACTTGCAGTCCCGCGGGTTGGAGCCGGGGGATCGTATTGCGCTTATGATGCCGAATTTATTGCAATATCCAATTGCACTTTTTGGGGCACTGCGAGCAGGTTTGGTGGTTGTGAATACCAACCCTTTGTACACGCCGCGCGAGATGTTGCATCAATTCACCGATTCTGGTGCGAAAGCCATTGTCATTGTTGAAAATTTTGCTGCCAATCTGGAAAAGATTTTAAAAGATACAAAAATTAGTACGGTCATCATCACTAGCATTGGCGAGTTGTTGGGTTTTCCTAAAAAAGCGGTGGTCAACTTTGTGGTGCGCAACATCAAAAAGATGGTGCCGAAATTTAATATTTCAAACACCGTTTTATTCAGTGAAGCGCTGCGACAAGGAAAAAAATTCACCATCAAACCAAGCACTGCGAGCCAGGACGACACTATTTTCTTGCAATACACGGGCGGCACGACAGGCGTTGCCAAAGGCGCGATGCTTACCAATCGCAATATGGTGGGCAATATGCTGCAAATGAAAGCCTGGATGTCGCCTTACCTGAGCGAGGCGAAGGAAACAGCGCTTTGCGCCTTGCCATTGTACCATATTTTTGCATTGACGGTCAACTGTTTTGGCATCATGGCTATTGGAGGTATGAATGTGCTGATTACCAACGCGCGCGACATTGGTTCGATTGTAGAAGCAATGAAATCGCATCAGATTTCCGTAATTTCAGGGTTGAACACGCTGTTCAATGCGATGATGAATTTTAAGGATTTTGACAAATTGGATTTTAGCAAATTGAAAGTAACGGTGGCGGGGGGCATGGCGCTACAACGCCCGGTAGCAGAGCGTTGGCAAAAGCTGACGGGTTGCTTCCTGGCGGAGGGCTATGGCATGACCGAGTCTTCGCCGGTGGCTTCCGCGAATCCGTTTGATGCGAAGCTGGGACGCATCGGAACTATTGGCTTGCCCATTCCTTCTACGGATATGCGCGTGGTGGACGAGCAGGGCAACGTGCTGGGCGTGGACATGGTGGGAGAAATTCAAATCAAAGGTCCTCAAGTAATGAAGGGCTATTACAATCGCCCCGATGCGACGGCGGATATGATTCACGATGGCTGGCTCTCTACGGGCGACATTGGAAAAATGAATGCGGATGGCTATTTTCAAATAGTGGATCGCAAAAAAGATATGATTCTGGTATCTGGATTTAATGTGTATCCAAATGAAATTGAAGAAGTTGTAGCCGGAAATCCAAAGGTATTGGAAGTCGCTGCGGTAGGCATTCCGAATGAAAAATCGGGGGAAGTAGTGAAATTATTTGTCGTTAAGAAAGATAATTCTTTGACGGAGAAGGAGTTAATCGCCTATTGCCGCGAAAATATGACGGGTTATAAAGTGCCAAAAGAGGTGGAATTCCGCAAGGAATTGCCCAAAACCAACGTTGGTAAAATCCTGCGCCGGGCGCTGCGCGATGAGGCGTTGCAGCAAGCAAAAGCGTGATTTATTTTTTATTTGACGTTTGACGTTCTCACTTTTACAATGTAAACGTCAAACGTCAAATAAGATAACGTCAAATAAAGAATATCATAATTTCTGTAATAACTCGCCTGCTTTTTGTAATGTTTCTTCGTTCTTTGCAAAACAAAGCCGAATAATTTTATCGTCTTTTGAACGACTATAAAAAACGGAAACGGGAATTGCCGCCACGCCAAATTCAATGGTCATTCTTTTTGCAAAATCAAAATCTGCTTCGTCCGAAATTTGCTGATAATCAAAGAGTTGAAAATAGGTTCCTAATGTTTGCAAAGGTTTTAAACGCGAGCTTTTCGTTACTTCCAACAACAAATCGCGCTTTTTTTGATAAAAATTATTTAAGATCAGATATTCTTCGGGATTTTCTAAAAATTCCGCCAACGCCATTTGTACCGGCGTATTGACCGAAAAAACATTGAATTGATGCACTTTGCGAAACTCAGTGGTCAATGCCTTCGGCGCCACGCAATAGCCTAATTTCCAACCGGTATTGTGAAACGTTTTTCCAAAAGAATACACCGCCAGACTGCGCTCGCGCAAACCTGGAAAGCGCAGTACGCTCCAGTGCTCCTGCCCATCGTACACCAAATGCTCATACACCTCGTCGCTCAGAATCAAAATATCGGTATTGGCAACCAAATTTTGCAAAGCAAGCAGGTCTTCGTTCGTGAAAATGGTGCCGGTAGGATTATTGGGCGTGTTGATAATAATCATGCGGGTTTTCGGCGAAATAAGTTGGGCAAAGTCATTCCAATCAAGTTTATATTCAGGCGCTTTTAATTCATAAATAACTGGAATGCCACCGTTTACTTCTACCGAAGGTCGGTAGGAATCATACGCCGGTTCTATCAAAATCACCTCGTCGCCTGGTCGCACAAATGCCGTAATCGCCGTGAAAAGCGCCTGCGTCCCTCCCGCTGTGATCGTAATTTCTTCGGGATGCACCTGCACGCCATACAAATCCTGGATTTTTTGAGCCAAATTTTCCCGCAGCGGCACGGCTCCTGCCATCGGCGCATACTGATTAAACCCTTTTTGCATGTATCGATGCACCAAATCAATCAGCCGTTCAGACGAAGGAAAATCAGGAAAACCCTGGGATAAATTGATCGCCTTATGCTCATTCGCCAATGCCGACATGACAGTGAAAATGGTGGTGCCGACATTTGGCAATTTAGATATATAATTGGTTATTAGCATTCTATAGTTTATGATTATACATTTTTTATTTGACGTTTCCGTTACATGAAATCTTACCTAAAAAATGTCAACGTCTAATGTGCAACTTCAAATAAAAAAATAGAAAAGAACTACAAATCAAACCCAATATCCCTTCGATGATATTTTCCTTCAAATTGAATCTTCGCGGCATTTTCGTAAGAGAGCGCCAGGGCTTCCTTAAAATTTTTACCGAAAGAAGTAATGGCAAGTACGCGTCCGCCATTTGTAACTATCTTATTATCAACCACTTTTGTACCTGCGTGCAGCACCAGGCTATCGCGCACTTTGTCCAAGCCCGTGATAATTTTGCCTTTTTCATAATCACCCGGATATCCGCCAGAAACGAGCATCACCGTCGCAGCGGCGCGGTCTTCTGTTTGGATTGGAAGGTTCGACAAGCGATTTTCATGCGTAGCAAGCATCAATTCGACTAAGTCATTTTTCAAACGCGGGAGCACCACTTCCGTCTCCGGGTCGCCCATTCTACAATTGTATTCAATAACGTGAGGATTGCCTTCAACATTGATTAATCCTATGAAAATGAATCCTTTATAAATTAAATTTCTTTTTTGAATTCCTTCAATTGTCGGTTTGATAATGCGCTCTTCCACTTTCTGCATCAGCGTAGCATCCACAAAAGGCGGGTGCGACACAGCGCCCATCCCACCTGTGTTTGCGCCGGTATCGGCTTCTCCAATGCGTTTGTAATCTTTTGCAACCGGCAAAATTTTATAATCCTTGCCATCCGTCAGCACAAAAACCGAAAATTCAATGCCGTACAAAAACTGCTCGATCACCACGCAGGCGCTCGCCTCGCCAAATTTTCCACCCAGCATCTCCTCAAAGCGCATCTTCGCCTCGGCTACACTTTGGCAAATGATAACGCCCTTGCCAGCTGCCAAACCATCTGCTTTGAGCACAATCGGCGGATTCATTTTAGCAATGTGCTGCAAACCTTCCGTTTTCGTTTCATTGGTAAACTCGCGATATGTCGCCGTCGGAATGCCAAATTCCTGCATGAAGTGCTTCGCAAATGCCTTGCTACCTTCGAGCTGCGCCCCGGCTGCCGAAGGACCAATCACGGCAATATGCTGAATATCAGTATCTTGCTGAAAAAAATCATAAATACCTCGCACCAGCGGCTCTTCAGGACCGACCACCACCAAATCAATTTTTTCAGCAAGCGCCAGATTTTTTACTGCTGCAAAATCATTCGGATCAATTGCCACATTCGTGCCCAGCCCAATCGTTCCGGCATTTCCAGGCGCAATAAAAAGTTTTTTACACAAAGGGCTCTGACGCATTTTCCACGCAAACGCATGTTCCCGACCGCCGCTTCCTAAGAGGAGGATGTTCATTCGTATCAAGATTTCCTGCAAAAATAGAATTTAAGATGGGAATTTGTTAATTGTTCTTGGCAAACCGATGCTCATCTTCGCCATTTACTCGTCAACAACTCCTGCGCGGGTCCTGCTACTTCCAGCCCAGCGTTTCTACCAGTGCCAGAATAGATAAGTTTTTCATTTTCAAACAACTGTACATCGATAGTAGCTTGCATACTTTCATTTACCTTGCCAATCATGTTGCCAGATAATGGAGAAATGAGTTCGCCGCCGGGAGCTTTGTGAGCAATAATTTCCAAGCGATTGTTACGGTCTTTGAAAGAAAGTCGCACGGTTTCGTCATCAAAATCGGCTTTCATCATTGCGCCGGTGTAGGTAGCAAAGCGATACAATTTTTCATCCAACAAAAAACCGACGATATAACCGATGAAATGACTGCCGAGCCAGGGAATCTTGGCGACGGAAGCCGAGAGGCACAAGGGGTGCGGTGTGTCAAAATGGTTGGTCTGCATCCAAATCCAGGAATGCGGGAAGGACTCGCCCCAGTCTTTTTCAATATAACCTTTGCCGCTCGTGAAATCCACGTCCTCGCCGTACACACGCAGGCGCCCTTGCAGCGTATGATGCACACTTACCACGCCGTGATAGCATTCCATAAACGGCACAAAAGAATACCAACCCATGATGCCCGGTGCGCCCAGCATTTTGGGCCAAGGGTAGCGATCTTGCCAGTGCAATTGCCCTTGCAATTCAGGTAAATTTAAGTGTAAACTATTGGAAGAAAATAAATTATTATTTAAATTTAATTTAAATGTTTTAGGAGAAGGCTTAAAATCTTCCGCTGAAAAGGTATGATACGTTGCGGTACTTTTTTTGCCATCTAAAACTTGGATAAACGCATGGCTATCTCCATTTTTACCAAAAGAAATGCCAGGAATAATCGCAAAAGCAAAGCGCTCAGCGGGATCCACGATTTTAAAATACCAGCCTTCAAAATAGTTTTTATGCTTGCCCCAGCCGTGATACATGTTGGGATTCCAGGTGGCGCGCCAGCGTTTTTGAAAATGGCTTATCTTTGTTTGTAACATTTCATTTTAATATGAAGATCGAATTAGAGTACAATCATAAAAAATATGATGCGGATTTATCCGCGCCATTGGATATTTCTATTCCAATAGTAGAAGGTTTGGAAAGTGTGAATTGTTTTTACGCGCCGCCGGTAGAATTTGCCCCTGTGAAAGCAGGCGATTTTATTGGCGCAACGGCACAGGGCGGCGTAGTCAATTTTTATAATATTAAAATTAATCCGCATGGCAATGGCACGCATACAGAATGCGTTGGGCATATTGCAAAAGAAAGGTTTACGATTCACGAAAGTTTAAAAAAATTTCATTTTGTTGCTCAATTGGTCAGCGTGTATCCACAAAAAATGGAAGACGGAGATCGCGTCATTTTTAAAAATCAGTTGCAGGATGCGCTGGGCGAGTCGTTGCCGGAAGCCCTGGTAATTCGCACTTTGCCCAATGATGATCTGAAATTGCAGACCAATTATTCCGGGGCTAATCCGCCCTACTTACACCACGAAGCTGTGGAATGGCTCGTAAACAAAGGCGTTCAACATTTGTTGATTGATTTGCCGTCGGTGGATCGGGAAGAAGATGGCGGAAAATTGCAGGCGCATCGGGCGTTTTGGCAATATCCCGACAATGTGCGTAAAAATTGTACCATCAGCGAACTGATTTATGTGCGCAACTTTGTAAAAGATGGATTATATTTGTTGAATATCCAAATTGCAAGTTTTGAGTTGGACGTAAGTCCGAGCAAGCCTGTTTTGTATAAATTGCAAATAGTGGCATGATGTCGTTTTCACCTTCCACATATCAATCGAAGATTTTTCGCGACTTCAAGGCGATTGAGGCGAACGCGTACCGCCAAATCATTCATTTTTATGAAAAACAGGAACTTCAAATACGACAACTCGATTTTGATGAACACTTTGAGGTGCTGACTACCTACGTGAGCGCCCTGTTTGAGGTAGGTTCTTATCCTAAACATTTGCTGCTGGTAGATGCCGTGATTGAAATGGCAATTACCCACAACATTACATTTTATAAAGGCGAGGATATTTTTTTGCAAATGTTATTTCGCAAAGCCGCATCTTTATATAATTTGCTGGAATATCAAAAAGCGGAATACATTCTGCGCGAAATCATTCGTATCAATCCCTGGAACAAAGACGCCGTGTTTTTTCTCAAAAAATGCCTGCGGCGGCAGCAACCAAGGTACATTCAATGGACCAGAGCAATGAGCATTGTAATGTTTTTACTGGCGGCGATTGTCATAGCGGTGGAAGTGCTGGTGGTACGTCCTTTTTTTAATTCTTATACACAACTCATTGAATGGTTGCGCTTTACGCTTTTTGGGATTGGCGGATTTTTGCTGCTTGGTGTGCATTTAATTCATCGTTTGCAAGTAGAATATCGGGTGAATACATTTGTGAATCGGATTCGCCAGCAAAAGGAAGGATTTTAAAATGATAATAGAATTGCATATTTGCTTAAACTAAGCAAGCTTGGATGCGTTTTTTTAAATAAAACTTCCCAATTTTACCCATAAAACTCAAAATTCATCAACAAAATGAAACCAACCCTTTTAATCCTGGCTGCGGGCATTGGCAGTCGTTATGGTGGCTTAAAACAAGTAGATTCGATTGGTCCGGGCGGCGAAGCCATTATTGAATACTCCATTTTTGATGCCATTCGGTCGGGCTACGGCAAAGTAGTGTTTGTCATTCGCAAAAGCATTGAAGCAGAATTTAAAGAAAAATTTAGTGGAAAATTTGAAGGAAAAATCCCGGTGGAATACGTCTATCAGGAAATTGACACGCCCATTGAAGGCTTGAGCAATCTGCCGCATCGCGAAAAACCCTGGGGCACGGGGCACGCTGTGTTAGTCGCAGAAAAAGCGATTCAGGAGCCTTTTGCCATCATCAATGCCGATGATTATTACGGCATCAGCGCGTATCCGGCTATGGCAGCATTTTTAGAAAATGAATGTACGACTGACCATTATGCAATGATTGGTTATATATTAAAAAATACGCTATCTGATAATGGTTCTGTGTCGCGCGGCGTATGTGTAATGGATGAAAAGAATTCTTTGATCGCTATCAATGAAACGCATAAAATTGAGCGCGTCAACGGCGCAATTCAAAGTGAAGGCGGCGCTACGTTGAGTGAGCATACGCTGGTTTCCATGAATTTCTTTGGTTTTCACCACACGGTTTTCCCGGCGTTGCGCGAAAGTTTTATCAATTTTGTAAAAGCAAATGGCGACAATCCGAAGGCTGAATTTTACATTCCGCTATTTGTCACTGAGCAGATTCAAGCTGATAAAATAAAAATTACGGTGATTCCGAACGATGAACAATGGTATGGCGTGACCTACAAAGAGGATAAAGAAGTGGTGCAGCATGCGTTTGAGCAACTCACCGAGGCAGGCAGCTACCCAAAAGGCTTGTGGTCGTTGCCCATGGCGTAAAGGGGGATGATTGATGATTGTTATACAACAATCATCAATCAAAAAAGGCTTGCCAGCTTTGCCAGCAAACCTTCCCGAGTGGTTTTGGGATTAAGATCTCTTTTAAAGCCCGAATGCCAGTCCTAAGCTAACCTGAAAACTTTGATTACGTATTGCGTCTGCTCCTGATGGCTTATTGTCAACAATATTGGTTAAGCCTGGCAAAAAACGCCCGTCCACATTCAACCAAGTTGCCCCGGCAATTCGCAGGTTGAAGCCTAGTCCAACGGCAAGACCTACGTCTAACGTATTGTAATTTTCTTTTACATCAATGTCAGTTTCCGAGCCTTCTACTTGATTTTCAGCAGATAGCAAGAAACCCAACGTGGGCCCCGCATAAATTTTCGGGCGGAAACGGTCGCCTAGATCGCGGAAAAAAATGTCATACGCCAATAAAAATCGCAGGTAATCAAATTCGGTGCTCAGTTGCGGTTCGCTTTCTGTTTCAGCGCCTTCCCGTGAATAAAGTAAATCCATTGTCAAGCCGCTATTTTCGGTGATACTGTAAGTAGAAGTCAATCCAGCTACAAGTCCGGTTTTGTAATCTGCGTTGTCAGCGTTGGTCACTTTAGAAAAATTGACGCCAACCCGCGGACCAATTGAAAAATTCCGTTCTGACAGCTGTGCAAACGTGTAAGTAACGAGCGTGAGTGCTACAAATAACAAAATAATGCGTTTCATAAAAATTTGATTTTTGAGGTAAATACAGTTTACAAAGGAACGAATAATAAAAGTAGATGTTCAGCAAACCGCACTGCCATCTTTTTGTAAGAATGTTAATTTTGCCTTTGCTTTTTCGATATAAATCGCTACCAATCAGTAACTTTGCTGCTCGTATCTTAAATTTGAATGCAAAAAATGACAGCCGTTCAAAACGAAAACATGGTGCGTGCGCGCCTCAGTTATAGTAATCCAACCGACCCGATGCTCAAAAAAGCAGTAATCGCAATGATTGAGCTGGCAACAGGACGCCCTAAATTGGAAAAATTGTACAACGAAGTACGCCGTATGCGGCTTCATCCCTCAGAACTTTGGGGCGCGACCCTGCAAAAGCTGGAAATAAAATTAAATTTTGATGCGGCGCAATTAGAAAAAATTCCCACGGAAGGTCCGGTCGTTTTTATTGCCAATCATCCTTTTGGAGTGGTAGATGGCTTGATTCTGGGGCATTTGGTGTCGCGCGTACGTGAGCGATTCGCTATATTAGTGAATGAATTAATCTGTAAAGAAGTTCACCTTCAGGATTTTTTGTTGCCTATTGATTTTAATGAAACCAAAGAAGCGTTGCAAACCAATTTGCGTTCGCGCCAGGAAACACTGGAACGACTCAAACGCGGCGAAGCTTTAGCGATTTTTCCTGCCGGTGGGGTGTCCACTGCACCTAAACTATTTGGCAAAGCGGAAGATTTAGAATGGAAACGCTTCACAATCAAAGTGATACAACACACAAAAGCTACCGTAGTACCCATCTACGTGCATGGTCAAAACAGTCGCTTGTTTCAAATTGCCAGCCACATTCACCTGCACCTGCGCCTAAGTCTACTGCTCCACGAAATTCGCAATAAAATTGGCAAAACCATTCGCGTTACAATTGGCGAGCCTATTTTGTACGACCAGTTACAACAAGCGACCACCCGACAAAACATGCTGGAATACTTGCGAAAAGTGACGTTTGATTTGGAAAAAGCTTAATTGATTAGTAAGTCAGCAAAAGGCGATCTGCTACATTCTCACTTTGTAACGATTGCCCTTCTAATTGAAAGCGGCGTAACATTGATTTACCACAATCAATATGCAATTCATTTGTAAAAAGCTTTTTAGGTATATCTAAATCGCATAATACATTGCCCGATTTTTTGTGCCCGTCTATGCTCAGCGCGATTTTGGCTCCTTTCGATTTAGCGATATCAATTGCTTGCAGTAACTCTTCCAAGCGGAAATCCTGTGCACCATATAAAATGGATTGACTATGCGAATAGGGAGGGTCGCAATAAATAAGATCTCTGCTATTTGCCTGTGCAAATGCTTCTTTATAATCGCAATGTGCAAAGTCAACATTTCTCAAACGATTACGCCATTCCTGCACTCGACTGGCAAAACTTTTTACGCTAATAGGATCATGCACACCACATGGGGTTGACATATAGCCATCTGCTTTTCTGAAGCGAACAATTCCACCATAGCAAGCGCGAGTAAGAAACAAAAAATCTGCGCCATTTGGATTGTTATTATAAGATGCTTTTACAGATTCAGACTCTACCCAACTATTTTTAGTCGGAAGCGATGCGCATCCGATCTTGTTGAAA
>CAZFBN010000057.1:0-31539 GCA_964517145.1 uncultured Saprospiraceae bacterium
GCTATTTAAAATATTGCCTTCGGCTTTTACTTCTGTTAAAATTCTAAAGCGCAATTTTACAGAAGCTTTATCAATATTGCGCACTTTGCTAAAATTCGTCTGCTCTGAAAACATTGACAGCAATAAATCTTTTATTGCTGGCTCAACCTTTAAACCTTGTTCTTGCAATCGCTCTTCCAATACTTGTGAAAAAGATTGACTAATTAAATCGCCAGTTGCTACGGTTTCAAAGAAGCTTCCATGCACCAAGCATACCTTCACTTTATCTTTATTTTTACCTCTGACTAAATAAAAAACATCCCGATTTAGCAGAGACATGATGTCGTCACCTGCTGCCAGCATCTGTTGCGCGATTGCGCCCGTTTTATTTTTTATGATGGTTGTAATATCTTTTTTACCTGTTGGAATAGTCGAATTAAAAGAAGCCACGGAAAGGGTTTTACTATCTTTTAGTTCTACCAATTCACCGCCGGTAAATAATTCATTTGGAGGACTGATTTTAATAGCCAGATCTGGAAATTGACCAATGTTGCGACAAGAAAGTAAATGAGTATCAAAAGGAAAGTCCTCCAATTTGATAATTTGATTAAATAAAACTTTGCTTTCAACTAAGGATTTGAAAAAATGATAAATGGAATACATCAATTTCCAAATATAGTCATTTGTTGTGAATGATTAAGTGGCTTGTCCTGTTCCAATTCCATTCCCCAAATTTGAGAAAGATTTTCGGTACAGCTATAATCTTTATAATATTTTTGTAATAAATCGGCTTCTCTTATATCAGCAAGTCGTTTTTTGATACAATCCACATTACCAGGATCAATTTCGATGCCAATCGAATGACGCTGTAACTGATGCGCCACCACCAAAGTTGTGCCCGTACCGGCAAAAGGATCAAAAATTGTGTCGCCTACTTTAGAAGAGGATAAAATAATGCGTAATAATAATGCCAATGGCGCTTGTTGTTTGTGAAAACGCTCGCCACTCTCGGAACGAATTGCCTCATTTCCAGCAAAATACCCAGAAGTTAATTCTCGAATATCATCCCAAACATCCGTTACAAAAACGCCATTTTCCCGTTGAAATTTATAATTCGCAGGCAATTCAGGATTGATACGTAAGCGATTGAAAGTCTTTGCTTTATCGCTTTTTGTGGCATATGCTAAAATTTGATAATGTTTCCCGAATTTATTCGCCACCGGCACAGCGGAGGTTTTCTTTTTCCAAATAATTAAATTTTGAAACGACCAGCCCGATTCGCGTAAAGCGCGCAACACAAACTCCGTGTTTTTCTCGCGCTGCATAAAATAAATAGCGCCGCCTTCATTTGTGACATCATAGATTTGCTGACAAACTTGCGTCATCATTGCCCAATAGGCATCATCACTCATGGCATCATTATGAAAGGCATAATCTTTTTGCTGATTGAAAGGTGGGTCGAGAAAAGTTAAATCCACTTTTTCTTTAATTTGTTTCGCTTCAAAAACTTGCAGACAATCCCCTTGGTGGATTTGGTAGTGCATAAGTTGTTTTTTTTGCAATAATAAAAAGAAATTCCCACTAAAACAACGTCCCCTGTTGCCCAAATTCATAGCCCGCCGCAAGCTCGCCTCTTCTCAGTGCATTCACTGTGTTATGCGCCTGGCGCGTGGGTTCTGGCAGGCGGTAGCCGCGCGTGCAACGCATTACAAAATCAACGGTTTCTTCCAGTGTAATTAAATTACCGGGCGAGACAAACATGGGCTGTACTTTATCTTTGGTACGCAGCGCAAAACCAATTATTTCATCTTTATCATAAATCGGTGAATAACTCCCCTTTTCCGGGGCGGGTTCTTGATATTTTCCATATAATATTTTCTTGGCGCAACCAATGGTGGGCGTTTGCGTCAATAATCCTAAATGTGCCGCGATGCCCATCCGCCGCGAATGCGCGATGCCGTGTCCATCCACGAGCATAATATCCGGTTTTTCTTTCAATTGTTCCCAGGCTTTTATTAAAGACGGAATTTCCCGAAAGGATAACAATCCCGGAATATATGGAAATTGCATTTGATCTACAACCAGCGAGTGCCCAACCACTTGCATCGTTTCTGCATTTAATAATATAATACCGGCATATATCACATCCGAAAATTTGTTATACGACATATCGGTACCGCCGATTAATTTTATCGCTTTTTGTAATGGCATTAATTGAATTTGCGAGCGCAATTTTTTTTGGAGTTCAATGGCTTCCGCGGGCGTGAGATTCCAGGCGTGAGAAATGGCTTCGGGCATGGTTGTTTTTTTGAGTAGAACAATTTGCAGGAATTTTTTCTTCTTTAAAATCGTTATATTTGTTGAAAATATTCAAAATTATATGTTGACGATCACGACACATGCAAAGATAAGTAAACAATCTCCCTATATTGTGGTAGAAGGCGTGCCGGATGGAGATTATGAAGTGGTTATTGTGCTTAACCCTGCTCAAGAAGGTAAGAGAGACCCCATTACTTTCGGCAATTTCAATATTACATTTGGATCGGATGAAACATTGAGTCGTTCTGAAATATACGGCGAAGATGGCAGATAAAATTTTTCTCGACACTAATGTGTTGGTTTATGCAGAAGCCAATGATCCCACATGGGGCTTAATTGCGCAGCAGAAAATTACATATTTTGAACAGCAAGGCTTTGAAATCTGGATTAACCGACAAGTTATCCGCGAATTTCTAGTTGTCATTTCTCGTAAAATGCACGATACAGCAAATTATAATGCTCAGGTGCTTACCCAAAGAATTCAGGCGTTTCATCGACAATATTATATCGCTGATGAGAATGAAGTCGTTACACAGGAATTATTAAAATTGATAGATAAATATCAGATTGTTGGAAAGGCAATTCATGATTGTAATATAATCGCCACTATAAAAACATATCAAATTAATAACTTTATAACTCATAATACTGCTGATTTTCAGCGCTATTCTAAGGAAGGATTCAATGTAATTTCACTTACCTCTTGAATTCAAAAAGCATTAAAAAATCAAAAACTGGCTTCGATTTTTTTACCGAAACCAGTTTTATATCAAATTATTCCGATTATAATAGCATTAATTCCTTTTCCGGCGCACCGTCGTTGTTCTTTTCTGGGCTTTTACATTGCCGCCTCTGCCGGTCACCGTGGTCGTTTTGCGCGTACCTACGGTCGTTCCTCTGGGTCCTTTTCTCACCACCGTTGTTCTGGTGCGCACCACGTTTGAATGCGTCCTTCGAGGGGTATAAACTTTATGTGCCCGCACCACGCGATGCGTTGTAACTACATGATAATGTGCACGATATGGACGCACCCGCACATGATAGGCACTCCAAGCCAGCGGACGCCAGGGACGCCACCACGTCGGATAAGCCGCCCAACGCCAGGGCGACACCCAAGCCACATACGCCGGACGATACACAAAGCGCACCGAGGGCCACGCCCACACATTCACCACCACGCGGTACATTTCCACCTCATTCATCGAAGGACCACGCCCTTTTTTGTCGCTGCCCACCTCTTCCTCAAAGGGTTCCACAATCACCTGCTCGCCGTACACATCCTCATCGCCAATGATTTGCAAGATCGCCTGTTCTTCGCCTTGCTTCTCAATTTCAATCACAGCAATATCCTGCGACTCGGTCGCACTCACCGGCACTTGCAACACCAGCGCGTGCACATCGCCATCCATATTATCAACGACGCGGATGTAATCAATCTCGCCGTCTTCATTCAAGTCGAGGTTATTCACACCGTTGCTTTCGGTGTTGAGCATTTTTTCAAAATCTTCGGGAGACTCTGCCTTTTTAAACAATTCCAACGCGCCTTCCAGACTAAAATGATCGCCGGGAAAACCGGTTTCTGCTTCCTTTTCTGCATTCTGAGCTGATAAAGCCCCTGCAAAAAGCGCAAATGTAAAGATTAGCAACAATTTGATTTTCATACGATTACAAGGTTTTTAGTAATAAAAATGAGGCTTTGGTAAAATATGAAATTTGAAATCTGAAATCTGAAATCTGAGATTTGAAATGGGGCTGCTAAAATTAGAACGAATTTCGCATTTCTGTTAAAATTATCCGATCAAACAAACTATTTACAGTTCTGTATCAGGCAATTAGGAGTATAGACTGGAAAATGAGGGGAAAGTTTAATTATCAATTTTTTTTTAATGCTTTATTCTTTATAGCAAAAATGGTATTTTCCGCACAAATTTCAAACCATGAACTTATCCGCTCTCGCCACCCAACTCCAAGGCGAACTCCACACCGACAACCTGATGCGCATTTTGTACGCCACGGATGCCTCCATTTACAGGGAATTGCCGTTGGCAGTGGCGTTTCCGAAGAATACTCAAGACATCCAAACGCTGGTCAAATTTGCAACACAAAATAAAATTTCGCTCATTCCGCGCACGGCGGGCACCTCGCTGGCGGGGCAGTGCGTGGGTCCGGGCATGGTGGTGGATACGTCGCGTTATATGAATGAAATTTTAGAGGTGAATGTGGCGGAAAGCTGGGTGCGCGTACAGCCAGGTGTGATTCGAGACGAACTAAATGTTTATTTAAAACCCTACGGCTTATTTTTTGGTCCAGTGACTGCAACGGCAACGCGCGCGATGATTGGCGGCATGGTGGGCAATAATTCTTCTGGTACAACTTCGATTAAATATGGCGTCACGCGCGATCATGTAATGGAATTGCATACGATATTAAGCGATGGATCTCTGGTGGTTTTTAACTCCCTATCGGTAAATGAATTTAATGAAAAATTAAAAAAAGAAGATTTAGAAGGTAAAATTTATCAGCAAATTTATAATGAACTAAATAAACCCGAGGCACAGGAAGAAATTCGTAAAGAATTCCCCAAACCCAATATTCACCGACGCAACACGGGCTACGCCGTAGATGAATTGTTAAAATCCAATATTTTTACAGCAGGCGGGTCGGATTTCAATTTTTGTAAATTGCTGACCGGTTCGGAAGGCACTTTAGCGTTCACGACCGAAATAAAATTGCACCTCAATCCGCTACCGCCACCGCAGGAAGCCACGGTTTGTGTGCATTTTGCTACTTTATCCGAATCGCTGGAAGCCACGCTCGTCGCTATGCAGCATGCGCCTTACGCGTGCGAACTGATGGATAAATTCATTCTGGATTGTACCAAAGAAAACATCGAGCAGCAGAAAAACCGCTTCTTTTTGCAGGGCGATCCTGAGGCAATTTTGATTATAGAATTTCGGGGACAAACGCGCGAGGAAGCCACTGCATTAGCCGAGGCAATGATTGCAGATATGAATAGTAAGGGATTTGGTTATGCGTTTCCCATTGTTTATCCGCCAGATACGAAGAATGTAATGGCGCTGCGGGCAGCAGGTTTTGGCGTTTTGTCGAATGTAAAAACCGATGCCAAACCACTTGAGTTTGTGGAAGATACGGCAGTGGATTTGCCCGATTTGCCGGCATATATTGAAGAATTTCGCCAGATGATGCGGGACTTTGGGCAGCAGGCAGTGTATTATGCACACGCAGGCGCGGGCGAGCTGCACATTCGTCCGTCTGTCAATCTGAAAATCTCCGAGGGGGTGAAGCAGTTCAAAGCAATTGCCGAGGCTTCTGCCAAATTGGTCAAAAAATACAATGGTTCGCTGAGCGGCGAGCACGGCGACGGACGCGTGCGGGGCGAATTTATTCCTTTGATGTTGGGTCATAAAAACTTTGAGTTATTAAAAAGAATTAAACAAACCTGGGATCCTTATTACATTTTTAATCCGAATAAAATAACCGGCGCCCCGCCGATGGATCAGGATTTGCGGTATGTGCAGGATGTACCAAAGCCGGAATTCGATACCGTTTTTGACTTTTCGCAAACAGGTGGAATCCTCAGAACTGTTGAAAAATGTGGCGGTTCGGGCGATTGCCGCAAGCTGGCGCACGTGACGGGCGGCGTAATGTGCCCCTCTTACATGGCGACGCGCAACGAAAAAGACACCACCCGCGCAAGGGCAAACACCTTGCGGGAATTTTTAACAAGAAGTGAAAATGGCGAGAATCGCTTTGCGCATCAGGAACTAAAAGATGTAATGGATTTATGCATTTCGTGTAAAGGTTGCACCTCCGAATGCCCATCGAATGTGGATATGTCCACTTTAAAAGCAGAATTTTTACATCAATATTATAAAGAAAAAGGCGTGCCATTTAGAGCAAAGGTTTTTGCAAATATTGGTTCTATTAATAATCTGGCAGCGAAAATACCGAGCATTAGTAACTTCTTCTTAACCAATGGATTAACAAGCAATATTGCTAAAAAAGTATTGGGTGTAGCGCCAAAGCGTTCATTACCAGCGGTTTCTAAAATTACTTTGCGGAAGTGGTATGATAAACATTATAAGCAATTAAAAGTTACTACTCCAAAAGCCAGCGTTTATTTCTTTTGCGATGAATTTACCAATTATAATGATGCACATATCGGCATTAAAGCCATTGAATTATTAATAAAATTGGGTTATGATGTAATCATGCCAGTACATGCGGAGAGCGGAAGGGCGCATATTTCAAAGGGTTTGCTGCTGGAAGCGCAGGAAATGGCAAAGCAGAATGTAATGATTTTTAAAGACCTGGTAAATGAAAATACGCCACTCATTGGCATTGAACCCTCGGCGATTTTGAGTTTCAGAGATGAATATCCAAAATTAGTTGCGCCTGAAAATCAATCTATTGCAAAAGAATTAGGTAAAAATGCATTATTAATTGAGGAATTTATTGCCCGTGAAATCCGTAAAGGAAATATTACACCGGAGTCATTTACAAAAGATGCAAAACGCATTTTATTACATGGTCATTGCCACCAAAAAGCATTGGCGAGCACCGAGGTAAGCGCGTGGGCATTAGGTTTGCCGGAAAATTATTTAGTGGAAGTGATCCCCTCCGGTTGCTGTGGCATGGCAGGTTCATTCGGTTATGAAAAAGAACATTATGATGTGAGTATGCAAATTGGCGAACTGGTATTATTTCCGGCTGTAAAAAATGCTAAAAAAGATGTAATAATCGCAGCACCGGGCACGAGTTGTCGGCATCAGATACTGGATGGTACGGGGCGGAAGGCTTTGCATCCAGTGGAGATACTGTGGGAGGCGATTATTTAGCATTTGTTAACTTGTTGGAACGCCTAAAACAATCCACAACAATTTAACACACTGCACGCAACTATTTTCCTCTATTCCGCATCTTTAAAAAAGTGGACGTTATGATGTAACTATCCAAAGTTTTTTCATTATACTATTATAAAATTATTTCAAAGCACTCTAATAACCCTCTTCCTGATGAAGCTGAAGGCACTCCTCATCCCGATTGTTGTGATTGTTGTGGCAGTTGGCGGCTGGTACTGGCTGAAACCCACGCAGACCAAAAAAGAAAATGTACAATTATCTACCCGCGTCAAAAAAGGCGATTTCAAAGTGAAAGTGACGGCTACCGGCGAATTGCAAGCCAAGCGTTCCGAGAAAATCAATGGTCCGCAGGGCATGCGCACGGTGGGCATCTGGCAAACGAACATCACCGACATGGTTGCCGAAGGTACAGTGGTGAAAGCGGGGGATTACGTCGCTACGCTCGACCGCACGGAACTCACCAACCGCATGCGCGATGCACAAACGGAAATTGATAAAATTCTCACGCAACTCGAGCAGGCAAAAATTGATACTGCTATAGAAATGAGGGGTTTACGCGATCAGTTGGTCAATTTGCAATTTCAAAAAAAGGAAAAAGACTTACAGCTTGAACAATCAAAATACGAGCCGCAAAGCGTGATCCAACAAGCCAAACTCGACCTCGAACGCACCGAGCGCGATTACCAGCAATTATTACAAAAACTGGAATTGACCAAGGAGAAATCGCAGGCGAAAATCTCGGAAATCAACACGTCGCTGCGGCTGAACCAGGATAAGTTGTCTCGTTTGTCGGAATTAGCCGGGCAGTTCACGGTCATGGCGCCTAAGGATGGCATGGTCATCTACGCGCGTAGCTGGGACGGCAGCAAAATCACGCCGGGCGCGCAGATAAGTGCCTGGGAACCAACAGTGGCGGAGTTGCCCGATTTGAAAGAAATGATCTCCAAAACGTATGTGAATGAGGTGGACATCAGTCGGGTGCGCAAGGGGCAGGAGGTAAAAATTAAGATTGATGCTTTTCCCGACCGGTCTTACACGGGCAAGGTGATTCAGGTGGCGAATATTGGCGAGCAGTTAAAAGATTATGATGCAAAAGTGTTTGAAGTGATTATACAAGTAAATGGAACGGATTCTATTATGCGTCCGGCGATGACAACGGGTAATGAAATTGTGACTTATGTGCATAAAGATGTGTTGTTTGTGCCCATTGAAGCGCTGCAAAGTGATAGTTTATCATTTGTATATAAAAAAACCGACGGTAAAATTGTAAAACAGGAAATCATCACCGGCG
This sequence comes from uncultured Saprospiraceae bacterium, assembly GCA_964517145.1. Lineage (GTDB taxonomy): Bacteria > Bacteroidota > Bacteroidia > Chitinophagales > Saprospiraceae > JADJNW01. The sequence continues at coordinate 8,473 of CAZFBN010000057.1, forward strand.
ATAGCAACGACGATGAAGTGATCGTGGCGTATGGCTTAACTGCGGAGGATGAAATCTTGCTGGTCGTGCCGAAAGATGCGGAAAAACTGGAATTTGTGCCCCTCGATAAAAAAATAAAGGAAGAGATTCGTAAAAAGCAGGAAGCAGAGCGCAAAAAGCGCGAAGAAGAAGCCCTCGCCCGTAGCAAGCAGGTGCCCGATGAAAATCTGCAAACGGATGCCGGTGGCGGCGGTGGAATTATTATTATTAATTGATTTTTGATTTTTTATTTGACGTTACCCACTTGACGTTGATATTTACTTTTTTATTTAAATTTTTAATAAAAAATCTCCAATCATTAATACTAATTGGAAAAACGTCAAATTAAAAATTTCAAATTAAAATAAATTCATGCAACGAATCTTCTTCAATTTTCTCCTCGCCATGGAAGCCGTGCTGGCGAATCGTTTGCGGGCGTTGCTCACGGGCATGGGCATTTTGTTTGGCGTGGCGGCGGTCATTGCCATGCTGGCGATTGGCACCGGCGCAAAGCAGTCCATCCTGGAGCGCATGAAGCTCATCGGTACGAATAATATTGTCATAAAATCCATTATTCTCGAAGAAAATGACCAGTTGCAGGCGAAAGCGCAAAATGCGTCCAACAGCGGTGGCAATACGCAGGAAAGCAATAAAAAACCGTGGTCGCCGGGCTTGACGCTCCAGGATTTAGAAGCGATTGCTACTGTGATGCCTCATGTAGAGCAGATTAGCCCGGAAATTGTGCTGCCTACGTCGCTCATTGAAGAGGGCAAGCTGGAAAAGGGGCGCTGCGTGGGCATTACCAATGCTTTTTTTGAATTAAATAGCATCAGCCTCAGCCAGGGCAATTTTTTTCATGCCGAACACCTGGAAAATGGTCGCCCTGTCTGCATTATTGGTAAAAATATTCAAACCCGCTTCTTCCCGAATGAATCGCCCGTTGGTAAAAAACTGAAAGCCGGGAATAGCTGGCTTACGGTGGTTGGTGTGCTGGAAAAGCGCAGCGCCAGCCAGGAAAGCCTGGAAAATCTGGGCATTCGGGATTATAACGACGATGTTTACATCCCCGTTTCTACGGCGCTGCTGCGTTTTAAAAATCGGGCTACCATTACCAAAGCCGACATCGGGGGAGGGCGAGGAAATAGTCGGAATCAGCAAAAAAAGGACGAAAATTATCATCAACTGGATCGCATGGTGGTGCGCGTAGCCGATTCCAAATACCTGCGTTCGGCGGCAGATGTGACAGCTCGACTGCTCAAGCGTCGCCATCATGAGGTGGTGGATTTTGAAATTGAAGTGCCGGAATTACTGCTTGAAGAGCAACAAAAAACGCAGGAAACCTTCAACTTCGTGCTGGCTGCTATCGCAGGTATTTCATTACTCGTCGGTGGCATTGGTATCATGAATATCATGTTGGCTTCTGTTTTAGAAAGAATAAAGGAAATCGGCGTGCGTCGTTCGCTCGGTGCCAAACAGGAAGATATTGTACAACAGTTTCTTTTTGAAGCAGTTACGATCAGTTTATTGGGCGGAATTATCGGTGTAATATTAGGCGTTGTTGCAGCGAATTTAATTACATCCTCTTTTCAAATCCCGGCGGTGGTATCGGCTTGGTCGGTGATTTTATCATTCGGCGTGGCAGCATCGGTGGGCTTGATTTTTGGCATTTTTCCGGCTAGAAAAGCAGCGAAACAAGACCCGATTAAGGCTTTACGTGTAGAATAAATTCACCACAGAGTACACGGAGTTTCACAGAGGCTATGCGGTTTATTACTCTGTGAAACTCTGCAAACTCTGTGGTTAAAAAAACATCACTTTCAAAACTCATTTCATGAAAAACACCTGGCTCTTATCCTTGATTGTGCTTTTGCAATCCAGTTTTTTATTGGCACAAGACCCTGAAACCTATCGCCTTACGTTGGATGAAGTGGTGCAACTCGCACAAAGTGACGCCCCGGCGGTGCAACTCGCACAAACCCGACTCAGCAATTTTTACTGGCAATATCAGTCTTTTCGCGCTGATTACCGACCGGTAATTGGCTTATCGGCAACGCTTCCTTTTTTAAATCGCTCCATTCAATCCATTACCCAGCCCGATGGTTCCGTGATTTTTCGGCGGCAGGCATTTATGAATAACAGCGTGGGCATTTCCATTCAGCAGGATGTGGGTTTGACGGGCGGCAATTTTCGCCTGTTTTCGGGCATAACCCGCCTCGATATTTTTGGATCAAATGGTTTTGCGAATGAAACGTCGTACCTGTCCAGCCCGATTTCGCTTGAATTCACGCAGCCGGTTTTTGGTTTTAACGATTTGAAATGGAATAAAATCATCGAGCCGCTGCGCTACCAGGAAGCCAAACGGACGTTTTCGGAAGATATGGAAGTGACGGCGTTTACGGCGGTGCAATATTTTTTTGATATTCTAATCGCGCAACTCAATGTGGAAGCTGCTTTGCAGGAAAAATCAAATGCAGATACGCTGTATGGCATTTCGACCGGGCGTTTTGAAGTGGGGCGCATTGCCGAAACGGAATTGTTACAAATTGAACTGAGTGTGGCAAATGCAGAGAATTCGCTGGCACAATCCACTTTAAATTTGCAATCCAGCATCGAACAACTGCGCAATTTTTTAGGCATTCAACGTACCGTGACGTTTGAAATGGTGCCGCCCACCGACATTCCTAATTTTGAAGTCGATCCGAATAAGGCATTGCAATACGCTTTACAAAATCGCAGTCTGATCGTTTCACTCGAACGGCGCTTGCGACAAGCCGAACGAAATCTGGCTCAAGCCAAAGGCACCACCGGACCACAAATCAATATCAATGCAGCTTTTGGTTTGCAACAAACTGCCTCCGGTTTTTCTGATGCCTATCAAAGTCCATTAGACCGAGAGCAATTGACCATTGGGATTGACATTCCCATTGCAGATTGGGGCAAAGCTAAAGCGCGCCGTGAGACCGCTCAATCCAATCTCGAACTCGAACGCCTCAACGTTTCTCAGGAGCGCGTCAATTTTGAGCAAAGTATCTTGTTGAAAGTCAAACAGTTCGACTTAGTTCGTGATCAGGTGCAACGCGCCTTGCGTGCCTACGAGGTCTCCCGCAAACGCCAGGAAATGACTCGAAATCGCTATTACATTGGCAAAATCGGCATTACAGATTTAAATATTGCTGTACAGGAACAAGAATCCGCCCGCCGCACGTACATTGGCTCGCTGCGCAATTTTTGGGAAGCTTATTACGACCTGCGCCGCAGCACTTTGTATGATTTTGCGAACGACCGATCCTTGGTGAATTTGCCGGAGGGGTATTGATCGAAGTGGGAAGTCGGAAGTGGGAAGTCGGAAGTGGGAAGTCGGAAGTGGGAAGTCGGAAAACCTTGTGGTTCAGTGGAATCGCAAGGTTTTTTGTTTGGTAGTGGGTCAAAGCAGTTGATATATCAATTTATAAAAGAATAAAAAGCTAGTAAATGACAGAAATACAAGGATGTCATCACTCTGAGTGATGACATCCTTACGCCATTTTTTGACCCATTACCTTTTGTTTTATCTATTTCACTCATGCCAAGATGCACAATGGGTTCAAGGTTCAACCTATTGGGGTTCAAGGTTTAATTTCTATAAATGCTGTAAAAATACTTTAGAGGTGCTGGCTTCATGTTGTAGAGGTTCAAGTAAGAACCTATAAAGGTTCAATAAAGATGCTTAATAGGTTCTCCTTTGATGTTGTAAAGGTTTACAATTCAACCCATACAGGTTCAAAATAGAACCCCTAGAGATGCTTATATTAACCTCGAAAGGTGCTTCTTTCATGCTGTCAAGGTTCAAGGTTTAACCTATATAGGTGCTTGCCTCCACCCTCAAAGGTGCTTCGTTCATGCTAAATAGGTGCTAAGCTCGACCTGTAGAGGTTCAACAGAGAACCTTTTTAGGTTCTTAAACTTACCTCCAGCGGTTCTTAAACTTACCTTCAGTGGTTTAATATGTTACGTTGCAAAGTGCTATTCCTTTGAGAGGACGTAATTTTCTTCTGCTGGAATCCTTAATTACCTCTACCTTTGAAGCAAAATCGCACCACGCACATGAAAACCCTACTCGACCTCAATACTTGGAATCGCAGGGAACATTACCAATTTTTTTCGCGCATGGACGAGCCGTTTTTTGGCGTTGTGGTGGAGGTGGACGTGACGAAAGCCTACGCCAAAGCAAAGGAACTTGGTATTACTTTTTTTCAATATTATTTATACCTGGCTTTAAAAGCGGCGAATCAAATTGAAAACTTCCGCTATCGTATTGAAAATGAGCAGGTTTACTGTTATGATGTTATTCATGTGTCTTCTACCATCGGGCGGGCGGATGGCACGTTTGGATTTTCTTTTATCGAATTTGAACCAAACTTACAGGATTTTATAAAAAATGTAAATGCAGAAATTCATGCGGTGCAAAGCATGCCGGGGCTTCGTTTTAATGAGGATGCCAAACGCGTGGATACCATTCATTTTTCTGCCTTGCCCTGGCTGCGCTTTACGGGCTTGACGCATGCGCGGAGCTTTTCGTATCGGGATAGTGCGCCGAAGATTTCGGTCGGCAAATTTGTAAAAGAGAACAATGCACTGCGGATGCCGGTGGCAATTTATGTGAATCATGGCTTGGCGGATGCGTATCATGTGGGGCAGTTTGTAGCGTTGTTTCAGGCATTGCTAAATGAATAAAGCAAGAATATGCTTACAACATTTAGTAAAAGAATAAAATGTATTTTCAGGGAATTAAACACTCGCCAAAAACGTTTCATCTAGAAATCAAATCTTTAACCAGAAAATCCTTCCAATGCACACGGAACACGAACACCTCCCGCTGCACTACGTGGAAAAAGGCAGTGGCAATATCACTTTATTATTTGTACATGGTTCCTTTATTGACCACTCTTACTGGCAGTCTCAAATTCATTTTTTCAGCGAAAAATATCATGTGGTAGCGCTCGACCTGGCGGGGCATGGGCAATCCGGTAAAAATCGTACCGATTGGACGATTGAAGCCTTCGGTAAAGATGTAATAGCGCTTATTCAGCAATTACATTTACAAAATGTAATATTAATCGGGCATTCTATGGGCGGTGATGTCATATTGGAAGCGGCAGTGGCGCACCCGGCACCGATTATTGGCTTTATTGCAATTGATACTTTCAAAATGGCAGGCACGGAAATGCCTCCTGAATTTAAAGCGCAAATACCTGTTATTCTGCAACAAATGCAGGATAATTTTGCTAATGCGTCGGAATGGTATGCCCGGCAAGCTTTGGTGACACCAGAAACCGACGAAAAGACGACCAATCGAGTTATCAATGATTTTCGTAATGCGTATGCCCCGATGGGTGTGCGTACTACGGAAGCCGTATTTAATTATTGGCAACGAGAGCGCGACTTATTACAACAATTGCGTTTTAAATTATATTTGATACAATGTGATTATTATCCGACGAATGAAGCGGCATTACAAGAGCATGTAAAATCGGGTTATGATATTACCTACATGCACGCCAGCAGCCATTATCCTATGATTGAAAAGCCAGAAGATTTTAATCGTTTATTACAACAAGTTATTTATAAAATAATTGACATCAATTTTAAACAGGTGTGAGTTGACGATCACTGTGGGAGATTTTACAAAAGTGAGCATGGGTGAAGTTCGCTACGCGGGCATACGGTGAATGGTTTTGAGGAGTGGCGGAGGATAGAATTCTACTAGGAAATTGAAGGATTTTTTGTAACTTGAGGGGTAAAATGAAATAGCATGGCTGAATTGAAAACCAAGCAGAATGACCTAAGCGTAGATGATTTTTTGAAGGACGTAGAGGATGAACAGCGCCGGGCGGATTGTTATAAAGTGCTGGAAATCATGCAGGAAGCTACGCAGGCAGCGCCGCGCATGTGGGGTAGCAGCATCGTTGGTTTTGGGGAGTATCATTACAAATATGCCAGTGGACGCGAGGGCGATTGGTTTATCGTTGGGTTCTCGCCGCGCAAAAATGACCTCACGCTTTACCTCATGGGTGGACTGACGCGCCAGCAGGAGTTATTACAACAACTTGGTAAATATAAAACGGGTAAGAGTTGTCTTTACATTAAAAAACTGGAAAATGTTGATATGGAAGTATTGAAACAGATGATTGCCAATAGCGTGGAAGCAGTAAAGACGGGGCAGGTGGAGTTTTTAAATTGCAATATTTTTTATTAACAATTATTCATTCATTAACTCACACCACCCTACTCAAGTCCACATTTTCTCGTATCATTTTAATGGCGCGTTCGGCTTTCCAAAGGGTGCGCAGGTGAATTTTGACCGCTATCTTGTTGATTTTCAAGGCAGAACCGTATGTATCCAAAGTGGTGGAAATAACCGGAATGTTATATTTTTGGATGTAATCGTAGCTATTAAAATTGGCTAAAAACGCAGGCACAAAATCTGAAACACCATGAATGATAATGCCAGCCAGCGGCGAGCCTTCTATGTTTCTTTCGGCGCAGAGCTCCTCTAGCACTTCCAGTACGCGGTCGAGCCGACTGCAGCTGGCGATTAGTAGCAACCGCTCAAAATGCTCTACTTCACGCCGTTCTACCAAAGCGCCGGACACGATATGCTCCACCCAATTGTCCAAATATTCTTCATTAAAAACCGTACGCCCCTTCACTGCGTGGCGAATCGTTTCCATGATGGGGTGTGTTAATACTTTATCATAAGGCAAAAGTCCCAACAGTGGAATGCCCCAGCGCTCCAGCTTTTTGCTGACGAGCGTTTGCACTTTTTCCATTTTTTCTGTCAATACCTTGTTTATGATAATGCCATGAATGGGAACATTTAGTTCGCGAAATAAAGCGAGGTTGACATTTAGTTCATCAATCGTGCTACCAATGCCCCCCTCTACCACCATAATCACCTCTGCACCCAGCGCCTTTGCCACGTCCGCATTGGAAAGGTCAATCACACTGCCCACACCAGGGTGCCCCGTTCCTTCAAACACAACAATATCGTGCTGTTCGCTCAAAGTATCCGCTGCTTGAATAATCCTTTCTTTAAAATGAAATTGCCGAGGATTATCCAAATATGCGGTGGTCAAGCCACTGCCCACGATGACCGGGCTATGCACATCTGCTTGCAACTCAAAGCCCATCATTTTAGAAAAAAGCAGGGCATCTTTATCCACTTTCAGCTCACCTAAATCCACAAATTCTTGTCCTACGGGTTTGCAATACCCCACGTTGTACCCGCGCTCGCGCAGCACCGAATAGATGCCAAGCGTACAAGTCGTTTTGCCCACATGTTGGCTGGTAGCAGCCACGTAAATACGTTTACTCATAAAAGTTGTTGAAAGATTGAAGGGTTGACAAGTTGAGGAATATTGAATCGGATAAACCTTTCAACTTTTCAACTCATCAACTGATACAGGTTCCGGCGCTGCAAAAACATTGCGAAAGCGCAATTTGCGGTGGTACGGAAACACATCCACAATCTCGCCGCGCCGCAGTTGCTCCTGGCGTTGCTGCCAAAAATTCACCTCATACAAATCGCCATGCAGTCGGAAAAATATCTCTTTTACATCAGCTCTGCCAATGAGAAATTTGGTAAATTCCTCTGGGAAAATGTCATTGGGACTTACCGAAAACCAGGGTTCGCCGTAGAGATCATCGTCGTCGTACCTCGATTTTGGAATTTTCCGAAAATTACATTCGGTTAAAAAACAAATTTCATCATAATCATAAAAAACGACCGTGCGCAATCGAGTCACCCCAAAGTTTTTTAACAACATATCACCGGGAAAGATGTTGACAGCAGCCAGCTGTTTAATAGCTTTCCCATAGTCATCAATGACTTGCTCGGCTTCTTCCAAAGTAGCGGTTTCAAGAAAAAGATTCAAAGGAATCATTTTTTTCTCAATGTATAAATGTTTGATTTCTATGAATCCATTTTGAATTTTTACTTTAGAAGGTGCTTCTTGTAATAATTCCTTTATTAAATCATCGGAAAAACGATTGACTTCTATTACAAAATTTTCAAACATATGGCTGTCTGCCATGCGCCCCACGCGGTCGTGCAGCGAAACGAGTTCGTACTTTTCTTTTACCTCTTGTTCTGTCACATTTTTGGGCGGCGGAAAATGATCTTTTATCACTTTAAACACCATATTATAAGATGGTAACGTAAATACACTCATCACCATCCCTTTTACGCCTGGCGCTATGATAAATTTGTCGTCCGATTTTGCCAAATGCCGCAGGAAATCCCGATAAAGCACTGTCTTACCGTGTTTTACAAATCCAATAGAATTATATAATTCACTCATGCTTTTAAATGGCAGGATCGTTTGCAGAAAGTCCACCATTTCGCTGGCAATGTCCGTATCCACTAAAAAATAGGAGCGATTGTAACTAAAAATGGAGCTTACATCATTATGCTCTGTTAATAATGTATCGATGTAAATACCATCCTCTTCATGTAATAAGGGCAGCACAAAAGGGTGCACCCGTTCGTCCAGACAAAAACGCCCTACTAAATAAGCGCCTTTATTGCGAAAAAAAACCGACTTTAACATCTCAATGCGCGCACCACGCATGGTTTTGCGTTCGCGGTCTAGTTTTTGCTGCAAAGCCGACACAATACAAGCAATATCACGCTCCAGGTCTTCAAAAGACGCATCGAATGGATAAGATGCAAATAGCTGACGTACAGTGGTTTCCAACGGTGTTGCCAGAAAAAAAGTATGATAAATGGGCACGGTAGATTTGAATTCGCGGTAAGAGCCGGTGGCGTGCACAAACATCAATTCTTCATCCGCACTCAAGCCTTTGTGTGAATGCCGGAACACGGAATTATAATAAGTTTCTGCAATATTACGTGTATTAAAATTTAATATTTCATCCAAATATAATTGTTTCATCTCATGCCACAACTCGCGGTCGGCAGCGCGCTCCCCCAAAAAAGCCTTCAGCTTTTCTACCGTAGCGCCTACGCTGTCGCGGTACATGGTGAGCCGCTCGCGCGAATCTGCCTGCGAGCCATGCCAATCTCGATGTTCAAAGCGTATTTTAGCGCGTTTGGTAATGCGTTTGAACTGGTGATAATAATTAATATAATCACCTAAAATTAAATAAGCAGCATCATAAGGTAATAGTTTTTCAAACATATTCATAGACTTGTGTAATATGGCGAAATCGTTGCCACCTAAAGATAACTACTTTAGCGGTTTTGTAATACGAAGCTCAAAATAAATCTGGTAGATTTTTTGAGTGAATTCCAATTTTTAATCTAATGAAATATTTTTAATATAGGTAATTCGTTTATTATCAATTATTTTTAGTTGAATTGTACTAAAAAATCCCCCGTTAAAAATGGTATCACTTCTACTTTTCAAGGCTTACTTGCGCGGTTTGATAGTATAACTGCACCACGCCCGTGGGAAAATGTTTTACATCTATGAGGTTTAATTGCGCTTGTTTGTTGAGCGAAATAAACAGGGGAATTCCCTTACCCAAAATAACAGGAATGAGTGTAATGATGTATTCGTCAATTAAGTTTGCATTAAATAATTCTGCAATAATTTCGCCGCCGCCAATGAGCCAGATGTCTTTGCCTGTCTGGGTTTTAAGGGTGTGAGTAAATTGACAAATTTGCTCAGAGATAAATTTCACATAGGGCTTTTTCTTAATGCTTCGATTGCGGGTAAAGACAAAATTTTGAAGATTTTTGTACGGAAAATCGCCAAAAGTAAGCACATCGCGGTACGTTTTGCCCCCCATCAGTGTGGTGTCAATCGTGGTAATGAAATCATTATAACCATAATCATTTCCATCATTTGGCAACCAATCGAGGCTACCGTCTGGACGGGCGATGAAGCCATCCAAACTGCTGGCGATGAATAGTTTGATTTTGCGCATAGGTTTTTGGTTTGGGCTTAGTTATAAATATGGATTTCCTTTACAATGTATGACTATTTTGAAAAATTTTAACAAGTGAGGATTAAAAAATATGTTGAATGGGAATCAGCGGACTGCTGTCCAAATCCAACATCGCATTGATGAGTCGGGCATGTGCAAAAAGGTGTAAATCTGCGGGGCGCAGCGGGACGCTCGTAATTAGTTGTTTATCAAGCAGATAGCGGCGTTTTGTGCCAGGTAGTAGTGGGGTAGCAGGCGTTAGCCATCGGTTTCCATCCCAAAATACAACATTTGCGTAAAAAGTGTCCGTCAAAAATCCTTTTTTAACAATCAAAATGTCATCGGCGCTGCTGGAATGTAGTAATTCGGCGAGGGCACTGCGGTCGAGGTACTTGTAGGAATAGTCCAATTCATTGGCTTCTACCAGTTGTAAGCGCTGAACAGGCTTGATTTGATAGGGCGTAAATTCAATGGAATGAATAATGACATCATAAATGACGCGACATTTGTAAATATCTTCACCAATATTATCAGGAATAGTAATAATTTGCTGCAAATCAAGATCACGCTCACTATTAAAAAGCATGCGTCGGGTGCGATTCAGGCGGGCATTGTGATAATTTATATTAAACAATCGTTTGTTTTGTACTTTTATGGTTTCCAGGCAAGTTTGCATCATTTTTTATTCCTAAATTTTAGCCGTCAATGAGAGTGGTAAATATACCTTATCCACCATTTCCTGATACTCTTTTTCCGCTTCGCTCAAAGCAGTAATACCCCCTCCACTCTTGTAAATCAAGCCATTAGGTGTCTGTTCGATGAAGCGAATCATCACACCACAGTCCACATTTACGCCATCAAAAATACCAAAAATACCTGTGTAAAAACCGCGTTCGTATTGCTCGGCTTCCTGGATAATGTCCAACGTTTTAGCCTTCGGCGCGCCACTGATGGAACCTGCGGGCAACAGTTGAAATAATAAATCGCCTAAATTTTCAGCAAAATTTTTATTCAAATCGCCGACAATTTTAGAGCTCACTTGCAGCAGCGTTTTCCCATTGGTATGTACTTGCTCCACGTAGCGCAGGCGTGCGACGTGCACATTTTTGGCTATGATACTCAAGTCATTACGAATTAAATCTACAATGGTATGATGTTCGGCGGTTTCTTTGAAATCTTGTAAAATGAGCTGTTGGGCATGTGGAATGGACGCGTCAATCGTACCCTTCATCGGGAAAGAAGCGATTTTGCCATCGCGGATTTGCACAAAAATTTCAGGCGAAAAACACACAAAATGATCGCGCCACCACAGCTTGTACCGAGCGTTGCTATACAAGAAAATTTCTTTTAATGTGATATTGGTTTCAATAGGTGTGGGGCAGGTCAGGTTGACCAAAAAGCTGTTGCCAGCTTGAATGTGTTGTTGTACCAAATTAAATTTGGATTGGTATTCCGAGAATGTAATCGGGTATGTTTTTAAATAAGCGGCTTGGAGTGGTCTTCGAGGCGATTCATAATTTTTAATGCCATTGACAGAAAAAAGTAATTGCTGCGAATCAACATGTGTAAGTTCCTGTACAAAAGGTGATTGCAATGAAAAATCGAAAATAAACAAAAACGGTACGCCGCGTTTGCCCCAGTCGTTCATAGCCGAAACAGCCCTTGCCAGATGATTCATCATTGCCACCATAAACGCCGAAAAAACTGCAAAAGTTTGTAGGCAGGTAGAGGGCAACTTTTTGATTGCGCAAACATCCGACAAATTTGCAAAGAGAAGTTTCGGAAGTGGGTTCAGATGTCTATTTTTGTAAAATGTGCCGCTCGCCTCGTTGTTGGGCAGCACGAATGGTATAACGCCTTATCATAGATTGCAATCAAATTAATTAATTATTACAATGAAAATAATATTTACCCTGCTGTTGGCAATGCTGACTGTTTTTTCATTTGCACAAACGAATTTGTGGGAAGATGTTGCTAAAAGTGACCTCCCGACAATGGATAGTCCCGAAAAAGAATTGAATCTACGCCACGCTCGAAGTTTACAATTGAAATTTATTGAAATGCGTAATCTATTGGCTAAAGCACCTTTAGAAAATACCGCTGCGGCTAAGCGGCAGCCGTTGCAATTGGAATTGCCGATGCCCGATGGTAGCATGCAAGCGTTTGAGGTGGTGGAGTCGCCGACAATGGAGCCGGGCTTGGCTGCGAAATTTCCTGATATTCAGTCTTTTAAAGTCGTTCATACAATTAATAAAACCATTACGGGTCGCCTGGATATTTCGCCTGTGAATTTTCACGCTATGATTGATTGGAACGGACGTTCTGTTTTTATTGATCCTGCTGTTTGGACAAATGGTACATTTTATCATGCCTATTTTGAAGATGAAGTAAGCCCTACCGAACTATTGCCTTGCGGTGTGACGACAAGTGAGCATGAATTGCCGGGAGTAGCGCCCACGGAAGACCAGATACAGTCGCGCGATGCAAATGGCGCAGCCCTTGATTTGCGTACGTTTCGCATTGCTATAGCGACAACCGGGGAGTTTTCTCAAAAATTTGGGGGAACGGTAAACAGCGTAATGTCAGCCATCAACACCGCTGTCAATCGGACAAATCAAGTGTATGAAAGGGATTTAGCAATACGGTTAATTCTGATTAACAATAATGAACGCTTGATTTCGCTTGACCCTGCAACCGATCCTTACACCAACGCCGACGAAGGCTTAAAATTGGTAAGTCAGCAATTTGAAGTATTTGCTAATGTTTTCCGAATTTCTTTTCAAGAGTATGACTTGGGGCATTTATTTACAGGCAGATGTTCTGATGTTGGAGGTGTAGCGCTTGGAGGGGTCTGTTCCACAGGGCGAGCACAAGGCGTAACTTGCTTTTCAGGTAATAATGTAGAGGCTACCGCAATCGGAACTTTTGCCCACGAAGTGGGGCATCAGTTTAGTGCTTCTCATACATTTGGTAACAATTGCAATAGATTAGTTGGCGCAGTCGCTAACGCAGGTAGCCCTGGCACTGCTTTCGAACCAGAATGTGGTATCTCTATTATGTCGTATGGAGATATACCTTTTTCCTATTTTCATAGCTTTTCTATTCAACAAATGTTGACCTACTACCGCACAGGGGCAGGTAGTGGTTGCGCCAGTATTGTACAGGTACAAAACAATGAACCGGAATTAACTTTAAACTATTCAAATGGTTTTTACATTCCTATCGAAACGCCATTTGAACTGAAAGCTTCTGCTACGGATGCCGACAGTGATGCCCTGACTTATTCCTGGGAACAATTGGATGCAGATGCTGCGCTTTTCCCAATCACGATACCTAGCACCAATCCTAAGCGCGTTTTCCCAGCTTTAAATAGCATTTTGAATGAAGCGGTAGCTCCTGATGGCATGTTGCCAGACACTACTCGTGATTTAACTTTTCGGTGTCTGGTTCGAGACAATCACCCTCAAGCAGGTGCTTCGGTATGGAAAGACGTTAAATTCAAAGCGACCAAAGATGCCGGACCCTTTGCCATCACTTACCCCAACGACGACACGGTACAATGGACAGGTGGCACTTACGTAGAAGTACGCTGGAATGTAGCGAATACCGACAAAGCATTAGTCAATTGTAAAACAGTGAATATTTTGCTTTCTACCGATGGCGGTGCGACGTTCCCCATTGTGCTGGCGCAGCAAGTGCCGAATACAGGTGTGGCTAAGGTGGCAATTCCTGAAGTGACGACCAATCGTGCCCGCGTGCGCGTGGAAGCTGCTGACAATATTTTCTTTGATATTAACAATCGTAATTTTCAAATTTGGCCCGCCACGCAGGCAGGATTTACGCTAAACGCTGCACCGCGCACCATTCCGCAGCAGTGCTTGCCCGATCAGCTTCAATTTACGGTACAAACCGATGATATTCTGGGTTTCAATGCGCCGCTGACCTTGTCGCTCGAAGGTAGCTTGCCGGGCGATGCCGTTGTGACATTTTCTAAAAATCCAGTGTTACCGTCAGAATCGTCCACCTTGACTATTCAATTTAAAACGCAGGTAGAAGGCACTTTTAATTTGCAATTGAAAGCTACTTCAACCAACAATGTGTCGCAAACCATTCCGATTAGTTTTAATACGATATCGAATGATTTTTCACAACTGATTCCTTTACAGCCAATTAACGGCGCTTCGAACATTGGGCTTTTGACTACGTTTGTTTGGAAAAAATCGCCCTACGCCAATACCTACGATTTTGAATTAGCCACAAGCCCTACTTTTGGCAATACGGTGGTTGCAAGTGTCAACAATTTGCAAGATACGAGCTACGTGCCTACACAAATCCAATTTGATGAGAACCGGCTCTATTTCTGGCGCATCCGCCCTGCTAATGAATGCGGCAAAGGCGCGTTCCTGGAGCCTTCGGTATTCCGCACTGCCGCCATCCAGTGTGCTGAAACCGCCAGTACCAACGTGCCGGTGAATATTTCCGGTTCGGGTTTACCTACGGTCAATTCTACCATCGCCATTCCTACCCAAGGTACGATCAATGATGTCAACATTCCGTTGATTAAAGCCAACTATCAACCTGTGAAAAGCCTGCGTATTTCCTTGATTAGCCCGGCGGGAACGGAAGTGATTTTGTACGATCAGAAATGTGGCAACACCTTAAAGTTTGAAACGGGTTTTGACGATGAAGCGCCGACTGAAATTGTTTGCCCTCCAGATGATAAATTGGTGGTTCGTCCCAATCAGCCATTGTCTGCCTTCAAAGGGCAAAATACAGCGGGCACCTGGACCCTGCGCACCAAGGTGGTCACGGCTGGTTTCGGTGGTGGCGGCGCTATCGAAGGCTGGAACATTGAGTTTTGCAGCACCTTGTCGCCCAATAATCCTTCTTTGCTAAAAAATGATACCCTGAAAGTACCACCAGGGAAAACCAATACTTATACCCGCGCTCAACTGGAAGTGACCGATACGGACAATACACCTTTACAATTGACTTATCTGTTGGTCACGCTGCCACAGCACGGCACACTCGCTCGCGGAGGTGCACCCCTGCAAGTGGGGAGTACCTTCACGCAGGCGGAAATCAATAATTTTCAGTTGCAATACACGCACAATGGCGATGCGGCGATTTTCGACAGTTTCTTGTTTGTGGTAGAAGACGGTACGGGTGGCTGGTTGCCTACACAACGTGCTAATATTCAAATAGATCCGAATGCAACCGTGGACGTCAACGATTTGTTAAATAAAAATGTAGTGTTGGTTTTCCCGAATCCAACGCGCGATTTGTTGAATGTACAATTCAACACCTTGCCAAAGGGCAGCGTGGTGCTGAGCCTCTTCAATGCGCAAGGACAGGAAGTGCAGCGGCAGCATTTTGACAATGCGACGCCCACTATGCAATTGAATACCAATACGTTAGCAAGTGGCGTGTACTTCCTCACGGTGCGCAGCATGGAGGGAATGGTGACAAAAAAGGTGATGGTGCAGCGCTAGGAGCGAACTTGATTGGTTAGCATTCTTTCCTTGTTTTAAAATAAAAGTCATTCCGAAATTTCGGCTTTTCGCAAAATTCGGGATGACTTTTTCTATTTTCATAAAACCACGACTCGTCAAAATAATGATACAGATAGCTGTTTTTTAATTTCATTGACAATCGTCGGGTCGAGATTCACCAATATGATTCTCTCAAACTTTTCCTATCTTTGTCCACAGTTTAGCCAACGCTTCCTCTCAACTTGTTGAGAAAGTGGAAAAGGTTTTGTGAGAGGTTTGTTTAAAATGAAGCAAATTTGCAACCATTATAAACACCTCGACCCTTTCAACCATTCAATTGTACAATGAAAATTAACGTAGGCATTTTCTTTGGGGGCCCGTCCCGCGAGCGCGAAATTGCTTTCGCCGGTGGACGTACCGTGTATGACAATTTGAATAAAACCCTCTTCGAGCCCATTCCGATTTTTGTGGATAGCTTCCGCAATTTTATTCTGCTCGACTGGCATTATATTTACAAAGGTTCGATCCGCGATTTTTTCCCACCAGTAGACACGCTGCCGCCTTCGTCACATGGTTTTCAGATTTATGTGGAAAGCCTCGGACGGCTTACTCCAGAAGAGCAAACGGCGATCATAAGTCGAGTCGGTAGGAAAATTGAGCCGGAAGCGCTGCCTCAACTCATCAATATTGCTTTTCTCGCGCTGCACGGCGAATATGGCGAAGACGGGCAAATTCAGCAACAGCTAGATGCTTTGAACATTCCTTACACCGGTAGCGGCGTGCGTCCTAGCCAAATTGGCATGGATAAGGTGTGGCAAAAGCAATTGATGAAAGAACTAGGCTTTGACGCGCCCAAAATCAGCGTACTGGATCGCGCAGAATGGATCAGCGGCAATGTAAGCGAATTCTATCAGGAAGCCATTGCAACCGTTGGTTTTCCAATTGTGATTCGCCCGGCGAATCAAGGCTCCTCTATCGGCGTTTCAATCGTGGACGAACAGGGCGGCTTGGAAGCTTTTGAAGAAGCGGTGAATCGCGCGTTTTTCCGCGAAGTGATTACCATTGAACGCTGGCGCACCAGTAGTGAGTTTGAACGGGAAGATTTTATTCGTTTGCTTACGGACATTCGCGATGGCTTGGGCTTTCCGATGGATGTGAATTTTGATGGCGAACGCACTACTTTTTATCACCCGGAGCAGTTGCTCGATTATTTGAATGAAAAAGCGGTGAATGCTGACCTCGAAGCAGGCGTTTTTGTGCTGGAAGGGCATTTGAGCGAGCGACAGGTCATTGTGGAAGCATTCATTCGCGGACGCGAATTCTCTTGCATTGTCATTCGCAAGGAAGACGGCACGGCGGTCGGCTTGCCTCCAACGGAAATTGTGAAGGGCAGCGAAATCTTTGATTATCGCTCGAAATACATGCCTGGCTTGTCGCGCAAGCTTACCCCCATTGACTTGCCGGAGGAACAGATCAACCAGATTCGCAAGGAAGCCGAGCGTTTGTTTGTCGATTTGGGTTTTCACGTGTATGCTCGCATTGACGGGTTTATTACAGCGGAAGGTCGTATTTTTTTAAATGATCCGAATACCACATCGGGCATGCTGCCTTCGTCTTTCTTTTTCCACCAGGCAGCGGAAATTGGGTTGAACCCTTCGCAATTCCTGACTTTTATCATACGCGTTTCTTTGCAGGAGCGATTGAAGGAACACCCTGAACGAGCTACTTATAAAACCTTGCTCGATTTGTTAGATTTGAATATCAACGACTTACAATCAGCAACGGCGAAGCAGCGGCACATTGCAGTAGTGCTCGGCGGCTATTCTTTTGAACGGCATATTTCGGTGGAAAGCGGTCGGAATGTGTATGAAAAATTAGCAAGTTCGGATAAATATGATCCCATGCCTGTGTTTTTGACCGGCGAAGATTATAATTATCAAATGTATCGCATTCCTATCAATTTATTATTAAAAGACAATGCGGATGATATTCGGGATAAAATATTACATTTTAAAAAGCATCCATTAATAGAATACATCAAAGCGCAATGTTTTGAAATTACACAAAAATATGGCTCCCGCGATGTCATATTCGAGCCGCGCCTGATGACACTGGAGGATTTGCAACGCAGCGTGGATGGCGTGTTTATTGCCTTACACGGGCGACCAGGCGAAGACGGGCAATTGCAAGAGCAGTTGGATAAATATGATATTCCGTATAATGGTTCGGATGCCATGTCGTCCGCTATTACGATTAATAAAAATCAAACTTTAAAAGCATTAAAAAACAATGGCTTTCCGGTTGCGGATCAATTGGTATTAAAAAAAGCCGATTATGAAGCAAGTCCACAAGACTTTTTCAATCGGATCGAAAGTCGATTTCGTTATCCGTTTATAGCCAAGCCGGTTGACGATGGCTGTAGTTCGGCGGTGAAAGTGATCAATTCGCGCCAGCAATTGGAAGCTTTTGTACGATTGATGTATCGTCCGCTCGGACAAGAAGGCGAAGAAGCGCGTCGCACCTTGAAGTTGAAACCCAAGGAAGAATTTCCGCGCAAGCAGGAAATTTTATTTGAAAACCTCATTACTGCCAACGGGGCAGTCGGGTTTATGGAAATTACGGGTGGTTTTCTCACGCATTATAATGCCGACGGCAGCTTGCGGTATGAAATGTTTGAACCCTCGGAAACACTGGCAAGTGGCGAAGTTTTGTCATTGGAAGAAAAGTTTTTAGCAGGGGAAGGTCAAAACATTACACCGGCACGCTTTAAGCCTGATTATGAGGCAATTGCAAAAAAGGTAAAAAGTGATTTAGAACGTGCTGCGCGCATTTTGAATGTGCAAGGCTACGCCCGGATTGACGCTTTTGTGCGGATATATGATAACAGTCGTGCGGAGACGCTGGTAATCGAAGTGAATTCGCTGCCAGGCATGACGCCTGCAACTGCCATTTTCCACCAGGCTGCGCTGAGCAATTACAAGCCTTATGAGTTTATTGATAAAATTTTGACTTTTGCTTTTCAGAAAAAACAACGGGAAGACATCGTTTCGGCGCCTGTGCCCGCAGCGGCTGAGCCTGTTGAGCCGGTCGTGCACGAAACGCCCGTGTTTTACCCTTTAGGGATGCCCACAGAAAACCAAGCCCAAACGCAAGCACCAATGCAAGAACGATTCCGCGATACCACCAGCGCATCGCCTTTCTCACCGGAATTGCTCTGGGAAAACGTCAAGCGCATTGCTGGGGAAGTGTGGCGCTTCATCAGTTCACCGATTTTCTTAAAAAACTTTGCGGTGTGGCTTGGCATGATGATTGCCTTGTTTTTCTTGCTGGGACTGATTTTGCGTTTTTACACGCGCCACAATGAATCGGTGCAAGTGGGCAACTACATTGGCATGTCGCTCGATGAAGCCACGCGCCGCGCACGCGACCGCAGCTTCCGCATGGTGGTGATCGATTCGATAGATGCCAGCGGTAGCAACGAGGGCAAAGCTCCCGGAACCATTGTAGATCAAGACCCTTCGCCGTTTTCGCGCGTGAAGCAGCGCCGTCGCATTTATTTAACGGTGATAAAAAGTGTGCCGAGTGATACGGAACTGCCTCAATTGGTAGGGCGGTATTTGTATGACCAATACAAAGCTGCCGCCGAAAGTCGCGGTTTTAAAACTTCAATTAAAGAAAGGCAATTTGATGCCAAACTGGAACCGAATACAATTTTGTATTTCTTTTATCAGGATCGGAAAATAACCGACGAAGATTTGCGCAGGGGCGTAAAGCTGCCGCGCGGAAGTTTGCTGGAGTTTGTGGTGACCGAGCGCAGTGCCGATTTTGTAGAAATCCCTGATTTAGTGTGCAAAACATATGAAGCTGCTTCGTTCATCATCAGCGCTAATAACCTGGCAGTCGGCAATATTGTAGGGGAAGTGAGCGATTTGAACAGTGCATACATTTGGAAACAAGAGCCCGAATATGTGCAGTTTCAAACCATTCGCATGGGCGAGCAAATCACGCTATACGTCACACAGGAGCGACCGGCGGGCTGCTTGGTAGAAGAAGCGCCAATTGAGCAAGACACCAGTGATTTTGACAATGATAATTTTGATAATCAGTAAAATTTGCCAATTCTAATAACAGGAGTCCTTCCATTATTTTTCGCGGAAAACCCATAAATTTCGGAACGACTCCTGCTTTACAAAAAAGACTTTCCGATATAAAATCGAAAAGCCTTCAGAAAAATTCCCCTTCTAATTCTATTTTTTCGTGGCACCGATTATTAATCGGCGTTACTTATCGATATTAACGAAAGCTGATGTTCGCTTTGGTAACGTAAAACGTGTGAACGCCTTCAAAACCAGAATCTACGCCCAGAAAAACCCACAGATTGCCTTCGCCATCGGTTTTGGCTTTGAACGCTTCTTCTTCGTTGCTGCGTTTGATCAGTTTGTAGACAAAATCGTCACCACTGATGCCCAAAGTACCCAGCACAACTGCGTCGTCGCCGCCTTGCGCCTGATTGCCCTTGTCAAGATTGAGTTCATAAAAATCCTCTGTCGCCACTTTTTTAGGTTCGCTCGCGCTCGCGCCTGCCTTCACATACGTGGAAGTACCAGGACCACCGCCAATGCCAACGGAACTGGTCGGTAGGTTGGAAGCTAATTCAAATTCAAAATCAACGGTGTACTCCGTGTTAGGTGCCAATCCAGTCAGCTTCTTTTTGGTAAACATAAAGAGATCGTCACTGTGATTGTTGCCATTGATTTTCAAGGCTTTCTTCGACTTGTCCAGCGGCGCAGGCAAGGTATCGTGCGTGAAATTCAATTCGTAGAAAGTTTCTTCCCCCACTGGATAATCCGCGAAATCGCCGGTCCAGCCATTCGCGTTCGTCGCAAAATCGTATTTGAATTCAAATAAAGCGCCTTCATTTTCGTCGTCTTCACAGGCAGTAAAAAACAATCCCATTGCTGCCAGGAGCAGCACACTCATTAACGTACTTGCTTTCATGATTAAATGGTTTTGAAATGGTTAGGACTTTCGAGTCGGGTGGATCCTAACGGTTTGCTGTCAAATTATTTTGTTTATCGTTGGGTAAGACGGAGCAGCCCCGCAAAAGGTTGGGTGAAATTTCATAAAAATGAAAATTGCAATTTTAAATAATTGATAATCAATCGCTAACGATGACGACTTTCCAACACATCAATCACATCTTGCAATTTATAGCCCTTTGCAGTTAATAAAATTAAATAATGATATAATAAATCCGCCGCTTCATTTAAAAATAATTCCTCGTTGTCATCTTTGGCTTCAATGACCAATTCCACCGCTTCCTCGCCTACTTTTTGCGCCACTTTATTGATGCCTTTATTAAAAAGCGAAGTCGTGTAAGAACCTTCTTTCGGATTGGCTTTGCGATCTTGAATGACTTTTTCCAGTTCCCAGAGAAAATTATCTGGCTGATTCACCTCGTTAAAACAAGTATCAGCGCCGGTATGGCAGGTTGGT
The DNA here is from genome assembly GCA_964517145.1 of uncultured Saprospiraceae bacterium. GTDB lineage: Bacteria > Bacteroidota > Bacteroidia > Chitinophagales > Saprospiraceae > JADJNW01. The sequence continues at coordinate 29,409 of CAZFBN010000057.1, forward strand.
CCGTCGGGGCGGGCTTTGATTAAAATTGTATCATTGTCACAATCCACTTTGATATCAACGACGTGTAGGAAATTGCTGGAGGTTTCACCCTTCGTCCAAAGGCGGTTTTTACTGCGGCTAAAGAAAGTAACAATCTGCTCATTTACAGTCTTTTGCAAGGCTTCGGCATTCATAAAACCGAGCATTAACACCTTATTCGTAACTGCGTCTTGAATGATGGCAGGAATTAAGCCATCACTTTTTGTAAAATCGAGTTGATCAAAAAAAATTTGCATCGGCGATTCATTTTATCTCCGATGCAAATTTTCACAATTATTGCGAGAATAAGTGCGCTATTCCACAATTAAATCCCAACCATTTCCGACCGGAATCCAACTCCCTACGGAAACGCTCCGCACAATGCCATATTTTGAATTGTAAATCGCAAAAAAGCCATTCCCATCCCAAGCCATCGGTCCGTAATTTCGATAGACATATACATCATTATAATTAAATCTACCCTGTTCATATTCAGCAAGATACCCATAGCAAGGTGCCGTTTCACAAGACACAATTGCTTCCCAGCCTTTTATTTCTGCGGATTGATAATCCCTCGGTTCCAGTGCAATTTGAATGTTGGTACCACCTTGAAATAACCAGGAACCAATCCAATATTCATTTAACCGAATGTTTATATTGTTATCTATCAACGAAATACGATAAGTTCTGATAGAATCCGGGTTGGAAGTCAAAAATTCTTCTAGGATAAAATCCTCGCCCTCTTGCGCCGCCACTTGTACAACCAGAGTATCCGAAAGGTAATGATAATCCTGATCTTCAAAATCCCGTTTGCCGGTAAACGCGACGTACCGACTCTGCTGCCCGACTTGTACATTTTCAAAATTAATGCAGTTCGGACACTCATCTGCCAACGCAAGTGATTGAATATCATCGTCTTGTTGACAATTCCAAATAGCCAAAGTCAAAAGCAGCAAAGAAAAAAGCACCTTTGTTTTCATACTGTTTTTCTTTCAAAGACGGAGGCTATTGCAAAAATGGTTGGGTTGTTGTTACAATCGAACGGGAATGGCTTCTTTTTTCAAATACGCCTTCAACTCCCCAATCCCAATTTCCCGAAAGTGAAAAATACTTGCCGCCAAACCCGCATCTGCCTTGCCTTCTGTAAAAACTTCACGGAAATGCGCCATCGTGCCCGCCCCTCCCGACGCAATTACCGGAATGGAAATCGACTCCGAAACCTTCGCCGTAATATTACAAGCAAAGCCCTGCTTCACGCCATCGTGATTCATCGAAGTAAATAAAATTTCGCCCGCACCGCGATTTTCCGCTTCTTTCACCCAATCCAATAATTTGATATCCGTCGGAATCCGACCGCCATTCAAATGCACAAACCATTCATTGTCAATCTCTTTTGCGTCCACCGCCAACACGACAAACTGACTACCAAATGCCTTCGCCATTTCATCAATCAACTCTGGTCGCCGCACGGCTGCGGAGTTAATCGACACTTTATCCGCGCCACAAGTCAAGAGTACATCGGCATCTTCCACTTCATTAATCCCGCCGCCAATGGTAAATGGAATATTCAAATGTTGTGCGATATTGCGTGCCAGTGCCGCCATCGTTTTGCGCTTCTCGTGCGTCGCCGTAATGTCGAGAAACACCAATTCATCCGCGCCCTGCTCACTATACAAAGCGCCCAACTCCACCGGATCACCCGCGTCGCGCAGGTTCACAAAATTAACGCCCTTCACCGTGCGCCCATCTTTGATATCGAGGCAGGGAATGATTCTTTTTGCAAGCATTATTTATTGTGTTAATGTGTTTTGGTATTATAGTGTTATTGTCGCACCTCACTTGGTCACTAAGTCACTCAATCTCAACCTCCCTTCATAAATCGCCTTTCCCACAATTGCCCCAAAACACCCCAAATTTCTTAATTTCTCAATTTCCTCAATGGTCGTCACGCCGCCGCTCGCAATTAATTTCAAACCGGGAAACCTTTTCAAAATTTCCTCGTATAAAGCCACAGATGACCCTTGCAGCAGCCCATCTTTCGAGATGTCGGTACAAATGACGTTTTCCACATTTTTTTCCACATATCCACACAGGAATGTGAACAAGTCCGTAT
>CAZFBN010000058.1:0-31247 GCA_964517145.1 uncultured Saprospiraceae bacterium
TCAAATAAAAAACGTCAAATAAAAAACGTCAAATAAAAAACGTCAAATAAAAAACAGTAACACTTTACTTACTTCATTCAAAAATAAATTTTACATCTAATGAAAATCCTGGAATCGCTTCCGCATGCACCATTCCTTCCATTAATTTAACTTTTAATTCATATTTGCGATTTTCTGAATCTAACAAATACTGCTCCAAAGTTCCTGCCTCCGCATCAATCATCCAATATTCTTGCACACCATGTAAAGCATAATCGATAAACTTTACACCTCGGTCGCGCTCGATGGTGCTATCCGATAGAATTTCCACAATAAAATCTGGCGGTGGAAAAGCACTTTGTTTTGGTTTAAACTGAGCCGCCGTTTCTGCTTTCCAAAAACAAATATCCGGCTCATAATCATTCCGCGTGCAGCGAATCATTACTTTTTCATAAGCCACTTCCCCTAAGTTATTATCATATAAGAAATTCATTAGATGTCGGCTGAGCCTCGAAGAAGCCCTCCAATGCCGACCATACACTGGGGAGTGATAAATAACCTCTCCGTCAATAAATTCCGCTTTCACACTTTCATCTACGGATGCCCAAAAATCGTGTCGTCGGCGCTGTTCCTCCCGCCAAATTTCACTCAACTCTTCTACCAGCTTTCCCAACTCCGGCGAATGCATCAATGGTTTTAATAAAGGATGCGACATGCTACTTTTTTTACAAAAATAACACTAAAATGAATAGAAACGTTACAACTTACCAGGACTTTCTATTTCAACTTCTCTTGAAACAATTTAAATATCCGTTTATAGTCATCCGTCCAATTGTTTGACTTCACAAGTAATTGATCCTCAGGTAGATATATGGAGAATTCTCTTGTGAACCTTCGGCAAAATTGATCCACGGGCTACAATGATACACAGTCCATTACATATAATTCCCAGGGCTTATTACTATAACAATAACGAATGGCGAGGTATTACACTCATAACCATCCATTTTGAGGGACGTTTGAAACTTGACCTTAGTATCGAAAATGACAAACTTGCTGCTGAAAAGAAAATATGACACAGTTTATTGAATCTATCCCCAACTGTATTAACGGATACGCTTGATTTGTAATTATATATTGAGCTTGTTTAAAATTGATAAATAATCTTAATATTAATCAATAAATGAGTGTTTTTTACGATCTGCCACAAATACACCAAGGCACAAATTTTACACAAAGCTTTCGTGAGACTTAGTGATTTTGTGCCTTGGTGGCGATATTAGGTGCTTTATCAACTATACTGGTTCGTTTTCATATTAAACAAAATCTTTAATTTTAAACAACTTCATTATTATAATTAGAATTTTTGAACCCTTACAAAGCTCTTGTATAGCCCGCTTTCCATCGCTCCATCCTTCCACTTTTCCATTTCTAATGCGGCAGTCGTTCCCGTATCAATCCATACACCCACGTCCCGCCAGCGCGCTTAGGAATGTAATAATTACCACTATAAAACCGATGCCAATTTGTGCAAAAATTGGTTCCGGACACGCGCCGGTGGGCGTCCAGCCCATGCCGAAGAGTAAACTGCCGCTCACTTGTCCTTTTTGAAAAGGGCGTTCTGTCATTGCAATGTCTTCGCCTTCAATGGATTTTATTTTAAAACGCTTAATAATTTGTACGGAAAGGTTACCGATCACCACTGCCGTGCCAATGACGCCATACATGTGAAAGGAATCGAGCCTAAACATCTCCAGAATGTGGAAACCAACTGATGACTTCGGTTTTTACTAAAACAATGCCGAAAAAATGCCTGCTATGATATTTTTGATATTTTTCATGATGTGAAATTAAAAAATGCTTGCCACAAAGGCATTAAGGTAAAAAAATTGCACTAAATCTTATTTAATTATTATCAAAATAATTTAAAAATAAGCGGATATAATAATTGCGTGGTAAAAAAGCCGCCGAGCATAAAGCAAATGGTATCAACCAGCGAAGTCCATTGCAGCATGGCTAAGCCGGTGATGGAATGCCCGGAAGTGCAGCCGCCCGCATAGCGTGTGTCAAAGCCGACTAAAAATCCGCTGATTACAAAGAAAATTAAGCCTTTAAATATAGATATATTCTCTCAAGTGAATATTTGGACGAGTAGTAACTTTTGATGCTCGATGATGCTGTAACTGTTTATTACCTGCATCGTGTGATCGGCAACCTGCATGGGCGCTGGATTTTTGAGTACGGTGGAGGCAAAAATGGCACCTAGAATCAGCCCCAGAATAAATAACAAATTCCAGGTTTCTTTTTTCCAATCACATAAAAAAAGTGTAAAACTGCGAGTATAAATATTTATTTTAAGTGCTGGAACATTAAAGCTGAGACGAATTTAGCATGTCTAATCAAATATCAATGCTTTTTGATCGGGTTCTACCCAAAATGCACGCGCTTCCGTTGAAAATAGGCGTTCGTGGGAATAAAATTGCAAGGGAAACGTCCGGTCGGCATAGGCACTTGACAAAAAAGCATTACATAAATCCTGTAAATTTTTATCCTGATTTTTAATTACATAATCATATATAATTTTTATCCAAAGTAAAGTGATGGTTTCATGATAGCCGCGTGTTGGCGAGTTTTCACCACCGGTCGCTTTATTGTAAGTAATAATGCCACTGCGCAGCATGCAAGTGGCTTCAGCCAACGTATGGTTTTTCAAATGCCAGAGCGCGACGGTCAGATGCGCCTCGTGCGTCCATTCCTTTATGGGCAATGTTTGGTGTTGAAATTGTGCAACGAGGGCATCAATCTCGGTTTCCGTTTGAAAAAAATTCATTTTATGCTTCTTCATTTAGCCCACCAGTGCGCGCGCATTTTCCAACAATCGAATCACCTCCTCATGTTGTCCGCGACGAGCATCTTCAATGGGTGTACTTCCCCAACGATCCACCGGTCGAATATCTATACCTCTGGAAATCAGGTACTTGACCACTTCCGGTTGGTTTTCGGCAGCCGCCAGATGCAAAGCGGTGCGTCCGTCGTAGTCAGCACTGCTCAAGTCTGCGCCCAATGCTTCCAGGCGTTTTATTTCATCGAGATCGCCATAGCTGGCAGCATAAATAAGGTTGACAATCTGATTCACACGGGCTTCATATTTCTTGTTTCGCGGATTTTTCTTTTCCGTATCGCGGGTAAGCGAATCAAAATTGTGAAAATTATACAATTCAATCAAACGTTCACAAAATTCGACACCGCGCACGCTGTTGCCATGTTTATCCAATCGTGGCGACCAAATGCTGATGCCCATCAGATTGGGGATGACGATGAACAAAGCTCCTGAAACGCCACTTTTAGCGGGTACGCCTATTTTAAACGCAAATTCGCCCGAAAAATCGTACATACCGCAGCTCAGCATCAGCGATAAGCAATGCTGCACTACGCGCTCGCTGAACAGTCGCTCGCCCGTCATGGGGTTCACCCCAGCATTGGCAAGGGTCGCAGCAGCAATGGCTAAGTTGTGTGTGCACGATTCAATCGAACAGCATTGGAAGTAAAACTCTAGCGTTTCGGTCAGGTCAATTCCCTCCGGGAAAGCGCGATTTTCACGCATAAAGTAAGCCAGCGCAAAATTGCGGTCGGCGGTCTGCCGTTCTGACAAATAAACTGCGTTGTTAAACGAGACACTTTTATAAGCACACAAGCTCCGCCAGGTATTAAATACATAATCAAACCGATCTGCCATATCCCACTGATTTTTAATGAGGGACGCACACATGATGGCGCCGGCGTTGATCAGCGGATTGTGCGGCAAGCCTAAGGCATTCAACGACAATTCATTGAACGAACGACCACTCGGTTCGCGTCCTACATGTTGGTGAACTTTATCTTCCCCCAAATCTTGCAATGCCAAACAATAATTAATTGGTTTACAAGTAGATTGCAAACAAAACGGATTGAACGAATCACCAATGGAAAAACGTTGCCCATCAATGGTGCAAACTGAAACAGCAAATTGCTCCGGCTCCACCCTTGCCAACTGAGGAATGTAAGAAGCGACGTGCCCGCCATGATTTCTGCGGGTTTGATGATAAATATCGGTAATGTCGCGGCAAAATTCTTCAAAATCAGGAATGATCAGATTCTTGGTCAAGGCATTTTTGATCACTGCATTTTGACGCACTACGTGCTCCATTTCAATGGCAGATAGCGTGCCGTACAAAGAGCCGTTTTGGCTATGGTCTTCTAATTCAGCTAAAGTTTTCTGCAAACGCAGATCGTCTTGCAAAATACCTTCTTTGCGCAGGTGCGAAAAAAGTTTTTCAGCGGCGATAAAGCCTTTGTTTTCGGTATCGAGCATTTGAAACAGCGGGGCTACGTTTAGCGCCGTATCTTCGCGATACATTTCTGGCAGCGGATGGCTGGAATCCATAATTTGATTTTATTTAAAGGATTGAGTGGCTTCGATTTTCACCGGGATTGGAAAACCAAAATTACAACCTATTAAGCTAAAAATCAGTATTCTGGTTCATTGTATCAGCAAAAATTTTAATAAAAATATCCGCTTTGCATTGTAGAAACCATAACAAGATAAGCACTTCATTTTGCAGCACTTACATAGAGCATGTCACGCCTTCGCCACCGGCGCGTCAACCGACTGGCGAAGGGGACATTCAGCGTCGGGTGATTACTACTTTTTTACTAAACTTCCATACTCCATTTAGTTTTTATCACAATTTCATTTAGATTTTTAATTTGGAATGATACATGTTGCGATGTGATGACATTTTTGAAACGCGCTGTGCCAGGGCAGCGCCATACATTTAGAAACAATTGAGCAGCAATCGTCAGGAAATAAGTTGCAATCATCCAATAAAGTGCATCCAATTTTGCAGTAAGTTGGTGCATCAATTCCTCCGAGTTAAAATCACTATAATTGTCAGGTAACGACTGGAGGCAGTCAAAAATCCAATCATAGCAGCGAACATCGAGCAGGTGTCCGGTCAGGTGCATCAATTGTGTTCTCAGGTGATCCAGGGTAAACAGTTCAATTCCACTTGCATTTGCCCACAGCATCCACAAATCCATTGCCATGGCAGCAAACGGCATCACCCTGTAAAGGGTAAGCTTCATAATAATCTTTTTTTAAGTCGGATGATAAAAACTTTTAAATCAAGCGCAAGGTGCTTTCCATTCAAAAGTTGTTTGTTTGATTCTATATACACCATTCTTGGTAGAAACGTTGCAAAAGACAGCAAATTTTTTGCATAAAGTTGCAAATTTTTGCGATTTTAACTTCATCATAACCTCATCATTGCCAAAATGTGCAAGAAAATCGCCTAAAAAATGGGCGTTTGGAGAAAGTTGCTCTTTTTACAAACCTGTTAAAATTTTATAAAATTGCCAAAAAAAGCAAGGAAGTGAATTGAGTACAATATTTTAGCTTTGAAAATCGAATTTTTGAATTTTAGACAAAAGACAGTATGAGAATCGGATTGGGTTTGTTATGGGCGCTCTTTTTTTTCAGTTTTAAGCCTTCCAATTGGATAGAGCAGCAGCACTGGAAAGCTTATTTTGATAAAGATGAAGTAAAAGGCAGTTTTTTATTATATGATTTAAAAAAAGATAACTACTTGGTTTACAATTCAAAAGGAGCTAAAATAGGCTATCTGCCGGCTTCTACGTTTAAAATTTTTAATACGTTGGTTGGTTTGGAAACCGGCGTGGTGGATACCAATGTAATGATACGTTGGGATGGCGTGCGACGCTGGAATGCCGATTGGAATCGCGATATGAAATTAAAAACGGCGTTTCAATTGTCGTGTGTACCTTGCTACCAGCAAATTGCACGAAAAGTGGGCGCTGAGCGCATGAAAACATGGCTGCAAAAAGCCAATTATGGCAATATGGACGTGCAAGCGAGCAATATTGATACGTTTTGGCTTACGGGCAATTCCCGCATTTCACCGCTTGAACAGGTTGCATTTCTGAAACGTATTTATAATAATGATTTGCCTTTTTCAAAAAATTCGGTGGAACAGTTAAAAAATATCATGGTTGTAGAACGCAAAGATTCGTATGCGTTGCGCGCCAAAACCGGCTGGACGGTGCAAGGCAAGCAAAACATCGGCTGGTACGTGGGCTATGTAGAAAAAGCGGACAATGTGTATTTCTTTGCATTACACATTCAGAAAAAAGTACATAAAAAAGGCAGCGGCAACTTTGGTCCGGCGCGCAAGGGCATCGCCGATAAAATTCTTAAAGAATTGAAAATTTTATAAACAGTGAATATCTTTTTCTGTTATGATACAATCAATTCATATTGATAAAAAAATTATCTTAAAAGATTATTCATTTATAATCATTTTTTAACCTCCCCGCGCTATGAGAACAGCCATTATTGTAGGCGCTACCGGTTTAACCGGCTCCCAACTGCTGGATTTATTATTACATGATCCGCGCTTTGATAAAATAAAAATCCTGGTGCGCCGTACGGTCGGCTTCACGCATCCAAAACTGGAAGAACATATTATAGATTTTGACCAACCCAAATACTGGCGCTCAATCGTGACGGGCGATGTGCTGTTTTCTGCACTGGGCACCACGCTAAAAAAAGCCGGCAGCCAGGAGGCGCAGTACGAAGTAGATTTCACCTATCAATACCAGGTAGCAGAAATCGCTGCACAAAACGGCGTAGATACGTATGTGTTAATTTCATCAAGCGGAGCAAGCGAAAATTCCCCGTTTTTTTACATGCGCACCAAAGGTGAGCTCGACCAGGCAGTGCAGGGCTTACGATTTAAGCGAATCAACATATTGCGTCCTGGCATTTTAGATGGCAATCGCAGAGAGACCCGCCCGATGGAAAAACTTGGTTTAAATGTACTTAACACGCTGAATACCTGGGGTTTATTTCAAAATTTTCGTCCCATTCACGTGCGGCAGTTGGCGCGCATTATGATTGAAATTTCATTTGAAACGACCGTCGGTGTAAAAATTTATGAAGCAGCGGAACTTTTAGCCTTTCCCGAACATTTAGCCTAGATTAAATTTAAACAATGAACGCCAATTCCCTGCGCGAGCGTGTCAACGCCTCCCCTCGTGTAAAAAATTTTCTAACCCTCGGTTTTTTGAGCCTCATTTGGGGCAGTAGCTTCATTCTTATAAAAAAAAGCCTGGATGTGTATGCCCCACTTCAAGTGGCTTTGTTGCGCCAAGCGTTTTCAGCTACCGCATTCATCCCATTTTTATTATATCATTGGCGAAAAGTAGATGTAAATAGATTACATTTTTATTTACTTATTGGGCTATGTGGCAGTGCCATACCCTCCTTTTTATTTGCATTTGCACAGCAGCACATTAGCAGTTCGGTAGCAGGCATTTTAAATTCTTTAGTGCCATTATTTACATTATTACTTGGGCTAATCATATTTCAAGCAACATTCATAGGTTCCAAATTAATGGGCGTATTGCTAGGGCTGGCGGGCGCGTCGGTGCTCATTTTTGCGGGTAACGCCCAGCAGTTGCAAGCCGACATTTTTTATTCTTTCCTCATCGTGCTCGCCACGATTTGCTACGCCATCAATGCCAATCTGGTTGCCACCGTTTTTCGTGATTTAACCTCGCTGGAAATCAGCATGGTCGGCTTTACCATGGTTGGCGTTCCTTCCTTTATTTACCTGACTTCCGGCACCGATTTTTTCCAACTAATGTCCTCGCATCCGCAGGCGTGGCAGGCGCTGGGCTACGTTGCTTTTCTATCCTTGGTGGGTACTGTGCTGGCGACCATTATTTACTTCAAATTAATCCAACAAACCACCCCGGTTTTTGCGTCCACCACCGCTTACCTGATGCCAATCGTCTCGGTCATTTGGGGCGTACTGGATGGAGAAGCGCTCGGATGGCAGCATTTGGTCGGAATGATCTTGATTTTGGGAGGGGTGTATTTGAGTCGGAAATAATTTCAAAGCCAATAATCAACTGATTATAAAGATTTTAAATTATAAAAATCATTTTTTACAATAATTTATATCTTTTTCAAAACCATCCATTCCAGTATAACCGTATTTCATTAAAACAGATTTAAAATCTAACTCCCTTTAGATAATTTCAATAATAAAGGCTGCCAATTCTGTTGCTGATATTACATCAGCTATCATAACTTTTTTTACAAAAAAATTTAAACCTTTCCTCATCACATGATGCAGGACAGTAAAATTATTATAATATTAAACCAAATTGGATCATGAAAACGACACGTACGCACTTTTTTTTAAATTTCATTACCATTCTGGCACTTTTGTTTGTAATGCAAACTGCTATGAATGCTCAAACCATTTACGCACTCGCGGATGGCAAATTGTATTTTTTTAAAGCCAACAGTCCTGATAAAGCTACGCTGATCAATACCATCTGGGGGCTGAAACCTGGACAACGCCTGGTGGGAATGGACTTTCGACCTAATACCGGCGAACTGTTTGCGTTGGGGTACAATGCGAACTCCAAACAAGCTTTGTTGTACAAAATCAATGTGATAACTGCGCAGGCAAAACCGGTGAGCAACACGCTAATTACATTGGATTTGGGCGACGGCGAGTCTGTAACTTTTGATTTTAATCCAACCGTGGATCGCATTCGGGTGATGGGTGCCAATCGAACCAATTATCGTTTAAACCCCAATAATGGCACAATTGCTGCGGTGGATGGCAACTTGAAGTACAACAGCAGCGACCGCAACGCCGGGCGTTTTCCGCGGGTGATTGCAGGGGCTTACACGAACAGCTTTATCGGTGCGACTTCCACGACCTTGTATGATATTGAGGCAAATGCAGGTGTACTCGCCATTCAGAATCCGCCGAACGACGGTGTTTTGAATACAGTTGGCAGTCTGGGCATTCGATTTGATGTGAATAGCATTGCGGATATTGATATTTCTTATGATGCCCGATATAATAGTTTGGTACAATCCAACCCAGCTTATTTAGTAGTTGGTAATAAAACGAGCGGCAGCACCTTATACTGGTTAAATCTTAGAAATGGCGCCCCCCAAGCGCTGGACAAAATTGGGATAGATGATGTGGTGGAAAATATTGCCATTTTGATTGAACGGAAAGTGTCACCAAACGTGCGCGGCAACCTCGTTTATGCAGTGACGATGAATAACAACCTGATTTCATTCGATTCAGAATTGCCGGGCACCATCCGTAGTTTGGTGAGCATTACAGGCATCGCTAGCGGTCAAACGTTAATTGGAACGGATTTCCGACCGAACACCGGTGAGTTATTTGGCTTGGGCTACAACAGCGCGACTGGTGCAGCTCGTTTATATACGATTGATTTACAGACAGGTGTGGCAACTGCGGTGGGCACAAGCGATGTAAATCTGGAATTAGGAACTGGTGCGATTGGTTTTGATTTCAATCCAACCGTGGATCGCATTCGCGTGGAAGGTACGAACGGAAATAATTATCGTTTGAATCCTGTCACAGGCGATATTGCTGCAACGGATGGCGATTTAAAATTTGCCGCAGCCGATGCAAATGCTGGCGAAACTGCAACAATTGGCTCGGTGGCTTACACCAATAGTTTCATGGGGGCGACCAGCACTACCTTGTATGTGTATGATGATGTATTAAATATTTTGGTAACGCAAATACCGCCCAACGATGGCGTGCTGAATACGATTGGCGCTTCGGGCGTCATGCAGGATGGCGCGGATGCTACCAGCGATCTTGATATTTATTTTAATGGCGATACCAATGTGGCTTACTTTTCTGCCAACCCTTCCTATGCTTTCAACAGTGCAGATAATTTTTATACCATTGATTTACAAACAGGTGCAGCTACCCTGGTCGGCACCATCGGCGGAGGCATTGCAGTGCGTGACATCGCAGTTTTCATTAATAGAAATATTTCCCAAATAGTAGAAGGGCAACTGATTTTTGGTTGGACTGCTAACAACTTCCTGATTACTTTTGATTCTGAAAACCCAGCAATCGTGCGTTCTTCCAAGCCCATTATGGGGCTTCCCTCAGGTCAGTTGTTGGTGGGTATGGACTTCCGCCCAGCTACGGGCGAGCTATGGGCGATGAGCTACAATCGTATCACGGGTGCTTCGACTCTTTTTACACTCGATACAGCCACTGCAGTATTGACATCGCGCTCCATTACCCCTTTTACATTGGATTTGGGGATCAATGCCAGCGCGCTGATTTTTGATTTTAATCCAACGGTAGATCGCATTCGGGTGATGGGTGAAAATGGACGAAATTATCGCCTGAATCCTTTGACGGGCGGTATTGCTGCAACGGACGGAAATTTGAATTACAAAGCGGGTGATCGCAATGCTTTCTCTACGCCTCGGATTGGCACCGCGGCTTATACCAATAGCTTCAATACCAGTACGACTACTACTTTATATGATTATGATGTGAATTTGAATATTCTAGCAACGCAGGTGCCGCCCAACGATGGCGTGCTCAACACCATTGGCGCTTCTGGAATCGCAGTTAATCCAATGGATCCAACCATTGACCTGGATATTTTTTATGATTTTGCAACGCAAAGCAATCTTGCTTATTTAGCGGCTAATGTAGGCGATGATCGCAATGAAAATTTGTACACGGTCGATTTAGCAACAGGTAAAATGACCCTGATTGGCAAAATTGGAACAGGCATAGCCCTTGCAAACATTGCCATTCCGGTGGATTCTATTCCAATGGGATCGATGCTGCAAAATCCTTCTCTGGCAAGCCGAACGGCGATGGCAACCTTCCAGGCTGTACCCAATCCTGGGCGCGACGAGGTGCGAATTTCGCTCAGCGAAACCATGCGCGAAAATGGTTTTAATTTGAAAATCAGCGATTTGCGCGGACAAGTATTGTTCCAACACACCGAACGCGCCGATGGCAATGGTACATTCTACTGGAATGCGGCTTCACTCGCTCCTGGCATGTACTTGATAACCGTAACTTCCCAAGACGGACAGGTGGAAACGCAAAAGTGGATGAAACAGTAGTAGGTTTGTTAAGGAATGGGGGAATATGTCCAATTTTCCCCCATTCCATCATTCCAATTTTCCATCATCCCATTATTCCCCTTCCTTAAACCACCCCGCATACATGATATACGCATTCGCAATGCGCTCAATCGTTCCTTTGAACTGCTCCGGGCTGATGGCTTTCACTTTTTTAGCTGGAACACCCGCGTAAATATGTCCCGCCTCACAAATGGTATTTTCCAACACCACTGCACCCGCAGCAATCAGCACGTTTTCTTCCACCACTGCATGATCCATTACGATGGCACCCATGCCAATCAGCACATTGTCGTGCAGCGTACAGCCATGCACCAATGCCCGATGCCCGATGGAAACATTGTTACCAATCGTCGTAGATGCCTTCAGGTAGGTGCCGTGGATCACCGCGCCATCCTGAATATTCACTTTATTGCCCATGCGAATGCTATTCACATCGCCGCGCACCACCGCCTGAAACCATACGCTACAATCATCGCCCATGATGAGGTCGCCAATCAGGGTGGCATTGTCCGCAAAAAAACAATTGTTGCCAAATTGCGGGGTAAACCCGCGAACGCTTTTTATGAGTGCCATAGTTGGAAAAATATGGGGAAAATTTACGAAGGTTTTTACAAAATAAGGCGTAGGAAATAGCTCAATCTGATTTTTAACATTTGAAAGGAAAAAGTCAGGCTATATTTTACTGTTACAACGTCCATTATTTTCAACATTTGAAAAGTTATTGTAATTTAGGGAAACGATATTCCTTAGAATCAAACTTTTTGTATGAAATCAAAGCTCCTTATCCTGCTGGTATTATCAAGCATCTTTGCCAATGCGCAGCCTACAACGGTTATTCATTTGAAAAATCCTTCCTTCGAGCCCAATGATTACGCGCCGCTTTTTGGCGAGGACGTCAAAAGTTGGATTGATTGTGGCTTTGCCGTAGAAGAGCCACCGACCATTCAGCCGGGTTTTCACGAGGTGCAACTCAAGCCGCAGCATCAAAAAGGCTACCTCAGCATGGTGGTGCGCGACAACAATACCTGGGATGCCGTTGGGCAGGAACTGGTACAGCCCTTGGCGGCTGGCAAATGTTATAAATTCAAACTATATCTTGCCAATGCAGAACGATATCTGGCAAACAGCCGCACGACGGGCAGCCGCGTGAACTACCGAAATCCGCTTCGCCTGCTCATCTGGGGTGGAAAAAGTTACTGCGAGGCTCGACATTTGTTGGGTAAAACGGATTTGATTAAAAACAATGAATGGGAACCTTACGAATTTATCCTGCAACCCAAAGAAGCAGTGACACACCTGGTGCTGCATGCGTATTATTTGAATCCGATGTCGCTTGCATACAACGGTAACATCTTGATAGACAATGCTTCCGATCTGACTGAATGTGCTTGCGAAGCTGCCTTGCCCGTGGAAGAGGAGAGTTTAGTTGAATTAAAACCAAAATCGCTGGAGGAGTTAGAAAATTTTATTCGCTTGCATGGTCAAAATATTGTATTCAAAGAAGGTTCTTCGGAATTGCTGCTGGCAGAGGATGAAGACTTATTCGATGCTAAAAACTGGTCGCAGGTTTACCTGGCGGTTATTGGCAAATCGTTGAAGTATTTTCCAGCGCAACAATTGGTCATTGCAATAAAAAGTAGTTCTAAAAGGCAATTGGAACGGCGCAATCAATTTCTTCAAAACTTTTTTGCAGAGCGTGGCGTGGACAAATCGGCTTATCGTTGCATCGATTTGCCGGTAAAATCAAATGATGCTAAGTGGTTGGCGATCAACAAGTATTTGGCTTTCCGCTTGGAGTCGAGGTTGAAAGAAAATAATTGAAAAAAGGTTGAAAAGTTGAGGGGTTGAAAGGTTATGCCGTTTTGAGGTTTCAGCGTCCCCCAATTTGGGTTATTCTTATTTTTTTGCTCATTTTTAAAAAACACTTTCTATCCAAGAAAGAATTAATACCTTATTTTTACTACCTGACTTTATTCCGAAGTGGAATAGATAAGCCATCTATTTTAACCCATATTTTCCCATTCAATGTATAATGATATGTATAATAACATTTGTAAAATCCTCTTGCTGTTGTTTTTAATAACAGCGTCTATGTCGGTATTTGCACAAAAAAAAGCAACCGAACCCGCAAAAAAAGAAGAAAAAAAAGAACATTATCTCGACAAGTTGCCGCTCAACGGTTTAAAATTTCGCTCCGTTGGTCCGGCGATTACTTCTGGTCGAATTATTGATTTGGCGGTGCACCCGCACAATTCCAAGGTTTGGTACATTGCAGTGGCTTCGGGCGGTGTTTGGAAAACGGAAAATGCCGGTGTGACCTTCACGCCGTTGTTTGATGCACAAAGCTCGTATTCAACGGGTTGCATCACCTTGGATCCAAATAATCCCAATACCATTTGGGTGGGTTCGGGTGAAAATAACAACCAACGCTCGGTGGCTTACGGCGACGGCGTTTACAAATCGGAAGATGGCGGCAAAAGCTGGCAAAATGTCGGTTTGAAAAATTCTGAACACATCGGCAAAATTGTCGTTGACCCACGCAATTCAGACGTAGTCTATGTCGCAGCCTACGGTCCACTCTGGAAAGAAGGCGGCGAGCGTGGTGTTTATAAAACGACCGATGGTGGCAAAACCTGGGAATTGTCTTTGAAATTGGACGAGCACACCGGTGCAAATGATATTTTGATGGATCTGCGCAATCCAGACATCCTCTATGCTGCAACGCATCAGCGCAGGCGTCATGTGTTCACGTATGTGGGAGGCGGTGCAGGAAGTACGATTTACAAATCGAAAGATGGCGGCAAAACCTGGTCGAAAGCCAACGGTGGCTTGCCTTCCGGCGATGTGGGACGTATTGGTTTGGCAATGGCACCATCCGATCCAGAAGTGTTGTACGCCATGGTGGAAGCCAATGACAGCAAGGGCGGTGTGTTCAAATCGACCAATCGCGGCGCAAGTTGGGAAAAGCAGAGCAGCTACTTTACAAGCGGCAATTATTACGTAGAAATGGTGGTACATCCGCACGATCCGAATATCATTTATTCATTGGATGTTTTTAATCAAATTTCACGCGACGGCGGCAAATCTTGGCAAATTCTAGGCGAACAATATAAACACGTGGACAATCACGTCATTTGGATTGATCCGAAAGATACTGATCATTTGCTGGTAGGCTGCGACGGCGGTTTGTACGAAAGTTTTGACCACGCCAAAACCTGGCATTTCAAAGAAAATCTGCCGATTACACAATTTTATAAAGTCACCACTGATAATTCTACGCCATTTTATTATATCTACGGCGGTACGCAGGACAATTTCAGTATGGGCGGACCTTCGCGCTCGCGCAATGAACACGGCATCATGAATTCCGATTGGTTTATGACACTAGGTGGCGACGGTTTTGAATCGGCGGTTGATCCTGAAAATCCCAATATCGTATATGCACAATTGCAGCATGGTGTAATCGTGCGGTATGACCGCGCTACCGGCGAGCAAACAGGCATCCAACCCAAGCCTGGCAAGGGCGAGGACGAATTTCGTTGGAATTGGGATTCCCCTTTAGCCGTTTCCCGACATAAATCCACCAGATTATATTTTGCTGCGAATAAAGTGTTTAGAACGGAGGATCGAGGCGATAGCTGGACAGCCATCAGCCCAGATTTGACGCGGCAAATTGATCGAAACACCTTGACCGTCATGGGTCGGGTGCAAAGCATGGATGCGATTGCTAAAAACCAATCCACCTCTCAGTACGGCAATATCGTCGCGTTTTCGGAAAGTCCGGTGAATGAAAATCTGTTGTACGTGGGTACAGACGATGGTTTGATTCAAGTGACTGAAGACGGCGGCAAAACCTGGCGCAAGCTCGAATCTGAAAAGATTGCAGGGGTTCCCGAACGCTCTTATGTCAATTTCCTATTGGCTTCCCAACACGATCCAAACGTTGTTTATGCAGCCTTTAATCATCACAAATACGGCGATTTCAAGCCTTATATTTTCAAAAGTAGTGATAAGGGTCGCACCTGGACTTCCATTGTAAATAACTTGCCCCAGCGCGGCTCTACTTATTGCATCGCTGAAGATCATGTGGATAAAGATTTACTTTTTGTTGGCACGGAGTTTGGCGTTTTCACCTCGGTCGATGGCGGGAAGTATTGGAAACAACTCAAAGCGGGCTTGCCCACCATTGCTGTGCGCGATATGGATATTCAGCGCCGGGAAAATGATCTGGTATTGGCAACGTTTGGACGGGGCTTTTATGTGCTAGATGATTATTCGCCTCTCCGGCAAACAAAAGAAGCGGATTTACAGGCAGCTGCAAAGATTTTTCCAATTAAAGATGGTTTAATTTATGTGGAGGCATTGCCGTTGGGCTTACGCGAAAAAGGCTTCCAGGGGCATTCGCATTACACCGCGCCCAATCCGCCGGTTGGTGTCACCTTTACTTATTTTGTAAAAGAAGAAATAAAAACATTAAAACAAAAACGCCAGGAAGCGGAACAGGAAAAGATCAAGAAAAACGAGCCAATCCGCTACCCTACTTACGAAGAGCTCCTTGCCGAGCAACGCGAAGAGGCGCCGTATTTACTATTTGAAATTAAAGATTTGTCCGGCAATATTATACGAAAATTAAAAACGAATGTAAGTAAAGGCGTCAATCGTATCACTTGGGACGGACGTTTTGCATCGGTGAATCCCGTAAGCCTGACGCCACCTGCCTTCGACAATCCATTTGCCGATCCTGACCAAGGCATAATGGCAATGCCTGGCGAATACACGGTTTCACTCACTCAATTTGTCAATGGCGAATTCAAAGAACTCGTGCCACCCACCAAATTCAATCTGCAAACGCTAGGCGGCGTGACCTTGCCCGCTGCTGATCGCAAGGCTTTGGTGCAATTCCAGCGCGAAGCCCAGGAGCTGCAACGCGCGGTTGCCGGTGCCAACAATACCTTCAGCGATATAAATAACCGGCTGCGCTTTATTAGAAAAGCAATCGAAATGGTGGCGGTGTCGCATCCAGATTTGGCAAAAGATTTGAAAGCGATTGATGATAAATTGTATAAAATTCGCCTGGCAATGTTTGGCGACCAGAATGCCGCTCGCTTGGACAAACCTACCAAATCAACCATCAATGACCGGGTCGGCGGTATTACCAATGATATGATGCGCTCTACTTCCGTGCCTACTAAAATGCAGCGCGACGCCCTGCAAATTGCCAACGAAGATTTCAAGCCGCTACTGGCAGAGCTTCGCAGCGTTTTAGAGGTGGATATTAAAAATCTGGAAAAGAAACTGGAAGCCGCCGGTGCTCCTTATACGCCTGGAAGAGCAGTGGAATATGGGAAGAATTAGGAGTTGAAAGGTTGAAAGGTTGATAAGTTGAAGGGAGAAGCGCCATTCGCAATGAACGAATGGCGCTTTTTTTAATGCTTACTGGCATCTGACTTCCGACGTCTGACGTCCCCACTCAGCATCAGCTTTTTGCTTTACTTTTTACAACAATAGCTGGTATGTTTTTATTTTTAAACAGTTGATTGTAACTGGAAATGTCATTCGATAATAGCTTTTCCATTGTGACACGGTGCGTGTTCCACTCTGTTTCTATATCTTTCATACGTTCCTGTACGCCATTGGTAATTTTTGGATCGTGGGTATCAGCTCTGCCGCGCAGGTCCAGAAATTCGGCGCTGAGCTTGGAGGGCCAGTTGATCACATCCTGGAAGTTTTTAGAGCGGGTTTCGACCACATTCGCTTCCCATTCGTTGATTTTTTTCAACAATTCTGTACCCGAAGTCACCACATCTGCCATGTCTTTATTGTCTTTCAACGCTTCATTCATGGCTTCAATTTGCTTTTTCACTTTGCGCATATCATTGATGGCATTGTGAATTTCGGCAATATCTTCGCCCAAACGTGCCAGCGTTTCCTGCTGCAAATCCCAATCCGCTTGGCTAATGTTTTTCTGGCGGGGATCGGGTAGAATTTCAATATCTGTTTCTGACGTTTCACCTTTGAAAGTCAAACGTGCTTTGTACTTGCCCGGCGCTACACGATGTCCACGCATGTCGCCATAGAGATACACCCCCGGTACATCGGGTAGAGTAGCCGTGCGGAAATCCCATGCAAAACGATTAATGCCAGCCTCAGCAGGAATGAGAGGATCAGCCGGTGCGCCGCCTCCGAAAAAACCGCCTGGTCCAGTCGGCTTGGACGGATCTCTTTTGCTCGAATAAGACCGAACAATTTTGCCTTTCGAATCCAGGATTTCCAAGGTAGCAACATTGTTGGTATCGGCTTTTTCTTTCAAACTGTAATACAACAGCACCCCGTCCGGCGCGTTCTGTCCTACGCCGGGAATACCTTCGGGCAGCCAAGCGGGTGAAAAACTGCTCATTCGAATCGCTGGGCGCGTTGGGTACAATTTTGTTGGCAATGCCGCCACTTCTCCTTTGGTTTGCTGCAAGGGCGTCAGGTCATCCAAAATCCAGAAGGCGCGTCCAGCGGTAGAAGCCACCAGGTCATTGTTGTGAATCACCAGGTCCGTCACAGGCACCACCGGTAAATTGAGCTGCATTTTATTCCATTTATTGCCCCCATCAAAAGAAACGTAGAAACCGCGTTCAGAGCCTGCATACAGCAAACCTTTCACTTTTTTATCTTCGCGAATAACTTTTATAAAATCATCATTATCTACCCCATTGACAATCTTCGTCCAGGTTTTGCCATAATCCGTTGACTTGTAAGTCATTGAATTAAAATCATTAAACTTATAACGATTCGCAGCCACATACACCGTGCCGTTGTCGTGCGGTGATACTTCGATAGAATGAATCATACATTCCGGCAGACCGGCAGGGGTAACATTTTGCCAGCTTTTGCCATTGTCGCGCGTGACGTGTACCAAACCGCAATCGCTACCAGTATAAATCACGCCCTTTTCCTGAGCAGATTCAATGACATAATAAATGGTATTGTAATTTTCGCCACCGGCGCCCTCATTGGTGATCGGACCACCGCCCAAGCCTTGTTTGGTCGTATCATTGCGGGTTAAATCGGGGCTCATGGCTTCCCAGGTCAAACCGCCATTGACGCTTCTAAATAACACATTACCAGCGTGATAGATGGTTTTAGGATCGTGCGGAGAACTCAAAATAGGTGCATTCCAATTGAAGCGGTATTTCATCTTCTTGGGCTCATTCGCCAAATTCAAAGAAGGATACACCATAATGTCCTTGCGCTCCATCGTACGCGTGTCGAGCACTTCGATTTGACCTTGATAACAGCCGCCAAACATCACTTCGGGATTGTTCGGATCAAAGGCAATGTATGCGCTTTCACAGCCCGGACCCTCAAACCAATCTCTTTCTGTAATGCCAAAACCATTGGTACGGCTGGAAATGACCACCGAAGAATTGTCCTGTTGACCGCCATAAACGCGATAAGGAAATTGATTGTCCACATTCACCCGATAAAATTGTGCGGTGGGTTGGTTGTCAATGGAAGACCAACTGCGACCAGTATTGAAAGAAACCTCTGCACCGCCATCATCGCCCAGTACCATATTCGCTGCATTAGCAGGATTAATCCAAAGGTCGTGCGTATCGCCATGCCCTACGCGCACATTCGTAAACGTTTTTCCGCCGTCAATTGAGCGCATCATCGGCGCATTCAACACATACACCACATCTGCATTCACAGGATCGGCAAAAACTTCCATGTAATACCAAGAACGAGCCGTCAGGTTTTGATCGCTGCTCATATGCGTCCAATTGCGCCCCCCGTTGTCCGAGCGATATACACCGGCTTTCGATTTCTCTGCTTCTACAATGGCAAATACCCGATTTGGATTGGCACGGGAAACAGCAATACCGATTTTACCCAATTCGGTTGGCAAACCCTGCATTATTTTGTTCCAGGTTTCACCACCATCCGTTGATTTCCAAACACTTGAAGTAGGACCACTTTCTACTTTCCAAGGCGTACGACGATGTTTCCACATGGCAGCATAGAGAATGCGCGGATTTTTCATATCCATCGAAAGACTGGAAGCGCCTGTGTCGCCATCTACAAACAGTACCTTTTTCCAGGTAGTGCCGCCGTCGGTGGATTTATAAATGCCCCGATCCTCGCTCGTGCCGTGTACTGGACCTTGCGCAGCCACATACACCACATCAGGATTGTCAGGATGAATTACAACATCAGAAATGTGGCGGGTTTTCTCCAAACCCACGTTTTTCCAGGTCTGCCCGGCATCGGTAGATTTGTAAACGCCATCGCCAAAGGAAGTCATCACACCACGCACTGCGTGCTCGCCCATGCCGACGTAAACTACGTTTGGATCCGATTCAGAAACGGCAATATCACCAACGGAACCCGTTTTAAATTGTCCATCAGAAATGTTACGCCAGTTAATTCCCGCGTCATCCGTTTTCCAAACGCCACCACCCGTGTAGCCAACGTAGTACGTATTGTCATCGCCCACAACGCCCGACACCGCATTGGAACGACCGCCCCGGTACGGACCGATGTTGCGCCAACGCATGGATTTGAATTTGGAAGCATCAAAGGTGGAAGTGCTCGCCGTTGTTGTGTTTGAAGTAGGTGTAGAGCGAGTTGTTTTTTTTTGGCTAAAACCTGGCAATGCAGCTAACAACATCACCAGCAGCCCGAAGGAAAGCTGTAATCTTTTCATGTGAATATAGGTTTTAAGTGTTTTTTAGAAATTAAAATCTGGCGAGTAAATTACTGTGAATTTTGAAAAATGCCAATTTTATTTGGAGTTTTAAGAGCCAGGGCATTTCGTTGGAAAAATTAAGATGGATAACCTTTTTTAATCAGATTTCCAATTTGCTATTGAAAAAGTCCATGTTTAGGCCGATATTTAAAAGGATAAGTAATTAAGGAGATGATTTGTTTTATTTAGATTTTAAAAATTTAGGAACAGTTATTACAGAAAATTAGGATTTATTTAAACCTTACTTTGATAGCCAGCATTGGATAAAGTCCAAAATTGAAGAACTTGCTAATATCCGTAATTTAGTAGCACATAATAATAATTTTATTGATGATTATAACAAAGACGTATTACGACTAAATTTTTATCAAATTCTTCGCCAAATAAAACGCTAATAAAATCTGCCACACCTCGAAGGTGCGGCAGATTCATCTAATTCAACCGATATTCCACCCCCATTTTCACCAATTCCGATGCTCCGCTGCGAGGAATGTCTTATATTTCATTCATGATCTCTTCAATCTGAATCTGAAAATCCTGCAAATTTTCTTCTATGATTTGCCAAATAATACCCAAATCAATTCCAAAATAATCATGTATAATTCGATTGCGCAAGCCTATAATTCTGCGCCATTCTACTTGTGGAAATTGATTTTTGACGGCTTCTTCTACTCGATTGGCAGCTTCGCCAATAATTTCAAAATTCCGAACGACCGCGTCAACCGTTTTTTCATCTTGAATAAAATCTTGATAATGAATACCGTTTGTATAACGAAATATTTTCTGAATGGATTCTAAAATATCTTGCAAAAGCTCTTTATTACTGCGTTTAGACATAGCTCAGTTCTGGTTCGATATGGCGAAAATAGCGCGGTTTGATGGCATTTTTACTCACTAAATCTACCTTATTTCCCAACAAATGTTCCAATTCATCCGCCAGATCAATAAAAAGGATTCCAATTGGTTTTTCAAAAGAAACCAAAATATCCACATCGCTGGTCGAAGTATTATCACCACGACTTACTGAACCAAAAATGGCAAGCGATTCGATATGATATTTTTGAAATAAATGTTCTCGATTTTCTGATAATTTATGTTGTATCGTTTTTAAATCTGGCATTTCTGTAATTTTTACAAAAATAACGAAAATCTTGATTTAATTCAACCGATACTCCACCCCCATTTTCACCAATTCCGCTACGAAGTCGTTGTTAGCCAGTACTTTGCGTTCGCGGGCAGCCATGCTGAGTTTGAGGCGCTGGGTGCTGTCGAGCAGTTCCATTTTGAGGCGGTGCTGCCCTTTGTAGCGTTGGCAGAGGTCGTCGAGTTGCGTCACCAACTCTGGCGTGAGGGCTTCCACTTGCAGCTTGAGCGTAATGCACTGCGTGAGGGTTTCGCCGACGCCTTCGAGGAGTTTTACTTCGGTGGGTTTGAATTCCAATTCAGCATTGTCGCCCCAGCCGCGTTTAAAACTGCCTTTGAAAAACAGCGCTTTGCCTTCTTCGAGCAGATGCTTGAATTTTTGATAATCTTCCCCAAATAGTTTAAATTCGAGATTTCCATTATAATCGCGTATTTCAAAAATGCCCCAGCCATTACCATTTTTACTCACCATGTGGCGAGATTTGATAACTAAGCCTGCCAATTGTAATAATGGCTTGTTTTTATGATCGTCTATTACATCGAGGGAGCAAGTTATGAAGTTTTCGATTTCCACTTTATAATCATCCAGCGGGTGCCCGGTGATGTAAATGCCCGTCACTTCCTGCTCTTTTTCAAGCATTTCGAGCAAACTCCAGCGCCGACAATCTGGGAAACTCGGTTCCGCCAGCATAACCTCCGACTGCGCATCGCCAAAGAGCGACACCGACGCAAAGGCTTTTTGCGATTGATAGGCGTTGCCATATTTCAAAGCGTGTTCGATCAGGGATTCATACTTTTCCGAAGGCGCGAAGTACTGCGCCCGGTGGGTATTTTCAAAACAATCGAAGGCACCACCGTAGCCCAAACTTTCCAATACTCGTTTATTAATGGCTTGCAAGGGCAAGCGCCGCGTCAAATCAAAAATGCTGTTGAACGGTCCATTTTGCTTGCGTTCTTCGAGAATGGCTTCCACCGGACCTTCGCCAACGCCCTTGAGTGCGGACATGCCGAAGCGGATTTGCCCTTTTTTATTCACCGAAAAGTTGGAAACGGATTCGTTGATGTCGGGTCCGAGCACGTCCAAGCCCATGCGTTTACATTCTTGCAAAAAGAAAGTGACATCAGATATGTTGTTTTTGTTATGCGTCAACACCGAAGCCATGTATTCCGCAGGATAATGCGCTTTTAAATACGCAGTTTGGAATGCCACAAAAGCATAGCAAGTCGAGTGTGATTTATTAAAAGCGTAGGAAGCAAAGGCTTCCCAGTCGCCCCAGACTTTTTCCAACACTTTCTTCGGATGCCCATTTTTTTCGCCGCCTTCGAGGAATTTTGGATACATGGCGTCCAGGTCGGCTTTGAGTTTTTTACCCATCGCCTTGCGGAGTTTATCGGCTTGCCCTTTGGTGAAATTCGCCAGTTTTTGCGAAAGCAACATTACCTGCTCCTGATAAACCGTGATCCCGTAAGTATCCTTCAAATACTCCTCCATCGCCGGCAAGTCATACACAATCGGCTCACGCCCGTGCTTTCTATTAATAAAATTCGGAATGTATTCCAAAGGTCCTGGTCGGTAAAGCGCATTCATCGCAATCAAATCCTCGAAAGTCGTGGGCGCGAGTTCTTTCATGTACTTCTGCATTCCCGAACTTTCATACTGGAAAATCGCAATCGTTTCGCCACGTTGGAACAATTTGTACGTTTCCTCATCATCGAGCGGCACTTCGTCAATATCAAGTCGGATTCCATGATTTTCCTCGATCATCTGCACCGCATCCTTAATAATGGAGAGGGTTTTCAAGCCCAAAAAGTCCATTTTCAGTAGCCCGGCGCTCTCCGCCACGCTGTTGTCAAACTGCGTCACGAGCATATCCGATTCCTTGTCCACCTTCACCGGTACGTATTTCGTAATTTCGTCAGGTGTAATGACGACGCCGCACGCGTGAATGCCGGTGTTGCGAATGGAACCTTCGAGCTTTTTTGCAGTGCGAATCATATGCCCGATCTCGCTATCACTCTCTGCTAACTGCCTGAATTTGTAGGCTTTATCTAATTCTTCGCCGTTTAAAACCGCTTTCAATTTTGCATCCACATCGTCCTTCGCAAGCACTTTTTTCAAATTGGCTTGCAAATGCGCTGGAAAGGCCTTGGTCACCTTGTCCACCTCCGCCAGCGGAATATTCATCACCCGACCCACGTCTTTGATGGAGGACTTCGCCGCCATCGTACCATAGGTCACAATTTGCGCCACCTGTTTGCGCCCGTATTTTTGAATCACATAATCAATGACCTTATCGCGCCCCGCGTCGTCGAAGTCAATATCAATATCGGGCATGGACACGCGTTCGGGATTCAAAAATCGCTCGAACAGCAAATCATACTTGATCGGATCCACATTCGTAATGCCAATGCAATACGCGACCGCCGAACCCGCCGCCGAACCCCGCCCCGGACCAACGGAAACGCCCATCTCCCGCGCTGTATTCGTAAAGTCCTGAACAATCAAGAAGTAGCCGGGATAACCCGAATTGGCGATGACCTGCAATTCAAAATTCAAGCGGTCTTCAATGTCTTTTGTAATCGTGCCGTAGCGTCGCCGCGCCCCTTCAAACGTAAGGTGCCGCAAATATTCATCCTGAGAGGTAAAACCCGACGGAATCGGGAACGCCGGCAGCAACACATCGCGCGTGAGGCTCAGGGTTTCAATTTTATCAAAAATCTCCATCGTGGTGTCCAGCGCGTGCGGCACATCCCGAAAGAGATTGCTCATTTCCGTTTGGGTTTTAAAATAAAAATCTGAACTCGGAAAACGGAAACGCTTTTCATCTTCCAGCAACGACGCGGTGTTCACGCACAACAAAATATCGTGCGGCTGCCAATCTTCCTCATTCACATAATGCGAATCATTCGTAGCAATGACTTTGATATTATATTTTTGTGCAAATTTTAATAATTGCTGATTGACATCTTCCTGGCTAACCCCCAGATTATCAATATTTTCCAAGCCGCGATGGCGCTGCAACTCAATGTAAAAATCCTCGCCAAACACATCCAACCACCAGCGCAGCTTCTCCTCGGCTTCTTCAAGTTTGCCTTGCAAAATCGCCTGTGGAATCTCCGCACCAATGCAGCAACTAGTTGCCACCAAACCTTCCGAATATTGCAACAAAATCTCCTTGTCAATGCGCGGATACTTGCCGTACAAGCCATCCATGAAGCCCAGCGAGCAGAGTTTGGAGAGGTTTTCGTAGCCTTGCTTATTTTTTGCCAGCAAAAGCTGATGATGCCGCACGTCCTCTTCCCCTTTGGAGCGAATAAACGTTTTGCGATGTCGGTCTTCCACCAAATAAAATTCGCAGCCGACGATGGGTTTTAAATCGCGCTTTTTGGCTTCCGATACAAATTTGAATGCGCCGAACATATTGCCATGATCGGTAAGCGCCACGCCCTTCTGCCCATCCGCTACGGCTTTGTCCATCATCGTGCCAATATCCGACGCACCGTCCAGCAACGAAAACTGAGTATGACAATGTAAGTGTACGAATTCCATAGTTGGTTGATAGGGGAATGGGGCAATCGGGTGATTTCCCGCTGCCCTTGTCCCTTTACTCTCTACATAAAGTTACGGAAAGTGGTTGAATTGCAAACGAAAAGTTTTAAACAAAATGGTGTGGAAAAGTGCGGAGTGAAGCAAATTATTTGCCATTCCCAGTTTAAAAAGGCTAGTTTCCACCTTGCAATCGCTGTTGGCGAGGTAAATTGCTTCCGCTACGCCTTTCATTTTTAATATTTCGTCCTAAAAACATCAGGTGTTGGCTTAAAAAAGTCAAGTATTGTCCTAAAAATATCAAGTTACGGCGTCAAAATATCAAGTGTCCGCTTTAAAATGTAAAGTGTCGAGCTTAAAATATCAAGTATCGGCTTTATAAGGTGTGGTGATGGGGTGAAACATGCCTCTGACCGCGTCAAAAAGGGCAGTGTCAAGGTCAGAAAAGGAGGTGTTGGGATTCATTTGCACGGTGTTGAAGTCAATACATGATATTTTAAGGACGCCACATGATATTTTGAAGCCATCACCTTACATTTCAATCCCGTCACTTGATATTTTAAAGCAGACACTTCAAATTTTTAAGCCAACACTAGCAATTTCAATGTGGACACCAGCAATTCCAATCTCGCCACTTGGTATGCTAAAGCCGACATTTCAAATTTCAAAGTTGACATTGAAGATTTCAATGCCAGCACATTGGATTTTAATCTTGCCACCCAACATTTTAAAACCGCCACCAGATTTTTGCTGTGATACAACTGTCAGAAAATTTTTGCATGCGCTTTTACTTTTTTTTGTCACTTACAATTTGGCTTCGTCCCTTCCGCCACTCGCCACTCGCCATTTACCACGTACCAATGTTTCCAGGTGCCGCCGCTGCCGGTTTTCCAATCTTTTAAATCAAAATACTGCTTACCACCGGGCGCTGCTTTAATTTCATACACTTTTAAGGCGCTGGAATCGCGCAACCAATGTAATGGTTTGCCGACTTCATAAATCTCTGGATTTACATTATTTAGTTCGCAATTAATTTGAATAAAATACGCCGCATGGTTTTTGGTAGGGTAGGAGCCATATACATACGCCTTGCCATCATTATCAATACAAATCGCCGACTCTTCATCGCAGGCAATGCCTTTCACCATGCTGCCAAAATCGTGATGCGCTTTTGCTAAAAAAACAATATGCCGCCCCTGCCGCTTGCGTTCTGCATAGTGCGTATCGGTTATTACATTTTGTAAATAAAGAATTTTTAAAAAAGCCTGATTTTGAACGGAAACCGTATCCGATAATGGATTTTGCAAAGCTTCTGCCGATGTAATAGAGCCTAGCTGTGCCGAAAAATAAGGCGTTCCCAAGATCGCCATGCCAGCACTCAAGCCACCAACCACAATTTTTTTATTCGCAATATGATGATTGATAATACTATCCACCGCCGTGCTGCGCCAATATTTTACATAATTCCACTGATCGCCTCCGGCAAACCAGATCGCTTCGGCATTGGCAATTTGTTTTAAAACATAGGGATCCCGCGCCGCTTCTTTGCCTTGGAACACAATCGACTCGACGGAATTCACCTTGATGTCCAAATCTTTATACATGTAATCATTGTACCCATCCGCACCAGATGCACGCAGCACCACCACATCACCCCCGCCGCTGCGCCGCAAAAACCAGCGCATGGCTTCGTCGTCTTCGCCGCCGCCGCTCATCAGGCACACGCCGCCCTGGGCTTGGGTGATGGTGTCTTTTTTATCGCCCGTAAAATAAGATTTGTAAGCATCAGGCGTGGGGAGAACGATTAATTCTGCTTCATTTCCGATGCAACAAAGCGAAAAAACGGCAATCAAGAGAATGGAAAATACTTTAAGCATAATGTAAATGATTTAAATAGGAAAATTATAATCAGTAAGTAATTGGTCATTTCTAATTTATTATTTGACGTTACACGAATGGTTAATAATCAAAATTTTACTAAAACTTTGAGTCTATATTTAGTTTTGTCTATTTATTTAATCAAGCGGGGATTTTAATCTGACTTTCAATTTTACTAAAAAATTGGATTGCCCGTAATTTATAAAACGTCAAATGAATCATTAAAAATGCTTGCTTATTTAAATTCGGCGCTTTCAGAAAGCTTGCGCTAAAGATAGTAAATTGAATGTTGGCTGCTGGAAAAAAACGACTGCTGCTATGGTCAATAAAAGAAGTTAAAACATGACCCGACAGTTGATTTCTCTGAAATTAACTATCTTCATGCCAAACCTATATTTTTTTCCATTGTAACACGTAAAAACTTTGTACAGCATGAAATTCAGATTTTTATTAACACTTATCACCCTGCTTGCCTTGGCAATCCACTTGCCGGCACAAAAGATAGACCTCGACAAACTCAGCGGACTCAAGGCGCGCAGCATTGGTCCGGCGGGTATGAGCGGTCGAATTACGGCGATTACGGCGGATCCTAGCAATACAGACATTCTTTACGCAGGTGCTGCTTCGGGCGGCGTTTGGAAGTCTTTGAATGGCGGCATTAGCTGGGAGCCTATTTTTGACAAGCAACCCACACAATCCATTGGCGCCATCGCTGTTAGCGGACGCAACACGCAAGAAATTTGGGTCGGCACGGGCGAAGGCAATCCGCGCAATTCCGTTAACACCGGCTTAGGCATTTTCAAAAGTTTGGATGGTGGCAAAACCTGGCAGCACATGGGTTTGAAAGAAACCAAGACCATTCACCGCGTTATCATTCATCGTGATAATCCGAATGTAGTGATCGTGGGTGCGTTGGGTTCACCCTTTGGTCCGAACGATGAGCGCGGCGTTTTCAAAACAACCGATGGCGGTAAAACCTGGCGCAAAGTGTTGTTTGTGAACAACTTAACCGGTTGTGCCGATTTGGTGGTCGATCCTACGAATCCCAATAAACTCATCGCCGCGATGTGGGAACACAAGCGCCAACCTTGGACTTTCACTTCCGGCGGCAAAGGTTCTGGCTTGTACGTGAGTCACGACGGTGGCGAAACCTGGGAAAAGCGCACGAGCGAAGACGGCTTGCCCGAAGGCGATCTGGGGCGGCTTGGTTTAGCGATTGCACCTTCCAAGCCGAATATTGTGTATGCTTTGGTGGAAGCAAAAGATAATTTCCTCTACAAAAGCACCGACGGCGGCAAAACCTGGGCAAAAGCAAACGCCCGCGCCAACGAAAATATGGTGAGCAATCGCCCTTTCTACTACCATGAAATTTATGTCGATCCGAAGAATGAAAATCGCATTTTCAACTTGTATTCAGAAGTATCGGTGAGCCAGGACGGCGGTAAAACTTTCCAGATTTTGGAACGAGTGACGCACTCCGACCATCACGCTTTTTGGATTGATCCGAATAATCCAAATTATATGGTACTTGGCTCCGACGGCGGTTTGTACATCTCGCGCGACGGCGGTGCAAAGTGGATGTTTGCAGAAAATATTCCCGTTGGACAGTTTTATCATGTCAATTATGATATGGAATATCCGTATAAAATAGGCGGTGGCATGCAGGATAACGGCTCTTGGGTGGGTCCTAATACCTCGTGGAAACAGGGTGGCATTTTGAATTATGACTGGCAGGAAGTCTATTTTGGCGATGGATTTGACCTCGGCTTCCGCCCGGATGATAGCCGCTACGTGTATGCAATGTCGCAAGGTGGAAATGTGGGTTATGTTGATACAAAAACTGGCAGAAGCAAAACGATTCGCCCGGTTCACCCGGATGGTGTAGAATTGCGTTTTAACTGGAATGCGGCATTTGCGCAGAATCCCTTTCATCCGAATGGCATTTATTATGGTAGCCAATTTGTGCACAAAAGCATGGATTATGGGCAAAGTTGGGAAATCATTTCTCCCGACTTAACGACCAACGATTCTATCAAACAAGCAGGCGCTAAAGAAACAGGGGGCTTAACACCTGACGTTACCAATGCTGAAAACCACACCACGATTCTTGCTATTTTACCTAGCCCGGTCGATCAAAATGTAATCTGGGTGGGCACCGACGACGGCAATCTGCAACTCACGCGCGACGGCGGTAAATCCTGGACTAATCTTGCCAGCAAACTCCCTGGCGTCAAAGCTGGCAGCTGGATTCCGTACATTGAAGTGTCAACTAAAAATGCAGGCGAAGCTTTTGTGGTGGTGAATGATTATCGCCGCAACGACTGGCGCCCGATGGTGTTCCACACGAATAATTATGGTCAGACTTTTACCAGAATTGTTGATGAAAATAAAGTGAGCGGCTACGCGATGTGCATTGTGCAAGATCCGGTAGAGCCGAAATTATTATGGTTGGGAACAGACGAAGGCTTGTGGTTCAGTATTGACATGGGTGCAACCTGGAATCACTGGATGAATGACTTTCCCGCGGTGCCGGTGGCGGATTTAAAAATTCACCCACGCGAGCATGATTTGATTATTGCAACGTTTGGACGCGCGTTCTGGATTTTGGATGACATTCGTCCCTTCCGGGAATTGGTCAAAACCAAAGGAGAAACGGTGAAGCAACCTTTAAAAATCTTTGCCGCAGCTGATGCGTATCAAGCGCAATATCGTTCTTACACTGGAACTCATTTTATCACAGATGACATTTATGCTGGCGAATCCAAGCCACGCGGCGCAGCTCTGACCGT
Source organism: uncultured Saprospiraceae bacterium (assembly GCA_964517145.1). Classification (GTDB taxonomy): domain Bacteria; phylum Bacteroidota; class Bacteroidia; order Chitinophagales; family Saprospiraceae; genus JADJNW01. The sequence continues at coordinate 29,103 of CAZFBN010000058.1, forward strand.
TTGGGTTGGTAAATTGGAAAAAGCAAAAGGTGGTGACAATCAGGCAACGGCAAGCGCTGCACCAAGCTTTGGTGGTGGCGGCGGTGGTGGTGGTTTTGGCGGAGGCTTCACCGGCAGACCAAGTCGCAGCGGCGAACGCGCCAAAGTGATGGTGTATGATGAGAGTAACCGATTGCTCCGCACCTTCTCTGCCCCGATTGATACGGGTATGAACAAGATTTACTGGGATATGCGTATGGATGGCGTGCGTACGCCCTCTCGCCAGGAAGCGCGCCCCGATGCTGATTTGCCTGGCGGCGCCGAAGTGTTGCCCGGTAAATATAAAGTCGTGGTCAGCTACGGAAGTTCCAAAGATTCCACAATGTTGAATGTCAACGCCGATCCCCGCATTCCGATTTCAGAAGCAGATCGCAAAGCCAAAGCTGTTGCCTTTGACGAATTTTATAATATGGTCAAAACCGCGACCGATGCGTTCACCCGCATCAGCGATGCTAAGAAAACAGTGAGAATTGTTGGCGACGCCATTGCCAATGCACCTGCCGATACGAAAAAAGAGTTGGCTCAATTGGGTAAAACAGTTCAGGATAGCCTTAACAAGCTCGAATTGCTCTTCGTCGCGCCGGAAAACCAGAAGGGTATCTCGCGCCAGCAGGACAACCTCACAAGCACCATCTTCCGTGCCACTAGCTATCTCAATGCCAGCGACGGCGCACCCGGTCGGTCGGCTAAAGTAATGATGGATATTGCCAAAAAGGAACTCAATGAGGTTGTAACCAGAGTGAATAACTTCTTCACAAAAGAATTCGCCAACTACCAGCAAAAAGTAGAAGCGGCGGAGTTTTCGTTGTTTAAGAAGTTTGAGCCGATCAAGACGCAGTAGTGCGGCGTTTACGCTGCCTAACGTACCACAGCGTTTACGCTGCTCGATAAGGAAGAGGCATCATTTTAAAGAAAGTAAGTGATGCCTCTTTTTTAAAAAAGACGTATTTTTACTTTTCAAAACTCCCCAGGCTATGAAGTTACGCATCCTATTTTTGCTATTTTCCTTTGCGATCTTTAACTGTTTAACTGCACAAAATACAAATTCCTGCTACGCAGACTTGCGCCAGGATGGCGTTCGCTTATTAGAAAAAAAAAGACTACCGCAATGCGATTGATAAGTTCTTTGCGGCGCGCTATTGCCCGGACAAGCCTGTCAAAGACGACATCGACGACCTCATCAAACGTACGCAAAACCAATGGGTGAAAGCCCTCGACGACGCGAAAAAAGCCACCGATCGCGCACTAGCCAAAGCCGACAGCCTCATTGCTTACTTCGGTTTTACGCAAGACCGCGCCTGGGCTTATAAATCTGGTAAATTCGCGGTGATAGACCGAAGTGGCAAACGCCTCACCAATTTTGAATTTGAAAACCCCGAACCTTTTAAACAAAGTGGCTACGCCATTGCCCAAAAGGCAGATGGTTTTTATTACTTGATTGATAAAACGGGTAAGGTTTCTGAGCCATATAATTACTTTTTTCCTTGTAATAATGGTTGGTACAAAGTAAAGAAGGGAAATCTTCATACGTTTTATGATAAGAATTATAAGCAGGTGGAAGGTTGGGATTGGTATGAGAGAATAGAAAATTTTCAAAATAATATCGCAAAGATACAAAAAGATGGCAAATGGGGTTGTATAAGCCCCAGTGGAAACGTAGTGACGCCTATATTATTTGATGCAATTGATTTTCTGGATACAAATTTTGCGATTGTTGATGTTGCTGGTAAGGAAGGGATTATTAACAAAGAAGGAAGCTATATCATTCCTCCGCAATTCGAAGATATTTATAGTTATACTGGAGATTGTTTTGCAAAAGCTTTTTTTAAAAATGATGGTAAATATGGAGTCTTTGACAAAAACTTCAATGTAATGGTTTCTTCACGATTTGATTGGATACAAGGTTGTACAAATGACTTGCTTGGTTTTAAGCAAAATGACAAATTCGGTATATTAGATAAAAACGGCAATATTATTGTTCAACCAGAATATGAATCTATCTTTAGTAATGATAAAAATATTACCTGGCTTTTGAAAGATAATAAATGGGGATATATTGAGCTTGTTTAAAATTAACAATTTTATATAATATGTTTACTGATTTTA
>CAZFBN010000059.1:0-4800 GCA_964517145.1 uncultured Saprospiraceae bacterium
ATTACAGTTCGTAATTATCAGCACGCTTTTTAGCAGAGTAGTTCACCTTTAATTGATTAGACTTTCTCAGCTGTATTTTTACATCCTGCACAATACCCATCGTAACCGTGCCATCTACGCGGAGCGAAGAAGTGATCTGCGTGCGGCGGTTTTCTGGTACTTTAATTTTGTGTTGCTCCAAAAACAATGGAATTTCCGCAATAGTTGCAAATTTATCACCAAGCTGCAAACGAGGTCTTGTACCGTAAATATCCTGGTACTTTTCAGTCGGACGACCAATGTACAGGTAATTCACCAATGATTTTTCCTCCAGCTTAGTCAATTCTGTTGCAAAAGGCGTTTGCACGGTCACCTTCAATTCGGCGTCGCGCATGGTTGTTACCACCATGAAGAAGAAGAGCAACATGAAGATGATATCGGGCAGCGAAGCCGTTGATATCGTGGGGTTTGCATTACCCCGCTTTTTAGAAAATTTTGCCATAACCGTTTACTTTATATCGCGGTTGCGACTGTTCTATAAAATGGTTTCGTCGTGAAAAATGGTAGTTTTCAACAACGTCCATCATTTTTAAAAATGGCTGCTGACCCCTATTATTTTTCCTCCCCAAAGGAAGTTGGTTCTGCTTCTGACAATACCATCGGGATTTCCTTACGGATTTCTTTCAAGTACGAATTCGGCATATCCTCGCTATATGAGATCCCATATTTCCGTTGGCTCAGTTCGTCCCACAATTCGTTGTAAGCACCTTTCAATTCGTTGTAAACCTGTAAGTACGTATTGTAATTGGTGCCACGGTCATTTTTCAATGAAATAATGGCACGCGTAGGTCTTTCTGCCAAGTCTGGGCGCTGTTGCGGGTTGGCAATAAATTCCTTTGCGCGTTCTCTCAAATCTTCCAGGCTAACCGGCTGACCTCTTACCAGGAGTTGATTTTGAGCGTTCACCAACACAGAAAATACGTTACGAGATTTCAACTGCTGCGTTTCTGGTGGTTCTTCCGACCAGGGTGGCAGCTTTACGGTAATACCTTTGTCTTCGACAATGGTAGTCGTTACCAGGAAGAAGATGAGCAGCAGAAACGCAATGTCAGCCATAGAACTGGCATTGATTTCGTTTGCCATCCGGTTTTTCGACTTCTTTGCCATGTGTCTATTTTATTTAAATAAGTTTCTGATTTCTGATACGATCAATGCTACAAAGGTAACGATTGACAAAATGATAACTGAATTGATGCCTGCACCAATCAATTTGATGGTGTTATCTGATACACTCATTTTCTTAGCAGCATCTGCCACTATACCAGTAGATTCGGCACTTGCGGTAGCGTAAGAGATTAAAAAGATACCAACCAAAATAGCGATACCAATCAAACCTCGCATGGATGCTTTCAGGTTACCAAAAGTTTGCATTAAACCAAACCCAATAAGTGCAACTACTGCTACTACAAATAAAAAACCAGTACCAAAAAATCCAAAATCAAAAATACCGGTTTTATAGCGCTCGTCTTCTGGCAATGCCATCATGGATTCAGTACCTGTCAACCAGCTAACCAAAAAGATAACTGAAATCAAGGCACCCAAACCAAAGCCAAGCATTTGTCCATTTCTGGAAAGAAATTTATACATAGCTGATTATTTCTTATTTTTTGAAAATATTGTTTGCTGCCAGGATGTCAATGATCGCGATAGAAGCATCTTCCATTTTGTTTACAATGCTATCAATTTTTGATACGATGTAGTTGTAGAACAACTGCAGAATGATAGCTACAACCAGACCAAATACCGTAGTCAACAATGCCACCTTGATACCACCCGCAACAACGGTTGGAGAAATATCACCTACCGCTTCGATCTTGTCAAATGCCTGGATCATACCGATTACCGTTCCCAAGAACCCGAGCATCGGTGCAAGTGCAATAAACAATGAAATCCAAACCAAACCTCTTTCCAAAAGACCCATTTGTACACTACCGTAAGAAACAATAGCTTTTTCTACAGCTTCAGGACCTTCACTGGAGTTTTTCAAGCCTTCGTACAATACGCTGGCAGTAGGACCAGGTGTTGACTTCAGCACTTCCATTGCACCCTCTACGTTACCGCTTTTCAGTTGTTCGTCCACACGAGCCAACAGTTTGTCAGTGTTTGTAGTAGCAATGTTCAGGGTAATGATACGCTCAATACAGAACGCCAAACCCAGGATCAAACAAAGCAATACCGGTGCCATCCACAGCGGATCACCATCAATAAAATACTTCTTAGCTAATTGATAGCCACTTGGTGCAGCTGCAGGTTCAACTGCTGCTGGTGCTTCTGGAGCAGCTGTTTCTTCAGCCGGAGCCACTTCTTCCGTTTGTTCCGTAGCGGTTGTATCTTGAGCGTATACGGCAACATTGCTTGAGCATACAGCTAACACGAATACAAGCAATAGAGTCAATAACTTGCGCATAGTCAATAGGTTTTACGATTGTTTTTTGTGATAAAATGAATAAAATTGATTTTCCGTTACTTTTTACGGGCGGAGAGAATGGGATTCGAACCCATGAGACCCTTTTGGAGCCTACACACTTTCCAGGCGTGCGCCTTCGACCACTCGGCCATCTCTCCGTTTGTTTTTGCTCCTTTCAACTTTTTGAAGGTGCAACTGGTCATTTAGACAACGTTTCTAACATTATTTTTCCTACCAAGGAATTTTCTATTGCCTAACGCCAACAAAAATAAACATTCATTACTTCTCAGCAACTGTGAGCGGCACAAAAATTGTAAAAAGATGTTAGAATTCAAAATTTTTTCCCAACCTACCTTTATTCCGCTACCAATGCTTTCTATTTTCAATATTTAATTTTCTTTTATAACTGCTTGAGGCATAAAAATTTGCATGGCATTTGCCGTCGTAATTTCAGCAACTTTTGCCACGTCCATACCTTTTATGGCTGCTAACTTTTCAGCGACCAACACGAGGTAGGCACTCTCATTGCGTTTGCCTCGGTGCGGCACGGGCGGCAAATAGGGCGAATCGGTTTCCAGCACCACCTGATCCAAGGAGATTGCTGCCATTACCTGATCCAGTCCACTTTTCGGATAGGTCAGTACGCCTCCAATGCCCAAATAAAATTCTAAATCCATAATGCGCTCCGCCTGCTCCACCGTACCCGTAAAACAATGAAAAATACCGCGCAAGCGCTCATCTTTGACCTCCCGCACCAGATCAATGGTCATATCCATGGCATCGCGTGAGTGAATTACAATGGGAATACCAAGCGCTTTCGCCCATTCACATTGTATCAAAAAAGCATCTTGTTGCTCTTTTATAAATGTTTTGTCCCAATACAAATCAATGCCCATTTCGCCCACTGCCCAAAATGCCCGACGGTCGAGCCACTCGCGCACAATGGCTAATTCTTCTTTATAATCAGCTTTTACAGAACTCGGATGCAATCCCATCATTGCAAAGCAATTTTTTGGAAAAGCAGCCTCTAGTTCCAACATGGAATTGATAGAATCACGGTCAATGTTTGGCAAAAATAGTTTGCTTACGCCTGCATTCAAAGCACGTTGCACCATTTCCCGCCGGTCGCCGTCAAACTGCTTTACATACAGGTGCGTATGGGTGTCAATCAACTGCATAACGCCATTTTGCCTCAAAGGTAAAGATTAAATGTTAGGAGGTTTTGGTGTATTGCATTTATTTTTTATGAAGATTTTGAGGAAAGTTACAGTTTTTTATTCAAACCAGATAAAAAATTAACACCTTTTTAATAAATCAATTGTTAAAGCGGCTGCCAGTCCCGATTGCGCCTTTTCGGAAGGCAGAGGTTCGCCACTTTTTGCATCAAAATTTTCGTAAAAACCATAATTTTGAATAGAGTACAACATTTTTTTCCGCAAGGATGCCGCCAATTCATCAAAATCGTAGCGCCTCAATCCAAGCCACAGCAACCACCATTCAAAAAAATTGATGCGCGTTGCTTGATTTATAACACCTTGAATAACAGACAACAACAACTCAGCGCGATCCTGCGTAGGAATTTCGCCCACCAGTGGCGCAAAGCGACTGCAAAAATCGGCTTCTACTAAATGATTTTGAATTTGGTCAAAAGGTTGGTAACAATGCTGCTCGGCATTCCACAATTTTTCATTCACAGCAAAAGTCGTCAGCTCATTCCATTGAATAATTTCTAACACATCGGCTTTTATCAATTGCCCTACTTGGATCAAATTTTCATTCGACCAAACCAACAGCGCCAAAAACACGGGGTCTTGTAGGTGCTGCGCCGCCTGTGATGCGTGGGGCAAGCCTTCTTCGTGTAGGTCATTGCGTTCATACCAGTCTCGATGCTGTTGTAAAATAGACGCGTACCAGATCGGCAAATTTGACCGGATCGCTTGCTTGTCCTTCGCCTGCTGGTACAAATGAAAAAGCGCCACTCCCTGCAAAGGAATAATTGGCTCGCTTGACGCTAAAGTTTGCGCTAAAAAAACGCTGGCTAAGTCCGTATCAAAATAAGCCATTGCAATAGAGCATAAGCTGGCAGGCGCAAAGTGGGTGAGCGCTGCCGCGTGTTGCTCCACAATTGCTTTCGCAGATTGTAACAAATGATGCTTCAAGGGATGTAAACTTTTGATAATCAATGGAATTCACACAATTAACGGAGGGATAATGTGAACAAATATAATGTTTTTGCAAAAATTTTAGTGCGCCACAAGCAAATAAAGGAAATTATTTTTCAAATATTTTTCCCTTACTTTTTAGATTTAACGTGCACCGGCGACCTTTAGTCGCCGACATGCTGCTTCGGCGAC
>CAZFBN010000059.1:4810-30575 GCA_964517145.1 uncultured Saprospiraceae bacterium
CTAAAAAAGGTCGCCGGTACGATTGGAGCATTTTACTAGATAAATACAATTGATTTTCAGCTATTTATATTTTCAAACTATAATTCTACAATCGCGTGCATAATATTAGATAAAATTCGCTCGTGTATATCATAGGTATCCACGCGCTCAAACGCTTTACCTGTGACACGCTCGTATAATTCGATGTAACGTTCACTTACTATTTCTACAAAATCGTCCGACATCATGGGCATTATCTGGTCTTCCAAGCCTTGGAAATTGTGCGCCATGAGCCATTCCCGCACAAATTCTTTTGATAACTGCGGCTGCCGCTCTCCCCTACTTTGCCGCTCGGCGTAGCCTTCCCCATAAAAATAACGCGAGCTATCGGGCGTATGAATTTCATCAATCAAATAAATCTTGCCATCTCGTTTACCAAATTCATATTTCGTATCCACTAATATTAAACCCCGCTCCGCTGCCATCTCCGTGCCACGTGCAAAAAGCGCCCGTGTGTAATGCTCCAACTGCTCATATTCAGATTTCGTTACAATACCGCGCTCCAAAATTTCATTTTTTGATATATCCTCATCATGTCCTTCCTCCGCTTTAGTCGCCGGTGTAATAATCGGCTCCGGAAAAGGGTCGCTCTCGCGCATCCCTTCGGGCATGGTCACGCCGCAGATGTCGCGCTTTCCGCTGTTGTAAACCCGCCACGCATGCCCCGACAAGTACCCCCGAATCACCATTTCCAGTTTAATCGGTTCACACACATAGCCGATGGACACATTCGGATCGGGCACGCTGATGAGCCAATTGGGTACAATATCACGCGTCGCTTCCAGGAAATGCGCCGCTATTTGATTGAGTACCTGTCCCTTATACGGAATCGGTCTTGGTAATATATGATCGAAAGCAGATATACGATCCGAAGCGACGACGACCATTTTATCATCGAGAGTATAAACATCGCGCACCTTGCCCCGGTAAAAATCGGTTTGTCCCGGCAGGCTAAATTTGGTTTCGAGGATAGCATTACTTGGCATAGTGTGAAATTTTGGCGCGAAGGTACAGACTTTTCAAATTTTGAAAGTTTGAAAACGATGAACTTGTTTAAAATTGATAAAAATATTAATATCAGTCAATAAATGAGTTGTTTTGCAATCTGTCACAAAGGCTCAAATTTTACACAAAACTTCGTGAGATTTAGTGGTTTTTTCCAAAAGAATCTTCGGGGGTGCCTTCGTGGTGAAATTAGATGCTTTATCAACGATACCAGTTAGTTTATATCTTAAATAAAATTTTTAATTTTAAACAACCTCAGTAATTATTCCTGTATTTAAGCTCATAAGTTAAAATTTATTTTTTCTTTTTGATGCGTACGACACAATGTCATCAAGTAAAATGGCTTCTTGAATAATCTCAAATAATTCATCAATGGGCATTTCAGATAGTTTGGTTAATTCTATACTCCATACTTGTTTCCTTCCCTTGCTATCCAAAAGTCCTTGTGAATTTGACAATTCATTTCCTCTCACAAAAGCAAATTCAATGCTCTTGTTTTTAGTCGGATTTAAATAGCAAATCCAACTTTTTCGATAATAAAAAGGTATTTTAAATCGAAGTTTGTCCGTCAGATTTAAATCAATTGATAACAATTTATGAAGATACAGCATTATCTCTCTTTGAGGGTCTTCAAAATTGTAGATGTAATCTTCGACTTCTGTCATTTTCTTTTTTGTTGTTATCTAGTTCTTTACGCTTGCAGGCAACGGTCGAGTGTATGCGCTGGAAGGGATTGCGGGGCAGTTTCCTATCCACCGATACAAAAGTTTGAGTGGGCAAAATGCTTGAATACCCACTGAAACCCTGATGACATTTACACTTTGTTGGCAACTAGCCGTTTCGACTTGTTATTATTGACAATTTCAACTTTTCATTTTTTTATGAATTTACAAATCATTTGGTTCGACATAATGAAATATAATCCACTCTTTAGATTTGAAACATCTATTTCATTAGCAGAATTCTGGCTGTTTATAACGATTTGACCTAGCGAGTTCCAAATGGTAAAACCATCACCAAAATCTCCATATATAAAATTGCTTGTAGGATTAGGATATACTATCAATTTATCTTCTTGCAACATAATATTATCTGCATGGGTAAGCTGATGAGACACTCCTTTATAAATCCAACCAGTATTCGCTACGTCATTACCCCAGGGCGCAAAACCGCCTGCATACAATGTGTACTCCTCTCCTTGAAAAGGCGATGCCAGGATAGTCCTGACACGCGTTAATGTATCGCCCGGTAACCAGGAATCTGCAATGCTTAACAATGAATAATCAACAATACCATTTGCATGCAGCTTTCTTATAATGATGAACCCTCTGATATCTATGCCATTAAAGTTTGGTTGAGGGTTGGCTGCAAGATAAATAGTATCGAATATAGCCTCTATCCCAATCAGTTGAATGGTATCTGACCCGAGGGTAACAAAATCGCTGATTATTCCGCTTTGAATATAGTTATACTGGTTCCCAGTTTCGATTTGAAGCCAATCCTTCAGATTAATCTCTTCGATTAAGGTATCCGAATCAGGATCGAAATGAAACAAATGGTTGAAGGTGGTAAAAGTCAGCACTTCGCGTGTTGGATTGTTCAGGCGGGTTGTCCTGAACGACCTGATATCTTCATCGAATTTGTTTATATCGTAGATTCCGGGTGAATATAAGCCATAGTAGGGCGCATCCAGGAAATTGATCAGCTCAACCCAGCGTTGGGCTACCGAATCTCCGTCATTTCTTTTCAGTATTCTGGATTTTGTTGCTGCATAAAGAGTGCCATTACATTCTGCAAAACCGAGTATTCTCTCGAAATTTACCGGTACAAATTCAGCAACACTATCCCATACGATTTTTTCGGGAAGACTGCTATCGTATCTTCCGGCAAAAATGCCCAGGGGCGATGGAGTCCCTCCGGCAAAAACAATATCAGCATTGGTAATTTTATCCCTGTAAAAGCCCATTGACCTTATTTCAGTCCTATTCATAGGATGACTTGCGAATTCCAGATCATGATAAACCCAAGCGCCGTTATCATCATTCCTCCAACCCACTTTTCCGGGATAGGTTGGCTGAAGTCCTTTGTGATTGGTTGTGCCGATAAACAGAATGGTATCGCGCTGTGGTAAAGCCTGACCATTTTTGTCGGTGAAGAAAGGGGCAGAGATGATAGAGCTGGCTCTGGAAATCCTGCCTGTTGGATGTTCATCGAGTATCCATTCTGCTAAAGCATCGTTTTTAACAATTACTTGTCCATTAAATCTGTCAATGGGATTGTTCCAATTACTTGTTGCAGCATATATTTTCCCCTTATGCGTAACCATATCCACAACTTCTGTTGATGTAAGTACCTGATTGTTAGAATCGGTTTCCGGGGCATCATACACTTTTTGCCAATCAAACTGCAACTGTGCAAAAACTTGAAAGGGTGCAAAAAGAATAAAAAGCCAGGTACAATAAAATATGTTCATTGAACAATAAATTTTTGTGAAACAACATCATTGTCTGAAAACATTGCCTGCAAAACGAAAAGACCTGAGCCTATTTCTTTTGTATTAAATTCAAAGCTATTATCATTTATGGGTGATTCCCAAACAGTTTGCCCAAGCATATTAATCACTTTAATGGATTTGATTTGTTTATCGGATTTAACGAAAAGTAATTCAGAAACAGGATTTGGAAAAACCTTCAGTTCTGTAAATTCAGATTTGGAGTTTTCAACATCGGTAATCAAATCGCACGGACCTGTTTCTTCCCGTAAAATCTTTAGAAATTTGAGATAAGAGGGGATCATTTTAAGTCCGCCCCCTTGTAATGCAGGTATGAAGCAGAAAAATGTCCCATAGATATTCCGACACCTGTCATAAAAGGGGTAATGCCCGAATGCTCCGGGGCTCGTTATTTGTATGATGTTTCCGAGATTGTCCAGTTCTGTCCACCAGGCGCCAAAAGTGTATCGCATTGTATCAACTGTTGCCGGAAAATCGGGGTGATTATGCGGCCAATACGTATGATAGATTGGTGCTGAATTGGTTTGGTCAAAAAACATTTCATCTATTGACGATTGTTGTAGAATGGTGTCGCCATTGTAAATGCCATTGTGAGCCAACATGCTTAAAAATTTGAGATAATCGCAGGGAGTAGTTTCAATGCCACCTGCTACTGTCGGATTGTTTGGATAAAAATCGGTATAATCTGTACTATCCATATCCAATAAGTCAAAAAATTCCTCTTTTGCAATGGTTCGCCAGTCTCTGTTATTGCCGTTAATGCTGTCAATCACCTCTATAGCTCTACCCCACGCATGCATCATGGTGCCATCGTACCCGATCATGGAACCCGTTGGGAATAGAATGTCCACGTTCATGGCAATACTGTCTGCTGACTGAGCGAGCGTCAGAGCAGGATCGCGGTGGTATTCGGTACCGTTTCTGGGATTAAAAACTCCGCTCGACATAGAATAAGCCTGCCTCAGGGTAATGTGTCCTTTACCGTTTTGTGTGAATACCGGAAGGTAAGTCCCTATACTATCATCAATACTCAACCAGCCCTCCTCTGCCAGACGGAGCATAATCGCTGCACTGATCCATTTGGTAGCAGAACCCTGACCAAGACGCACATTATTACATTGTAACCCACCCCGCTGATAATGGTAAATCAAACTGTCGTCTTGATATACATCCACATAAATCCGATTGAGATATATCGAAGCCGAGTCATCCAGTATTTGAGTAATAGCTGAAAATTCGTAAGATTGTGCTGAAACCTTACTGAACAATATTAAATCTAGCAAAATGAAGGTAATCAATATTTTTATTTTCATAAAGCACTTTTTTAATGTTAGAATTTAAAATTCTGTTTTGGTTTAATGTATTACACTTAAAATTCGATTTGCCTCGATGTATCTTCGGCTTGCTGGGCAACGGTCGAGTGTATGTGCCGTAAGGATTATTTACCAACAAGAAGATTTGAATAGGTTAAAACGCTTGAATACCACTGAAATCCTTATAAAGTGTATTGTATGTTTTATATTACTCATATTTAAATATTTTTGCTGATTCCATTTTTCCATCTTCATTTGTAATGAATAATAAATAAATTCCTGGAGGAGATTCAGAAAGATCAATTGTATTTGTATTGCGATTGTCATAGATCAATTCTCCATGTAATGAAAATATTCTAATCAGAAAAGATTCATTTTCATTTTGATTGAAAATGTAAAACAGCCCAGATGAGGGATTGGGATATATTTTTACTAAATGATTTGAATACCCTGTAAACTCGTTTATTGATGTGAGCGTATTGCCTCCCAACATATATTCCCAAACAGGCTTATAAATAGGGATATTGTTGCTGTCCATCGGAGTGTCATTGTTTCCAATTACTGTTCGGTGAAAATAATTTTGCACAGTATTTCCTTGAGGTTGAGGAAGATTTGAGGTAAGCATATGCCGGTTTAAAAATGGACTGGTCAATGTGTCAACACTTGCGATAGCTCCGAAACCATCCATATTTAAATATGACCAATTAACAAGTATTTCAGCATTTAAACCATAAGCATTTGCATCCAGCGAATGAACGAACCCAAAATAAGCCGATGAATCTGTCAAACCAGTTCTTTGTACCCATTTGGCAGGTTCCTGATAATAGGCCATCCAGTCTCTGCTTGAAAAAATAATGCACCGATCCACTGCAAATAGTTTTGATATAAATCCGGCGTGGTTTCCACCTTGAGAATGGCCTGCTACGCGCACTTTAGTCCAAATGATGCTGTCCTGTGAATTTAAAAACTGTCCCCAATTATCCAAAGGATATGCAGTATCTAAATATTTCAATAGTTTTACAGTTCGGTAGTAAATACTGTTATTTACATCTACATCTACAACGGAATGTTGATTCCAGCCAAATATGATTTCGTTTCTTGCTCTGTCATGGCAAGTAGTATCGGGTGTAGTCAGACATAAAAATTCAGGCGAAATATCGTTTTCATATGAAAGTCCGATAGCGTGCATTCCTAAATTGGCAGCCGTATTCAAAAATTTTGTATATTCTGAAGTCAATGCACCTGTGCCCGGGAAAAATAGCAATAATTTGTTTTGTTGATTTATAGTTCGGTTTATCGCAATGTAATGGGGCGAATCATTACCATTTATAAAAATTTCTGTAGTAGATGATGGACTTATATAAATACTATCTTGTGCAGATAAATGGAAGTTAAAAAAAACAAGGATCAAACCCCATAATGCAGAAAAATAAGCTTTTTTTATTTTTATTTTCATAACTTTATGATTTTATTTTTCCAGCTACAAAAAAATTAGCTTAATGTAATAAACATAAAGCGCTATTCAACCCTATATTTTCTGGCTTTGCAAATACCTTGTTATAACCCTTTACTTGCTTTTTCTATTGCGTTGTTTGGTGGTGTTGATATGTTTCCTATTTCAGATTTTCTGTCAATCCCTTTTATATAGATATCAAAAAACGCTTCTGAATTGTCCAAATTATATTTTTGAATATCTGTATTGTCCGTTGGAATGTCTGTATGGGTTGTATTTGTTCCTTTTACAAATACATGATAACGAGGTCCATTCGTATTCATTCCATCATAGGCTTGCAATCGCCAATTTGTTGCCATAAATGTTCCTGCGCCATTTACATCCTTTTCTTGTTCTCCCAGTATAACAAAAATTGCAGTTGTGCCAATACCATTAAAGCCATTTGAAGTGATTCCAAATTGGTCTGGACTATTCCCCGCTGGCGACATTCCATAAACTGCTTTGATTTGCGGCACATAATAATCGCCGTGTGTCATTGTAACACCAGCAGCTTCAAGCCCTTCCATACAGCCACCAGAATGTCCTATGAAACCCTGTTTACTTCCGTCCACTGTTCCTGTAAAAGTGCCATAGTTCAAATTGCCGTTTGCAACTTTTTCTGCTATAAATTTTATTTCTTCTCCACGATATTGTGCAATAGTATTTACATTGTTACCTGCGAAACGGTGGTCAATCTGAATAACCACATATCCTTTTTGAACATACCGCTCTACATACGGTAGTAATTGCCCTCTGTCATCACCAAGCCCATTGCCTCCTCTTGAAACATGAATCACGTTAGTTTGTCCTGTCAATTCTTTCGGGTAATAAACGCTATAAAGTAAGGTTCCAAAACTTGCCGTTTCTGTACCATTAAACGATTGCATTGTGTAAGTTATCGGTTGAGGTGGTATCGGCGTTGCTTCATCGTCTTTTTGGCAAGAAGTCAGAAAGATTAAAATTCCAAGAAGTAGTTTTATCGAATTCATATCTTTTCCTTATATTAGGATTTACCTTGATTAGACTGCCAAAGTTGCGTTTGGTTTAAAATGGCAGACAACGGCTTGACTAAAGGCATTAGGCAGGGAATTAAGCGTATCGTCGTTTTATGGAATTTTTTTTAATTCTAATTCTACCAAGTTTTTCAGATTATTTTGTCGTCAATAAAAATGCCAGCAGGTGTTTCAAGTGAACTTATTAAAAATTGAAGTTGTTTAAAATTAAAGATTCTGTTTAATATGAAAACGAACCAGTATAGTTGATAAAGCACCTAATTTCGCCACCAAGGCACAAAATCACTAAGTCTCACGAAAGCTTTGTGTAAAATTTGTGCCTTTGTGTATTTGTGGCAGATCGTAAAAAACACTCATTTATTGATTAATATTAAGATTATTTATCAATTTTAAACAAGCTCATTGTTTTAGACAATTCATTCTCGTAATCTCGTTTTCTTTTAACTGGAGAATTCTTTTTATTTCTATCCTTATAGAATGAAAATACATATTGTACTTCTTTATCCATTGTATGTGCTAAAGCTAATTTTGCATCAAGATAGTCCCTTCTAGCGTTTTCGTCATCACAAGCATTCATTAGTTCTGTGATAAACTCAAGAATTTGACTGCACTTCCGTTCAAGTTGATAAGGACTACCATCAAATTGCAATTCCCTGATTTCATCTAATTCCAATTTAATTTTTTCAATAAAAGGGGTTGTCATGCTCATCTTTAAAATTTTGGATTGATATTAAAATATAAACAAAAGTTCAACCGCAATTCGCAACTTTTTGTTCCTAAAATGCTAAACTTTTTGTTTTAAAATCAATTTTTCGTATATTCGTACTCCAAAATCAGTTGATTGGCACGGGAGGTTGCGATTGAGCGAGACTTGTGCTAACTTCGCGGAATTGGAGCGTTTTCCGAACGAATTTTTAGAATTGCTTGTTGAACGACTAAAGCAAACCCGATGAATCAAGCTGCTATTCAATACGTAACCGATGCCGATGGCAACAAACAAGCCGTGCTGATTTCCATCGCCGAATGGCAGAAAATACAGCAGGAATTGGCAGAGTGGCGAACGTACCTTTCTTTAAAAACGAGTTTGAAAAAAGCTTTTCAGGAAGTGGAAGACATGAAGCAAGGTAAAGCACCACGGTTGACTTTAAAGGCATTTTTGAATGAAAGCTAATGTCATTATTACGCCCAATTTCCAACGCGAGGCGAAGCGACTAATGAAAAAATACCAGTCGTTGAAATCAGAATTGCTCACCTTAGCGGATGAATTAGAAGAAAATCCTCATATGGGCATTTTGATTAAGGAAAATACTTATAAAATAAGGTTGGCAGTCAAAAGCAAAGGCAAGGGTAAAAGCGGCGGGATGCGCGTTATTACTTATGTTGAAGCAGTGATTTTTGAAACAGATTCAACGAGTGATGTTTACTTATTGTCCATTTATGACAAATCTGATCAGGATGATATTGCCGATTCGTTGCTGGAAAATTTGATCAGCGAAGTGCAAGTTGAAATTCAGGCTGCAAAGCATAAATTCTCTGAGGAGGAATAAACTATACATCCAATATTTGACTCATCTGTTTGGTAATTCTTCGTTTTAACTCCAAAATTATACAAACTTTTTGTTTTAAAATCATTTTTTCGTATATTCGTACCCTGAAATCAGTTGATTGGCACGGGAGGTTGCGATTGAGCGAGACTTGTGCTAACTTCGCGGAATTTGCAACGCCAATCCCAAATAACAAAATAACGAATAACAATTAACCAAATAACAAATAATAAAAAAACCTCAAACGAGAAACGTTGAATAACAATGAGCGATAAGATAAAAAAAGTGGATTTGAACGATAATGGCAATGGCACGGACCACCTGACCACGCTGAACGGTATGTATCAGGATTATTTTTTGGATTATGCCTCGTATGTGATTCTGGAGCGGGCGGTGCCTTCGGTGCACGATGGCTTGAAGCCGGTGCAGCGGCGCATTTTGCATGCGATGAAGGAGATGGACGACGGGCGCTACCATAAAATTGCTAATGTGATCGGGCAGACGATGCAGTACCACCCGCACGGCGACGCGGCGATTGGCGATGCGCTGGTGAATATGGGGCAGAAGGAGCTGATGATTGACACACAGGGCAACTGGGGCGACGTGCGCACGGGCGACGCGGCGGCGGCGGCGCGTTACATCGAGGGGCGTTTGACAAAATTTGCATTGGAGGTTGCATTTAATCCTCAGACGACCGAGTGGCAATTGACCTACGATGGGCGCAAAAAAGAGCCGATTGATTTGCCGATGAAATTCCCCTTGCTCCTGGCGCAAGGCGCGGAAGGCATTGCCGTAGGGCTTTCGACGAAAATTTTACCGCACAATTTTATAGAATTAATCAAGGCTTCGATTCAGATTTTAAAAGGCAAAGATGTCCAGATTTTTCCGGATTTTTTGACAGGCGGCTCGATTGATATCTCTGATTATCAAGGTGGTAAGCGTGGCGGCAGGGTAAAAATTCGCGCCAAAATTGAAGCGTTGGACAAGAGTACGCTTGTCATTAAAGATATTCCTTATGGAACAACGACGAGTTCTTTGCAGGATAGCATTGTAAAAGCGACTGAAAAAGGTAAGATTAAGATTAAAAAAGTCACCGACAACACCGCCAAAGACGTAGAAATTGTGGTGGAACTCGCGCCTGGCACCTCGCCCGATGTGACGATTGACGCGTTGTACGCCTTCACCGATTGTGAGGTTTCGATTTCGCCAAACTGCTGCGTCATTATTGACAACAAGCCGCATTTTTTGACCGTCGAGGAAGTGCTGCGCATTTCCACTGACAATACCAAGGAACTGCTGCGGCAGGAGTTGGAGATCAAGGAACACGAGTTGATGGAGAAGTGGCTCTTTGCGAGTCTGGAAAAAATCTTCATCGAAAAGCGCATTTACCGCCAAATTGAAGAGTGCGAGACCTGGGAAGCGGTAATTGACACGATTGATAAGGGTTTGAAGAAATATGTGGTAACGCCGAGCGACAAGCCAAAAGCAAACGACACGCGCCTCAAGCTTTTCCGCGACATTACGGAGGACGATATTGTAAGATTAACCGAAATCAAAATCAAGCGCATTTCCAAATTCAATTCCTTCAAAGCAGACGAGTTGATTGCCGATTTGGAAAAAGAATTGGCGCAGACGCGGCATGATTTGGAGCATTTGACCGAATTTGCCGTCGCTTATTTTGAAAATTTATTAAAAAAATACGGCAAGGGTCGCGAACGCCGCACCACGATTGCTACTTTTGGCACGATTCAGGCGACCGAAGTGGCAGCGAACA
The DNA here is from genome assembly GCA_964517145.1 of uncultured Saprospiraceae bacterium. GTDB lineage: Bacteria > Bacteroidota > Bacteroidia > Chitinophagales > Saprospiraceae > JADJNW01. The sequence continues at coordinate 15,503 of CAZFBN010000059.1, forward strand.
ACACCAAATTGTACGTGGATCGCGCAGAAGGCTTCATTGGCTGGGGTTTGAAAAAGGATGAATTTGTGGCCGACTGCTCCGATATTGACGATATTATTGTGTTCCGGCGCGACGGGAAATTCCAGGTCGTCCGCATCGGAGAGAAAGTGTTTGTCGGCAAAGACGTCATTCACGTGGCAGTTTGGAAAAAGGGCGACGACCGCACCACCTACAACCTTGCTTACGTGGACGCCGAAAGCGGGCGTTCGTATGTGAAACGTTTTAATGTGACTGCCATCACGCGAAGTACCGAATACGACCTGACCAGCGGCTCACCCAATTCCAAAGCGCTTTATTTTTCTGCGAATCCGAATGGCGAAGCGGAAATTATTACCGTACAACTCACCGCAGGCAGCAAAGCTAAGATTAAAACCTTTGATTTTGATTTTAGTGAATTGCTCATAAAAGGCAGAACCTCACAAGGTAATGTATTAACAAAATATCCGGTTCGTAAAATCACGCTCAAAGAAGCGGGCAAGTCCACCATCGGCGCACAGCAGTGGTGGTACGACCCCATCACCGGCAAACTCAATACCGATGAGCGCGGCAACCTGCTCGGAGAATTTGACACCGGCGATTATTTAGTAGCGTTGTATAAAGATGGCACGTATGAACTCTTTGAACCCGATCCGCTCAAGCATTTTGAAGTAAATGAATTATTACATATCGCTAAATACGATCCCGAAACCATTATAAATGCCGTGCATTTTGAAGGTAATAAAGGCTGGACGATGGTGAAGCGCTTTAAAATTGAAACGACTAATCTCAGTCAGCGCTATTCCTACCTCAGCGAACACAAGGACAGCAAGCTGCTCTTCGTTTCTGCAAAAACCGCGCCGATCATTCGTTACGCTGTGAAAGTGAAAAACCGCAAGATCGAAGGCGAAGTGAATCTCGCCGAATTCATGGATGTAAAAGGTTGGAAAGCAATCGGTAATCGCCTGAGTGACCAGAAATTAACGTCCATTAAAGAATTAACCGAAGAAGAAATTGCCGCTGCAAAACAAGAATTGCCCGACAAATTTCAGGCAGGCGATAGCATTGAATTTGAGGTAAAGAAAAATGGGAAGGGGGATCAGGGGAAGTTGTTTTGAAACTTTAAAATAAATTTTCACTAAATGACCTCAGCACACATTAAGGAGCAATTGTCCTTACATTATTTAGGTTCTATTATTAGCAATAGTGGGTATCGTTTAACCATTCCTACGTATGATTATGGCATTGACCTCTTGATTTCTCAGGTAAAAGAGGTTAACTTTACTGGAAGCATACGATACATAGAATTGGGACGCGTGGTGGACGTCCAGCTTAAATGTACTACTTTTCAAAGCCGATTAAAAACCGTTGAAAAAGAGAATCAATCATTTATTCAATATGATCTACGCGCCAAAAATTATAATGATCTCATTTTACGTAAAAAGCAAGGTTTAAAACCGCTCATTTTTGTTTTAGTTGTACTAAAAGGTAAACCCCAAGAATGGGTGACCATTACGGAAAGTATTGACAAAACTGAATTTGGCTTAAAAATCAATGGATTAGCGTATTGGTATTTCCCAGAGGAAGACGCATTCGCATCCAATAGCCAAACTAAGCGGATTTTTATTCCGGTTGAAAATGTAATAAAACTAAATTTTTGTAACTCCATCTTTGAAAAATTTTATCATGAAAAATATTAAATCAGGAACGGTTCTTTCTTTTTTAAAAGCGAAAGGTTGGACGGAGGCAAAGAATGACGATAAGTTCATAGCTATGAAACCATCGCCAGAAATTAAGACAGATGATGACACATATCTTTATATTCCGCAGGCTGCTTATGAAGGCACGAATGAATACGCAGAAATTATGAATATCATAATAAATAGTATAGCTGGTATTTACGATTTAAAAGTTCAAGATTTGGAATCCCTTTTCTCCAAAACACTAGAAGAAATCAAACAGTCTGTTGCACAGCAACAAGCCATGCTCGCGGCTGCTTCGTAAGTAAAGGTTTGATGGAAAGAAAAATGGCAAGGGGAATCAGGGGAAGTTGTTTTGAGAAATAATTAAGTAAAATAATTTTATAATTTCGAATCTCAATTTAGTAAACGTGAGACCTCTAATAATAATCTCAATTTTATCTTTTATTTTTAGCGGTTGCACTATCCTTGTTGAAGGATATATTAGGAATTTATCAGGCTCTATCATTAGTCTTCACGGAACTATTATTGATAGGTGGGATTTTGACAAGCTTCCAAATTCCGTATCATTTTACAATATACCTACAAACTCAAACAAAATTATTGGAAAATGGAAAGTAGAAAATTTATTGACATGGCAAGATTCCATTCATTTTCAATTACAAATTCCCGATTCTACAGTTTTAGAAATAGCTGAGGTATCAAAAGAGTTAATACTTGGTTTACATTTTCCAAGGGTGCAGTTAATTTTAGAATCTAAAGGTACGATTGATACTTTAATGGCAGGTGATGGAAGTTACGATTATTTTGTATCAAAATTTAAGCAAACAAGAGGAATATTTTTCAAACGAGTGTATTATTATGATATACAATAGCAATCTATAATTTATTAGTGAAAAATGATTAACCATGACACAATCCTTATTTCCCCTCTCAAATGTGCAGCTAGAGCTGCTGAAAATCTTTTCTACCGATTTATCTGAACCGGATTTATTGGAATTAAAAGCATTATTAGCAAAATTTTATGCAGCAAAATCGATTGAATTAGCCAATCAGGTATGGGAAGAAAAGGGATTAACCGATGCTGATATGGATAAATGGCTCAGTGAGTTATCATGAAAATAGTGCTCAATACAAATGTTTTGCTTGTTGCTATTTCTGATAAATCAAAATATCATTGGCTCTATAAAGCGTTGCTAAATGGCGCTTTTGATTTGTATATCACCAATGATATCCTAATGGAATATGAAGAAAAAATTAGTGAGCACTGGCATCCTGATGTAGCAAAATCAGTATTGCGTACGCTATTGGAGCTCCCAAATGTGCATCAAACAATTATTTACTATCAACTGAAACTAATTATTGCCGACCCTGACGATGATAAATTTGCCGATTGTGCTTTTGCTGCTAATTGTGATTATTTAGTTAGTAATGATAAAGATTTTAATGTACTGAAACAAATTGAGTTTCCAGTTATTCGAGTTGTAACACTGGATGAGTTCAAGGTAATCCTGGAAAGTTAATTTTTCTAAATCAATTCAAACTAAATGCCACCCACCCTCTCCGTCCGCCCGCTCCAAGCCCAAGACATTGACTGCATCGCCGATTATTGGTTGAATGCGGAACCCACGTTTTTACTGGGTATGGGGGTGGATTTGAGTAAAATGCCGAGCCGCGAGCAGTGGCACGCCGCACTAAATAAGCAACTCAATACGCCAATGCGCGAGAAACAATCGTTTGCGACGATTTGGGAGGTGAATGGCGAAGCCATCGGGCATTGCAATATTAATGATATTATAGTTGGGGAGCAGGCATTTATGCACTTGCATCTATGGCGCTCGGATTTGCGGCAGCAGGGCACGGGCGTAGCGTTGGTGCGGATGAGTTTGCGCTATTTTTTCGAAAATTTTGAGTTGAAACGCGTGCTTTGCGAGCCGAGCGCGTACAATCCTGCACCGAATAAAACCTTGCCAAAAGTGGGCTTTACGTTTGTAAAATCGTATGTAACAACGCCGAGTTGGCTGACTTCGGAGCAAATGGTGAATCAATGGGAAATGCGTTATGAGCAATTTAAAACTCTATTTTAAAATAATAGTCAAAATCCAAATATGATATGACTCCTGAAACCACCACCAAAACGAATGTAAAACAAGCTGTTCCGTTTTTTAATGTAAAAAATATGGAAGCTTCGCTCCAATTTTATAGGGAAGGCTTGGGTTTTGAAATGAAAGATCATTGGATCGACGAAGGAAAACTGCGCTGGTGCTTGCTGCAATTGGGCGGGGCGCACATCATGTTGCAAGAATATAAATCCGCGTTCATTCCCGCCGAAAAACTGGGTGAAGGCGTCTCTATTTGCTTTATTTGTGAGTATGCCGTAACGATTTATCGGGAAGCGAAAGCGCGCGGGTTGGAGCCTTCAAAACCTTTTGTTGGCAATGGTATGTGGGTGACGTCGCTCGCCGATCCGGATGGCTATCGAATTGATTTTGAAAGCGTTACAGATACGCCAGAAGGAACGGAATATTCAAACTAAAAATACTCAGGCATGAAATTTCAATCCATCGAACCTTTTATTCCTTCCGGCGCTAATTTTGCGGCGGCGCGGCAATTTTTTTTAGACCTGGGTTTTACAATCAACTGGGAAGCAAGCGATTATATCGGTTTTCAGCGCTATGCTTGTCGCTTTATTTTACAACATTACAATAATGAACACTTTGCTGAGAATATGATGGTGCGGGTCGAAGTGGACGATCTGGATGCGCTTTGGCAGGAAATTCAAGCAAAAGATTTGCCCGGTAAATATAATATTCGCGCGAAGGAGCCTTCGGTTTACCCTTATGGCAGAGAGTTGCACCTGATTGATTTGGCGGGCGTGTGCTGGCATTTTGCGCAAGGGGCTTGATTCATTCATTATTAAGAAGTGAAAAAGTTGCAGTTCCCCAAGTTGAAAGTCCTGCGTAAAAATGTTTTTAGTAAAAGGGCACGGCTAGTTTTATTTTCTACCATTTTTTAGTAAATTTGAATCGAGAGCATTCGAATTATTGGCATTTTATGCTTCTCAAAATGCCTAAAACCCATGCCGTATGTGGTCCCGTCTATGGTTAAAAAACATTTTTTTCTTGCTGCTGCTTCCGCTTAGTCAAAGCATTGCGCAAAAGCCCGCGCTCGATAGTCTGCAACAGCTTTTTTTTGCGTCCAAAAACGATTCTGTCCGTTGGGAATTGTCCACTCAAATTGCCAATGAATACACATTTATTCAAGCGGATTCCGCTTTGGCGTGGGCGCAGCGTGGGCATGATATTGCTAAAAAATTGAAACGCGACATTATTTTAGGTAGAAGCTACTATCAGTTGGGTATCGCCACTCGCCAAAAACAGAACCAGCCGAAGGCAATGGAATATTTTACAAAAGCGGTGGAGATATTTAGAGCGAAGAACGAAGAAAAATGGTTGGTGGATACCGAATTGGAAATAAATGTATTGTACCAAAAAATGGGCGATTTTAAAAATGCAAAAAAATATCTCGACCGATTTTATCAATATTACTTGAATAAACAAGACCCCGGCAGTATCGTTTTTGCTATGAACCAATACGTTCTGTTGTACGAACAAATGAATAAGCCCGACTCCATGTTGTACTATGCCAAGGAAACACTAAATGCTGCTTTAAAATATAATTACACAAAAAACATTGCCAAAATTCATAACAATCTGGCAGCTACGTATTTATATTTAAATGATTTCACGAATGCCAAGAAACATTTTCGGGAGGCGGAGCAAGTTGGTTTTGGCGAAGACAACTCAGGTCGGTTTTACAATCTTTATGCCCGCGCCGATCTTTATTTTTCATTGGGGCAATTGGATAGTAGCATAATTTTTGCGCAGCGAGCGCTGGAAACCGCCCAGGCATACGGCGACCTGGATCGCGAATCTACCATGCACCAGTTTTTGTCGAAAGTGTATGCGGCTAAAAATGATTACCGCCGGGCGTATGAAGAAATTAACACCTTTTTTGTGCTGGAGGATTCCCTCACGATGCTGCGGCATGAGCAAAATATTTCTGAGCTAAGCATTCAGTACGAAACGCAAAAAAAGGAAGCGCAAATTGCGCAGCAACAATTGCAACTGCAACGGGAAGCCAATCGAAGGAATTTGGTGATTTTTGGTGCCCTGGGATTTTTGTTACTGGGTGCCGGGGTGTTTTTTTATTTGCAAAACCGTCAGAAAATCAAGCAACAACAAGCGGAGCTAAATTTGAAACTCAAAGCTTCGGAAGCCGAACAACTGCGCGAGTTAGACCAGATCAAGTCCAATTTTTTTGCCAACATTAGCCATGAATTTCGCACGCCTTTGACGCTCCTACTCAGCCCTTTGCGCGAAATGTACAACGGCACTTTCAAAGGTGATGAACGGGAATATCAAAAAATGATGATTCGCAACAGCGAACGATTACTAGCATTGGTCAATCAGTTGCTCGATCTCTCGCGGCTGGAAAGCGGTGGCATGCAACTTGAAACCCAGGCGGCGGACTTGACCAAATTTGTGCGTTCCGTTGTCTTTTCTTTTGAAAGCTGGGCGATGCGCAAGCAGCTGTTTTTCCAAACAAATTTCCCAGAACAGCCGATTATTGTGTTGTTCGATTCTGACAAGCTGGAAAAAATTCTGTCCAATCTGCTTTCCAATGCGTTCAAATTTACACCCGAAAAAGGCAGGGTCAACTTCGAACTTACTATTTTGAATCAAAAAGACAACCAGGTTCTGACGCAAATGATCGTTTCGGATACAGGCGTTGGTATTTCGCCAGAACAGTTGCCGCATATTTTTGAACGTTTTTACAGCCAGCCCCGCGAAGACCAGGATATGCGCGGCAGCGGCATTGGCTTGGCGCTGACGAAAGAATTGGTAGAATTGTACGGCGGTAGCATCGAAGTGAAAAGTGAATTGAACAAAGGTACTCGTTTCACGATTTTGTTGCCTTTTCTGTTAACCGATACCGTCCCAACCGAAATAGCGCCTTTGCCGGTGGTGGAAGATTTTAGTGAAGAGGATGCCCGTGAAAATTTTCAGCGGCGCAATATTCAAAAACCGCTTGTGTTGATCGTTGAAGACAATCCTGACCTGCGCACTTATATCAAACATCAATTGCAAAATGATTATCAACTCGTAGAAGCGGTGAATGGCAAGCAAGGCTTGGACGCAGCGCTGGAACTCATTCCTGACCTGGTGCTCACCGATGTGATGATGCCCGAAATGGACGGTATGACCCTTTGCACCACGCTGAAAGCCGACGAACGCACGAGCCACGTGCCGGCGGTGATTCTCACCGCGCGTTCTGACCAGCAGGATCGCCTATCGGGCTTGTCCACTGGGGCGGATGCGTACCTGACCAAGCCGTTTGATCCGCAGGAATTGCAAATCGTGGTGCATAATTTGATTGAACAACGGCGAAAGCTGCGGGAGAAATTTGCAGCAGGATTGAGTCAAATAGAACCAAAATCAGATTTTGTAAGTCCTGCCGAAGATGCTTTTTTGAAAAAAGTAGCCGAAATCGTAGAGGGGCATTTGGATGATGAAAATTTCAGCATTGAAGACCTGGGCAGAGCCGTAGGCATGAGTCGTAGCCAATTGCACCGCAAAATCCGTGCCGTCACCGACCAGTCACCTTCCATTTTTGTTCGCACCTTGCGCCTGCAACACGCCTATCGCCTTTTGGAACAAAGAGCCGGCAATATTTCCGAAGTCGCTTTCCAGGTCGGCATTCCTAATCTGGCATATTTTTCGAGGAGTTTCAGTGAGCAATTTGGCTTTCCGCCAAGTGACCTGCTGCACCGGGCAGAGGGAGTAAAATGATTGTTAATTGTTGATTGCTGATTGTTGCACTGGCAATGCGACATAATTGCAAATCGGCGATTTTAATGCTCAATTCCAAGCTGCTAAAAAGTTTTTTTACCATCTATCTTTTTAAAAATCAAGCCTTTATTCAGCCTGCAACATAATGTCAAATCTTTGAGACATAGCCCAAAACTTCCCTCCTGCAACCTGCCTACTTTTGAAGCATCAAACAACAACAAAAAATCTAAATCATGTTACGAGCTATCATCTTTTTCATCGCAATTTCAACCAGCTTCCTGAGCTGCGCACAACAACCGACCGGCGTGGTCGTGAACGGACAAGACGTACCGGCTGATTATTTGAACTTACTCGAACAGTATTATCAGACAAAAGTACAGAAAGGACGCTACTGGTACGATCCGTACTGCGGTTTGTGGGGCTTGGAAGGTGGACAGGCATTGGGCGTGATGCTGCCTAATTTGCAATTGGGCGGATCCTTGCAAGCCAATGCTTCTAAAGGCACTACTGGCATTTACATCAACGGACGACAAATTAATGCGACCGAGCGGCTGCAATGGGAACAACTTGTGGGCGGCAAAATCACTCCTACCCGCTACCTGATGGATGCTTATGGAAATGTAATGACTGAAACAGGGATTTATCAACTCAACGTGGTACAAGTCGCCAACCAACGCGCGCAAGCTTACAACAACAACGGCAGCAATTATAACAATAACAACCGCAATCGTCCTTACAACGACGGCAACGGCAACACCTTCTACCGCAATTGGTACACCGACACTGGCAGCGGCGGCAGCAAAGATGGTTTTTACATTATCGGCAAAGATTGGTCTGTCTCTAGTTTTTAACAACACGCTTACCGAGATTTCTAGCTAAGCATTTTATAGTCGCTTGAGTCCTGGTGGTAATCCATCGCGCCGATGGATTGCCCTGGGATCTTCATACCCGATTTTTAAATTCCAAAATTTTAAAATATGAAAACATTCCATTTTTTTATTAGAACCCTACTTTGGAGCGCTGTTTTGTTCCTAGCAGCTTGTAACAAAGATGCGGTGAAGGAAGAAGAAATTCCGACGCCTGACCCCAACCAAACTACTACCAGCTACGCACTCGGCTGGACCGGCGAAGATGATCTGAAAACCGTACCTGTCGCGCCGAATTTTGGCTTTGGCAATGACCCCTTACCCGTAGCAGTCGATTTGACTACAAAGTTCCCACCTATTGGCGACCAGGGCAATTACGGCACTTGTGTAAGCTGGGCGTTGGGTTATAACATCAAAACGGCTATCAACGGTATTGAAAATGGGCTTTCTGCCAATGATTTAAAATCGGCGGCGAATCAATTCAGTCCGAAAGATTTGTTTGTAGCCATTCCCGACAATGAAAAAGGCGAAGATTGCAACGGTACCAATTTTTCTTATGCCTTGAATGTTATGCAAAACCGAGGCGTAGCTACTCTGAAAACCGTGCCTTACACAAACTTGGGAGATTGCTCGCAGGCAAATCTACAGCAAAGCTGGACGAAAGAAGCCAATCAAAACAAAATTAAATACTGGCGCAAAATTGATGCAAGCATTCAAAGCATCAAGCAAAATCTGGCGAATAACATCCCGGTTATCATGGGCGCCAAACTGGCGGACAACTTTATGACTTGGAACAGCGACCAGGTATTGAGTTCCGGCACTTCGTTCAATAATGTCGGGCAACACGCTTACCACGCCATGGTCGTAGGCGGCTACGATGATAACAAAGGTCCGAACGGTGCGTTTCGGGTGATCAATTCCTGGAGTACCCAGTGGGGCGACCGGGGCTACATCTGGATAGATTACAACTATTTTATGAATGAATTTTGCACCAGCTTTGATGGTGAAAAACCTTTGTTTATTGCAGCAAATGATGGTGGTGACGTCAATCCGCCCGACGACGATGACCCGGCTCCTCCAACCACCGGCGTAGATTTGGCACCTTGGGTCTTCTCCGATTTCTCTACCTATTGGACAAGCGGCGTTCCCAATGAACGTGAAATAGATTTTAATTTGTACAATATTGGAAATCAAGCAGCTACGCCAAATTCAAATTGGTCATATTATTACATTTATTTCAACGCTTATAATTCCAATGATTATGGCGTGCTGTTTTATGATGAATTTAGTTCAGCCGTACCGCGCAACACCTTTGATTGTCCTAAAGATTACAGCTGTGTATTCAATTACACGATTCCTGCCGGCGGCAACTTTGCCAATACGGTTTGGGGTTGGCAGAGCATTTCGCGCACGTATTACATGCCTGCGATTACTGGATACTACTACCTCGTGATGGTTGCCGACGCGGGTGATGCTTTCAATGAGCAAGATGAATTGAATAATTTATTCTACACCACACAGATGCCAAAGTGGTTCACCTCCGGCTATGGTTTGAAAGAGGGAGACGCTCAAGTGGCAAAGTTCAAGTTTGAAAATCCACTGTCGCCCAAGCCGTCGCTCTTACAGGAAAATCCTTACCAGACTGCCGTCAAACCGCGCAATCCGAATGCTTACACGCCGGAAGAGGTATTGGGTTATATCAAGTCGGAAAAAAATAACGGCAATTTGCAAAATAAAGTAAATGAATACATGCAGCGTAGTGGTAAAAATTTCCAGACAGGTAAATAAAGCAGTCTTTACAATTAACAATTTTGGTAAAAAGTGGCTAATATGAATAATCGTAAACAAAATTACTTCAATTATATCTTATTAGCCTCTTTTGCTTTCATATTAAAATAAAACAGCTATGAAATACCTCATCATTTTCGGACTTGTTTTGTTGGGCGCCTGTGTGGCTCAAAAAGTCCAAAAACCGAAAAATGAAACTATCCGGCAGTTGCTCCAGTCTGGCAAGGATATCCTGATCGAAGGGCAAACGTTTGAGAATGATTTAGATTTCATCAAAATGCTTTCTCAAAATCCGGTGAATCAAAGCATTTCCCAGATCAAAACCACCGCTGCTATTACTTTTAAAAATTGTGTGTTCAAAGGAAAAGTGGCTGCTTTTGAGCAGGTGGCAAGCGGGCATGTGGTGCGGGCTAGTTTTTTGAGCAATGTTTCGTTTGTGAACTGCGAATTCCAGGAGGAAGTGACTTTTCGGGGTGCCCAGATTTTGGGAATTGTCGATTTTAGTCAGTCCAAATTTTTTGCCAAAGCCAATTTTGAGGAAGCTCAATTTCACAGCAATGTATATTTCCGGGGCTGCAATTTTTATGATGAATCGCACTTTCAGAATGCTTTTTTTCACCAAAAAGCCAATTTTTTAGAAGCAGCATTTGACAAAACGGCTTATTTTCAAAATACCACTTTTCAGGGCGAAACGCAATTTGATGTTGCCAAATTTCAGGGCTACGCCGATTTTTCGCTGCTGCATTGTCAACAAAACTGTTTTTTTAATTACACGTGGTTCAACGACCAAAGTAATTTCAACCAGGCTTATTTTGCCAAAGGCGCAGATTTTAATAACGTCCGGTTTGAACACGGTGAGTTCCGCAACGCGGCTTTTTTAGGCAAAACACGCTTCTATGAATCGTCCGCTACGCTACAAATGGATTTTGAAAACAGCTTTTTCCAATTTGGCAAACCAGATTTGGATTCTTTTGAATCGGATAAGATTAGCTTAATGAATATAAAGGAATAAGCCATTTTGTTAATAAAAAATTTAAAATACATGAAAAACAACATCATAAAAATCATTTTTATTACAAGCTTGAGCCTATTTTTATTTGCTTGTACTAAAAACGGCGAAGAAACTCAACCCGGCGTGGGCACTCAGGAAAAACAACTAATGGCAGACATCGAAAAGCGCTTTCCGTTCACGCCCAATCGCCCGTTTGATGCGCTCTACCACTGTGGACGTCTGAATTCGCAGCTCGACTGGTATTTTTTATTCAAATCTGACAACACCTTGCAAGTGCTTTTTACCACCGACACGTACGACGATTACGCTTTTGACGGCACCTATACTTATCAAAATAATGTGATCAATTTACAAATGCCCGCCGGACCGCAGATGCCTTTTCCCCTTGGATTGAACGAAAGCAGCACCGTCATTATGCCGCAGTTTGGTTTAGTGGCAGCTTTTGCGACACCGGAAATGATCTGCATTTGTCAGGGGCACAACCTGAATACCCAGGCACCGCCGAAAGCCCAAGCCAATTACGACTGCCCGAACATCAACATTCAGGCGGTGAGCGACGAGGATAATGCCGTGGAATTTGTGTTGCGCAATGTGCCGTTTGAATTTCCGGTGCCGGGTTCCATTTTTCGTCAACAAGACACCTACGTACAGGGCTTGACCAATCCGCTCATTCGCCGCGCCACGGGCATCTACCGGCAAGATGACAATCGGTTTTACGCAACTTTCCGCATTGCGGCTGATTTTGCAGCGTTTGCCGGAGATCGTTTGCCAACCCCGTATAATCGGGAGTTGCCATTTGAAGATTATAATATTTTGACCGGCGAATTTCACAAAAATGGACAGGAAGTGATTGTGGATCAATTAGAACCGGCGGCAGGGGCTTGCCAGTTGCGATAAAAAAAGATTGAATTAAAATTTTGTAGAATGCTTTGTAAATAAAACTTCCATGCTGCTCAAATGTTGCTACCTTTGTTTCCCTAATTTACTTAGTCAATATAAAAAATGAAAGTTGATATTTTGGCGATTGGCGCGCACCCCGATGATGTAGAATTGAGCTGTAGTGGTACTTTACTGCGGCATTTGGAGCAAGGAAAAACAGTGGGGCTGCTCGACCTTACCCGTGGTGAGCTTGGTACGCGCGGCACCGCAGAGATTCGAGACCAGGAAGCTGCCCACGCGGCGCATTTGATGGGAGCTGCTTTTCGCAAAAACCTGGAAATGCCAGATGGATTTTTTGCATATGACAAACATAACATTACAAAAATAATTGAAGTGATACGCTGGTGTCAGCCGGATATTGTGTTGGCAAATGCATTGTCAGACCGGCATCCTGACCATGGAAAAGGCGCAAAACTCGTTGCAGATGCTTGTTTTTATGCGGGTTTGGTGAAAATTGAAACCAAGGATGAACAGGGGAATGTGCAGGAGCGCTGGCGTCCCAAAGCGGTGTATCATTACATTCAGGATCATAATTTGAAACCGGATTTTGTAGTAGATATTACACCTTATATGGATAAAAAACTGGAACTGGTGCTGGCGTTTCGCTCGCAATTTTATATGCCAGAGGCTAAAGAGTTTGCGAATGAATTAAATTCGCCGATTTCGGGTAAAGATTTTGTTGATTTTTTGCGGGCAAAGGCAAGAAGTTATGGCAGAGCCGCCGGTTTTGAATTCGCCGAGGGATTCAATGTTGCCCGCACACCTGGGGTTACAGACTTGTTTGATCTGGTATAAGCGGTTGGAAATTTACGCAATAGACATTTCTAGTTTTTTTAATAAATCTTGGATAATGACTTCGCCGTGATCGCGGGTATTTTCAATAAAAAGGCGATTCGTTTCCATACCTGCACATACGACGCCCGCGAGGTACACCCGTGGCAGGGAGGTTTCTAATGTAACTGGATCATGAATCGGAATGCGTGGCTCTTCTTTCGGAATATCAATGCCTAATGCGTCTAAAAATTTATAATTGGGTTGGTAACCAGTCATCGCCAGCACAAAATCATTTTCCATCGTAAATTCGCCGTCAGGTCCTTGCAATACGACTTCCTTGGGACTAATTTCTTTCACAATGGTATTAAAATAAGCTTTAATACTGCCTTCTTTGATGCGGTTTTCAATATTCGGACGAATCCAGTATTTTACCTTCGGATAAATTTCATTTTCCCGAATCGCCATCGTCACATCGGCTCCTTTTTGCCAGGTTTCGAGCGCCACATCGCAGGCAGAGTTGGCAGCGCCGATCACCAGCACTTTTTGACTCATATATACGTGTGCATCGTCATAATAATGTTTCACCTTTGGCAAATCCTCACCAGGCACATTCATAAAGCGAGGCGTATCATAAAAGCCCGTTGCTATGATAATAGACGGTGCCTGATATTCACTTTTTGCTGTTTTTATTACATACTCCTCCCCTACTTGATGCATATTTTGCACTTCTTCGTATAATTTTACATTCAAATTCCAGCTATCGGTAATGCGGCGATAATACTCCAAAGCCTCGCGGCGCGTGGGTTTTTCGGCATGTGAAATGAAGGGCGTGTCGCCAATTTCCAACAAACGCGAAGTAGAAAAAAACGTCATATTTATCGGAAAATGGTAAATAGAATTGACCAGCACACCTTTTTCGAGCACGATGTAATTCAAACCCGCTTTTTTGGCAGAAATGGCACAATTCAAGCCCGTGGGTCCACCGCCGATGATAACTAAATCGAAATGCTGCATGACAAATATTAATTTGGTGTTACAACAATTGATGGCTCAGCCTGGTTGAGAATTTTTTTATACCACAAAAGTTGTTCAAAAAAAAATTCAGCAGCCACAAAGGTTCATCATTTTTTTGCAACAAGCACACAAATGAAGCTCCTGTGTATTTGTAAAGCCTTTGCGACTTTGTGGTTAGACAAAATTATTAGTGTCTTTTTGCTTACGTTTATTTAATATAGAGGTAACAATTTATTTACCTGCCGGAATAGAGGTTTTGGCTCCACCTTCCGTCTTCACTCCAAAAAATATTTTAATGGAGGAGTTGGAACGCTTACTACAAAAATTGAAAAATAATCAATGTACCCCCGAAGAGATTCGGCGCTTAAAGGAACTGTTTCAAAACGAAACACAGGTAACATCTTTTTTAGACGAAGACCTGGCAAAGCTGAATCATTCACTTGATGAAGCGCAACAAGACGCCATCTGGAAAAAGATTGAACAAAATATTCATATTCCTGAATCCATCACTCTAAAACCAGCAAAAGTTATCAAACTGGTGTACCGCTGGGCAAGTGCGGCGGCAGTGCTCATATTGTTGATGCTACTTTGGCGCAATTTTGCTAATAATCAAACTCCAGGTATGCGGATCGTTGAAAACACTCAAATCAATCAGATTCAAAAGGTTAATCTGCCAGATGGCTCCCGCGTGTGGTTAAATCATAAAAGTAAACTGACTTTTCCTTCTGCTTTTCGGGATAGTGTGCGATTGGTGGAGCTGGAAGGTGAGGCGTTTTTTGAAGTAAAAAAAGACGCGCAGCATCCTTTTATTGTAAAGGCAGATCAAATACAAACGAGGGTACTCGGTACTTCTTTCAACGTTCAAGCTTACACTTCGGACGATCACATTCAGGTGGCTTTGGTAGAAGGGAAAGTACAGGTGGAAATACAATCCGAAGCTGATACTGTCACCGAATACATTGAATTGACACCTGGTGCGCAGGTCGCTTTTAGTAAAAAAGATGATTCGTATGCTACCGGCGCTTTCGCAACCGACGCGCCCTACGCTTGGAAAAACAGCATTATTTACTTCGATGGTGCCGATGTGCACACCGTGACGCAAACGCTACAACG
>CAZFBN010000060.1:0-29404 GCA_964517145.1 uncultured Saprospiraceae bacterium
CATTACTGCCAACACCTAATCCTCCGCCACCCCCAAAACCGCCACTGCCGCCATTGGCACCAACACTCAAACCTCCACCATTTCCAAAAATAAGGATGCCTCCATTATTGCCAGGGGTGCCTCCACTGGCATTGGTCACACTTCCGCCACTATTATCTCCGTTGCCAAGTACACCGCCACCACCAGAACCACCATTACCACCCATGCCGCCGCCGCCGGGATTAAGAGCATTATTATTAACATCCCCGCCAATCGCCTGATTATTTTTAAGGGGTTACGTTGATGAGGCGCAGGTCTATGCTACCGGTACCGCCTTCTTTACCCTCGTGCATAAAGATAGCAGCCCCAGCGCCCATACCTCCACCACCAGTATCTGAATCACCGCCTTTGGCGTAGCCGTTGGCAAGGGTGAGGTTTTGGATGGTGATTGTGCCGTTTTGGATCCAGAAGATACGGGAATTGCCGCCGCCGCTGATGGTCAGATTAGTCGCACGAGAACCATCAATGGTCATGTCGGTGGTAATCACCAAAAATGGGCTGGAAATGATAATGGGTTGGGTAATTAAATTGCTGAAATCAATGACATCGGGACCAGCATTGGCTTCAGCGGCAGCGATGGCTTCGCGCAGGGAGCAATCGCCGTCGCATACCCCATCGTTGGTATCGGCTGTTTTGGTAACAGTAAAGGTAGCTGCTTGGGCAATACTAAATGCAAAGCACCAGGCAAACAGGGCAAGTAGGGTCTTTTTCATGAGAATAATTTGTTCGTCTTAATAGGTCGTCGAAAACTTGTAGTAAAGGTAGGGTTTAAAAAAGAAGGGACAAAAGCGCGTATGTTGTTAGGGAAAATAATTTTAGCGTTTTACGTTTACAAAACTTTGAAAGTTTCGTAACGGGCGGCTAAGGAGGGCTGCAAATAGGTCGTGTTGGCTTAAAGATACGAAGTGACGAGATTGAAGTGGAAGGTGTTGACTTTGAAATCTCCCATGACGAGATTGCAATCGCTGGTGGCGGCATTGAAATCACTCGTGCTGGCTTAAAAATTTGAAGTGTCGGCTTAAAAATATCATGTGATGGGATTGAAATGTAAGGTGCTGGCTTTGAAATATCATGTGACGTCCTTAAAATATCATGTGTTGACATTAACACCATACAAATGAAGCCCAACATCCCTGTTTTTAACCTTGGCACTGCCCTTTTCGAGGCGGTGAGCGGGGTGTTTTGCCCCGTCACCACACCCTGCAAAGCCGTTACTTGATATTTCGACGCCGTCACTTTATTTTTTTAGGACGACACTTGATATTTTGACGCCGTCACTTGATGTTTTAAGGACGACATCGGGCTTTTATGCAGCGATAGGTCTTTTTATTATGCCAACACCGTCGATATTCAGCGCTCATTTAATAATTTTATGAAGAATATATAGTTGAAGTTAATACAAAGATTGTTCTAAATGATCTATAAAATAATCCTCCAACTGATGGAGAATGACCTCCACAAATGCTGTGCGGCTCACATCGCGCTGAAGGCGAAACAAGAAATCCCGAAGTGTCGGAGGTTCATAAATACGGCGTGCGGGCGCTGTGTAAAAGTCACGGCGATGCACATTCTTGGGGGTAGAAAATAATTCGCTTTGCACCACCACGGCATAGAGATGGTCGCTTTGTTCTGATAATTTCCACCGGTGAATGCCAGCTTCTTCTTTTAAAAAAGCGTACGCACCCGCTCCAAATATCGTGAATTCAATGCCGTACAGTTTATCGCCGCGTTGTTCTGGATGCTCAAACCATTGCGTGTCCTCACCAACGTCCAGTTTGATGTATTCCTCCCGCTTTTCCCAATTTTCAATGTTATTGTTATTTTCATCATTCGCATTCACGGCTTCATTGTAAAATTCCTCTCTAAACCATACGCTTTGAGCAGTATATGTATATTGCTTTTTGTTAAAAATGGATTCATAAAATTCGCTGATTGGTGCCAAAGCAATGCCATAAACACCCAAAAAACAGACATTTTCCTGCGGTGTCAGAGCGCTGTACAATTGTATTTTTAGTTGATATAATTCATCTTTCCAGTGGTCGAGTGCTTCTGCCAATTGAGGATTGTATGCTTGCTGCCCCAGACTGCTCAATCCAAACGCCATTTCCAGGGTATCAATTCTTTCTTTTAATGCTTCAATTTTGCTTTTAATTTGTAAAAATTCCGTGTATTGATTCACCTTTATAACATTCTGCCAAAAGTTTTTTTTCTTTTTTTCCATTTCCAACCTATCCAAATCCACCAATAACCGCCCGAACATATGTCCATCTTGCAAATTCGCTATTTGCCGACGCAAGGCGCTCGCCTGATTACTAAGGCTCATTTTTTCGAGTTCTTCAAACAACAAATCCAAACCCAACGGATCATCCTGAATGCTAATGTCTAATCCTTTGTCATTGGTATTAATTGTTACAAGTAGCTGATCGTCAGGGTCATAGGCGTTAATGGTTTTAGCTAGCGGCACCACCAATTCTTCGCGGATAACCCGCTGCAAATGCCGTGCACCATATTTGGGATGATAGCCTTTTTCACCAATAAAATCAAAAACTTTAGGGCTGATAAATAAATCCATCCGTCGGAATCGCACGCCTTCCCGCTGCCGGAAAAGCTGCATTTCTCGTTCTACCACAAATCGGATTGTAATTGCATCGAGCGGCGCAAAAGGAATGACTTCATCAATACGATTGTACAATTCTGGACGGAAATGTCGTTGCACCGCATTGATAAAATGATTGGTTACATCTTGCGTATTGGTTTTGCTGGTCCAACCGATGCGGTTGCCTTGCAGCGAATCCGCGCCAATATTGGATGTCATAATAATAATGGTGCTACAAAAATTCACCACTTTGCCTCGATTGTCGGTCAGGCGTCCTTCACTTAAAATTTGTAACAAAAGGTCATAAAAAGTAGAACTTGCTTTTTCAATTTCATCAAAAAGCAAAACGCAAAACGGCTCGCGCCGCACCGCCGACGTCAGCAACCCATCCGAGTGATAATCGGTGCCGATGAGTCGCAACGCCGTGTAAGGATCGGAAAATTCGCTCATGTCGAAGCGCACCATTTTTTGGCGATTGCCAAACATGAACTGCGCCAATACCTTTGCTAGCTCGGTTTTGCCAACACCCGTAGGACCAGCGAACAAAAAAGACGCAATCGGCTTGCCCGCGCGCGCAAGGGCAGCTTTTACCGAAGTCAATACATTTACAACACTTTCAACCGCTTGTTCTTGTCCAAAAATGTGGCTGTAAAATTGGGTTTTGACTTGCTTGACATCCATTGGCACCGCCGGATCAACCATAAAAACGGGCATACCAGCTTCTTCGCAAAAATGCCGAATCACTTCTGAGCGATCAATTGCCAGGCGCTGCTCCTTATGCTGAGCCGTTTTATTCAACAACATACTTTCCAAAAAGCGAATCGGTCGCCCCGGCATGCCCGCGTAAGGCATGAAGCGCCGGTGCAGGCGAATGACCTCCTGAATGGCATCATCGCTGATTTCAACTTCTCTGCCCGAAGCTATATCTTTTACTTTTTTTAAAATGATATTTTCCAGGTTGGTTTTGGGTTCTTGAATTCTAATAATTTGAAAATGAGATAGAAAGTTAGCACTTTTTATTTCAATGCGTGCCAATTCTTCGTCTGTGCATTCTGAAAGAAGCATCACTTCTCCGCGGCTAATCGAGTTGCGTAAAAAATCGGCGATACTCACGTCATTGCCACTGTATTGCCCAACTTCAAACAATTCCATTAAGTTTCGCACAAACAAAATTTCTTCGCCACCCGTCAATTCTTTTACAAACAGCGCCGCATTGTTTTCCCAAGCGCCAGTATCGCCCGTCAATTCTTTGATAAGCAGCGAAGCAGTGGTTTCCCAAATCCGACCTTTTCGTTGTTCTTTTTTCAATAGTCGAGCCAATTCCCACACCAAAGTTGTTTTGCCAACGCCAGAAGGACCCACCAACAAAACGCTTCTGTTGAATCGGTTTTTAAATGCCCGAACGAGCTGATCCAACTCATTTTCCATGCCATACAGCACTTGTTTGTGGAGGTCGAGCGCTTGTGCCGCCTGGTTCAGAATGGATTGGTTGCCTTCTTTTTCAATTTGTTCAATTTCGCCCGGCGAGAGCGCTTTGAGGTCTAGGTTGTCTCGTAGCAACTGGACGCGGTCAAACCAAATGGTAGAAACCACTTCCTGCAAAGCCGATAAGCGTTTTTTTCGTGAAAACTCAATGCGAATGGCTTCTTCCAAGTGTGCCCCAATATCAGCATCGGGCGCTGCGAAGGCTTCAATGCCTAAAATCGGAACGATGCCGCGCGTTCCAGCCGCCGTATTGCAATAAAAATAATCAAATTCCAATTCAAATGCTGGATATGTAAAATCATCTTTCGACTTTGGAAATGCCATTTTTAAAGTACCTGCTTCAAAATCAGGGGCACTGTACTCCTGAAGAAAAGATTGTAGCTTACCTTTATTTAGCAATTTATGTTGTAAAACTTCAGCATATTTACCTGACAGAATTTCAAAAGATTGCCCAATACGCACCACCGATTTATCCAAAAGCGGCAGTAAGAGTTGTTCGCCAGTTTGAAAATGAACGCGAAATACCAAAAAAGGGACGGTGATTTTGTGCGCCATGAGGAAGGTCAAATCATTTTGCAATGAATAAAAAAGCTGTAAAATTTGCCAAAGATAATAAAGACTTATATTAAACGATAATTAAACCTTCCTTTCCATCGCCAAAAGTAAGATGCTGCTCATGCAGGTAACGCCATCCACTTAGCAACGCCAATGCTGCATCGAAATGATGCCAGGTAAGCACCTGATGAGATAACAGATTGAAAATCTGTGTGTTTGATGGAGAAACGAACGTTGAAAAATACGCATTCAATTCCGGTAATAAGGTGGAAATATGATCTTTTTCTTTTTTGTATAATGTTTTATCCAGTTTTAAAATTTTAGCTAAATATCCAGGATAAACTTCAATCGTTTGAATCCCAAGTGTTTGTAAATCAGCCTTTAATTGGATGGCGCGAGCTGTTAGCCCTCCTAAAAACATTGGGGACATTGCCCGCACGGCTTTATCAGCAGCTCGATAAAAATAATCGGAACAACCAGCTAAATTTTGGTAAATACCAGGCAGCGATAAAGGCGCATCTAGAAAAATAGAGTCCGGCTGAAACCTTGTCGCCCAATCTAGTATCAAACGATCCGCATCTCCTTTTTTAGAACTCGAGAAAAAGGTAATTTCATTTAGTTCATTATAATAAGCGATCACTGTGGTACCCGCATATTTGCTGCCATAGTCAATACCCGCTATTTTAATTTTATCTAACATTCACTCGTATGCTAATGTCCAATAATGGTAGAAAGCTGTTCTGAAAGACGTTCGGCTACATTTTCATGCACCGAAGTGATTTGATAAATGACCTGTGCTTGTTCGTAAAAGGGCACTCGTTCTGCTAATTTATTTTGAATAAAAGTTGTCAATTCCTCCGCTTGCAAGTGCTGGAGGAGCGGGCGTTTCTCGCGTTGTGGCAGTAAGCGTTGCACCAAAACAGGAACGGGTGTTTGCAGGTAAATGGTAATGCCATGCTGATTCATCCATGTCATATTATCAAAAAAGCAAGGCGTACCGCCGCCGGTGGCGATTAAAACCTGTGCTAGTGCTGCCATATCGTGCAAAGCCTTTTGTTCCAATGCCCGAAAAGATGTCTCTCCTTCTGCCGCAAAAATTGCAGCGATGGTTCGTTCTTGTTGATTTTCAATCCATTCGTCTAAATCGATAAATTGTAATCCAAGGCGTTCTGCCAGTTCCCTTCCGACATGGCTTTTGCCGCTTCCCATAAATCCAATTAGAAAAATTCGCATGTGTTGTAATTTGTCAGTCACAAATAAAATCAAGACTTTCAACGACTTTTTTACAAAAATCACGCGAAGCGTCTTTGTGAAAAATGGGGGATGTTGGAGCTTCACGGCGAAAAATATATTTTTTATTGAAATGATTTTGAATAATTAAATGGGATGCTTCAATCCTCCTTTCTAAAAACCCTGTCACAACAATCCACAAAATAATTTGGTTTTCTTTTAAAAAGAAATGCGCTACTTTTGCAGGTACGTATTTTAAAAAAAGCAGCCACATTTTTATGAAAAGATATTTTTTATTGTCCCTCGTGTCCTTTTTGCTATTGGCGGCTTGCCAAACAAAAAAAAACAACAGCAAACGTCTGGAAGAAATTAACCCGAAGGGTGGGGTAGCGGAAATCATTCGCAATCCTGCAACTGCTGAAGGACCTGTTGATACGGTTAATGTTGCAAAAATGACCTTTTCAAGCATAGAATACCAATTCGGCGAGGTGAAAGAGGGTAAAGTTGTCGAGCACACGTTTGAATTTACAAATACCGGAAAAGTACCGCTCCTTATCAGCGACGCGCGCTCTACGTGTGGCTGCACAGTGCCCGAATGGTCGGAAAAACCGGTTGAACCCGGCAAAAAAGGGAAAATAAAAGTACGATTTAATACGACGGGAAAGGTGAATGAACAACACAAATTGGTTACCATTACTGCCAATACTTATCCTTCAAAAACAATTGTACTTTTGCAGGGCTATGTTCATCCGAAAAGCTAATTTTGCAAATTATTTTAAACGAAAAACCTAATCAAAATTAAAATATGCAGTTGTTAAGCATTTTACTGTTGCAGGCAGGTGGAGCAGGCACGATCAACTTACTTTTCTTCGGTGCTATGCTGGTGATCTTCTGGTTGTTTATGATTCGACCACAGATGAAACGGCAGCGCGAGCAGCGCACTTTTATGGATAATTTGGATCGCGGCGACGAAGTGGTGACTGCCAGCGGCATGTTGGGAAAAATTACTAAAATGGACGGCGATATTGTGACGTTGGAAGTGAGTCCGAAAACTTTTATTCGGGTGACGAAAAGCGCCATTTCTAAAGAACTGACGGAGTCAACTTATGCAGCTAAAAATAAGCCAACAGACGATAAAGATCGGAAATCAGACGATCAAACTACTTCCGAAGGAGGATAGGGTTATCTTTTTTGTTTGTTTGGGTATTGCGCTGATTTTCTGGCTTTTAGTTAAGTTGTCGAGGGATTATCCTGCTCGAAAAACAGTACATTTAGAATATGAAGTGCCCAACGGGAAGACATTTGCCAGCAGTCCGCCGTCCCGCCTGGATGTCCAGATAGCGGGCAGGGGCTGGGAACTTATGTTTGATTACCTCCTGCATCCTCGCTTGGAGGTCATGCTGCAACTTCAAGATGAAAATCAATTGGAGCTATCGCAAGCGGCGCTTCGCAAACGAATCGAGCGTAAAATTACCTTCAACAGCATTCGCATTCTGGAAAACAGTTATGATCCCATCCAAGTGAGTCTGGAGGAGGGGTTGAGTAAAAAAGTACCCATCGTACTCAACGATTCCCTACAAATTGTACCCGGTTACATCCGACAAGGTCCCATTCAGTTGAAGCCTGACAGCGTGCAAATTAATGGTCCGATTTCTCTGGTGGAGCCGATTACAAAATGGGAGACTGTTCCCTTGCGCATTGAGGAAGTCAAGTCCAACATTACCAAACAGATTCCGTTGGTAGCGGCATCACCAGAGCTACAACTGAGTACCAAAAATGTGCGTGTTTCCATTCAAATGGAGCAAGTCACGGAAAAAGCCTTGTTCATTCCGCTCCAAGTACGCAATGCTCCCGATAGTTTGAAATATTTTCCCGAAAAAGTAAAAGTGACCTGCACCATTGGGTTGAGTCATTATAATAATATTGATACCAGTGATTTCAGCGTGGAAATTGATTTGAAAAAAGTACCACTCAGCGAAGGCAAACATACTTTACCCATTCAAATGACAAAGAAACCCAATGAAGCTTTATCCGTGCAGTTTACCCCAAAATCGGCAGAGTTTTTTATCTTTAAGCAATAAAAAACTACCCTGCGCACATCATAAATCGGCAGGGTAGCAGACCCTATGAGAACACCCATTATTACATCTTTGTAAAAATTGATGATTCGCCTTGTTTAATAATAAGACAAATTTTCTAATCGTTACGTTTATTAAAAAAGCGTTATTTTGTTTCTTTTTTTTGTTAAAAAATAGATTAAAATTTTAATAAAATTATAAATCAATAATTTTAATTTTCCCATGAAAAAGACAACTTTAATCTCCTTTATTTTATTTAGTTGTTTATTACATGCTTATAGCCAGCAGGTAGTGCCCTTTCAATGGAAAGAACAAAAAGGTATTGCATTGAGTAAGAAGACTTTACCGCTGCTTACCGCCAAAACCTGGACGACGTATAAACAATACCAAGTCAATAAAAATGAGGCTTCTGCGTATGCTGGCAGCTTTGGGGCGTTCAAATTTTTGTCGGATGGAAAATTCAATGGCACCCTGGGCAATCGGAGTTTCATGGGCATCTGGACTTTGGAAAAGAAGCGTATTTTACAATTAAATATCCAGGAACAAAGTGAAAAGAACCAGGATAATAAAATCGGCGGCGCTTATACCATTTATAAAATATCGGAAGAAGAATTGGTGCTAGTAAAAAATTTGACAAGTGATGTAAATAAACGAATGGTTTATTATTGCAAAGGCAGCAAAACAAACGTTTTAGTTGAAAGTCCAGTAAATACAAGTGTTAATACCATTCTTCCGGTTGATAAAAAGGCTCAGGAAGCAATGCAAAAAAAGCGGGAGCAGCAGGCAATTATCAACGAAATTGAAACTGAAGCGCAACTTCGTGGCATAAAATTAAAAGAAAATTTTGAAAAAATGGATGCAAAATCCTTACAAGTTATTAAAAATCAAATACTTATCGGGGAATATCAAAAAATGAAAACGAAGAGTTGATCTCCCAAAAAAGCATACAAGAAGTAATCGACACGGTAAAAATTGAGGACGTGATCGGCGAATTTGTCACTCTGCGGCGGCGGGGCGTCAACATGATTGGGCTTTGTCCTTTTCATAATGAAAAAACGCCATCGTTTAATGTTTCGCCGACGAAGAATATTTTCAAATGCTTTGGCTGCGGCAAAGGCGGCAATGCCGTGCAGTTTATCATGGAACATGAACAGCTGACCTTCCCGGAAGCGATTCGTTATTTAGCGGAAAAATATAATATTGAACTAGAAGAAACCGTCACTTCGCAGGAAGCCATTCGGGAGCGACAACTCGCTGATAGTCTGTTTATTGTGAATGAATACGCCAAGAAATTTTATCAGGAGCAAATGCTAGAAACTGATCGGGGTAAGAGCGTGGGATTGAGTTATTTTAAACAACGTGGATTTCGGCTGGAAACCATTGACAAATTTGGCTTGGGCTATGCGCCTGAAAAGCGCGATGCCTTTGTATTAAAAGCGATACATGACGGACATCATATTGAATTATTGCGTAAAGTGGGCTTGGTTTCGCAATATGATAATGATTTTTTTCGCGACCGTGTTATGTTTCCGATTCATAATCTGGCGGGCAAAGTGGTGGCTTTTGCAGGTCGAATATTACAAAAAAATGTAAAAGCACCGAAATATATTAACTCACCGGAGACCGAAATTTATAATAAAAGCAAAACATTATACGGCGCTTTTTTTGCCAAAAAAGCCATCCAGCAGCGCGATGAATGTATTTTAGTAGAAGGTTATACGGATGTAATATCTTTGCATCAAGCTGGTATTGAGAATGTTGTAGCGTCTTCTGGTACTTCACTTACGGTAGAGCAGATCGGTATAATTAAGCGTTATACGCCGAATGTAAAAATTTTATACGATGGGGATTTTGCAGGCATCAAAGCGGCGCTACGTGGCTTGGATATGGTGCTAGAGCAGGATTTAAACGTGAAAGTCGTGTTATTGCCAGATGGCGAAGACCCTGATTCTTATTTAGAAAAAGCTGGCGCTGAGGAATTTAGATTGTATTTGAATGAGAAAACACAAGATTTTATTACATTCAAAACAGACTTATTATTAAAAGATGCCGGGCGTGATCCGGTGAAGCGCGCTGCCATTGTAAAAGACATTGTATCGAGCATTGGCAAAATTCCTGATCCGGTAAAACGGGCGTTTTTCATTCAAGAATGTGCGCAACAAATGAATGTGGCGGAGCAAATATTAGTCAGTGAAGTAAATAAAGTCGTTGCACAGCAACTCAAGAAACAAAAGCAAAAAGCAGAACTCGCCCCCCGCGCTCAGGCTGATGATGAAAGCCGCATCAGCGAGTCCGTTTCCGATAGCTCCGTGCCGCCACCGCCTGTCAAGACTGAACAATCCGAAGTTGGTGATGGATTTCAAGAAAGTAATATTGCTAGAATTTTAGTTAATTTTGGTGGAGAGTTATATGACGAAGAAGACAAAATGCTTGTTGCTGAGTACATTTTATTTAATGTTGAAGATATAATAAACGATTTTGAAAATAAATTATATAAAAAAATAATTGAAGAAATTGCTCTTTTACTAAAAGAAAATTTGCCTGTTACTCCGCAATATTTTATTCATCATCAAGATCCTAACATAAGTCAACTTTCAGTTAATTTACTTACCTATGATAACCGATATGGCGAATATAGTGAAAATTGGGAAAAAAAGCATGGAATTTTATTGAACCAAAAAAGGCCAGAGAAAAATTATATTAAAGATTCCCTTAGTTCGCTTTTGTATTTGAAAATAAAAAAACTAGACATTTATAGAGAAATAGCAAAAGAGAATATTGAAGAATTCTATAAAATTGGCGATGAAAAAGAATATACCTATTATTTAAAAGCTAGAATGGAATTAGATAGACGTATTGGAGAATTATCTAAAAAGACTGGCACTGTTGTGCTACGATATTGATTATTTTAAATTTCCAGGCGGCTTTCTACCGTATTTTTTTCATAAGCATCAATATGTTCCCGTTCTATATTTTCTGCTTCTTGTCTGCCGGGAATGTCTCGCAATAAAATATTGCTAAAAAAACGCAACCATCCGGCGATTAAATTCATCAATTTCAATTGATTACGCAATCTGCTTGATAAGCCATCGTCTTCTATTGGATCGGCATTGATGCCATATTTAAAAATATCTTCTTCTTGCTTATCTCGGATTTCATACAAATGATGAGGCTTTTTATTTTGGTGAGAGTTGCCATGTGCCATGATTATTGCCAAGCTGCTTTATTACTAAACGATTCAAAATCATAAGCAGGAATATAATCAAATGATTTGCCCGTTTTGCGTTCGTAGGCATCCCAGGCGACATAAAGAAGCGCTTCAAATGTAAAATCTGTCATTTCCGCGGGATTACTTATGATATTTTCATAAAAATCTCTGCCATTGGCAATTACACAAACCCGCGCATATAAAAAATCATCGGCTGAAATATAATCTTTGCCCGACTTATTATATCCATCGGCGAAAGCTTTGCCATCCAAATGATATAATTTCTCGGAAAATTTATCTGCAAATTGGTAAATAAAAGAAATCGGCAAGCCCGCTAATTTTTCAATCACCGGCTCCATGACTGCCGCATCGTCGCCTTCTTTAGACCAATCGAGCAAGGAAATGATTTCCCAAAATTGATCTTCGGATAAAATTTCGGAGGATTCCGGCTGGATTCTAATTTCTAATTCTGCTTTGCTGCCATACTTTTCCTGCAAATCCTGCACGAATTCAGGATTTAAATCTTCGGTTTTTATTTTGATAATGGCAGTCATGTAATGTTTTATATCAATAACATTATAAATGTAGTTTCAGGTTCAAAAACATTCATCTTTAAACCTGAAACTTTACATTTTAAGTATTAAATATTCCGATTCACACAATTCAAATCCTCAAACGCTTCTTTCAATCGCGCAATCATCGTTTTTTCGCCTTCGCGCAGCCACACGCGCGGGTCGTAGTATTTTTTGTTGGGCTTGTCGGCGCCTTCGGGATTGCCGAGTTGCGCTTGCAGGTAGCCTTCTTTTGCTTTGTAAAAATTCTTCACGCCATCCCAAAATGCCCATTGCATATCGGTGTCGATGTTCATTTTGATCGCGCCGTACTCAATCGCTTCGCGGATTTCCTCGCGGGAGGAGCCGGAGCCGCCGTGGAACACAAAATTGACAGGCGTTTTGCCGGTCAGCCCAAATTTATTGCGAATGTAATCCTGCGAATTTTTCAAAATAATCGGTTGCAACTTGACATTGCCCGGTTTGTAAACACCGTGCACATTGCCAAACGCCGCTGCAACAGTGAAGCGCTGGCTCACTTTGCTAAGCTCTTCGTAAGCAAAAGCTACGTCTTCCGGTTGGGTGTAAAGCATCGAATTGTCAACGCCCGTATTGTCCACACCGTCTTCCTCGCCTCCGGTCACGCCGAGTTCGATTTCCAAAGTCATACCCAATTTATCCATCCGCTTCAGGAATTCCACGCAGATTTCAATGTTTTCGTGCAATGGTTCTTCCGATAAATCCAGCATGTGCGAGCTGTAGAGCGGGTAGCCGTTTTTAGCATAAAAATCTTCACTAAAATCCAGCAAACCTTCTACCCAAGGCAGTAAGTTTTTCGCGCAATGGTCCGTGTGCAAAATCACCGGCACGCCGTACGCCTCCGCCATGCGGTGCACGTGCAAAGCGCCGGAAATGCCACCCGCGATGGCTGCTTTCTGGTCAGCATTGGACAGCCCTTTACCGGCAAAAAACGCCGAGCCGCCATTGGAAAATTGAATGATGACGGGAGAATTCAGTTCTTTTGCCGTTTCAATAACCGCATTGACTGTATTGGTGCCCGTGACGTTGACCGCCGGAAGGGCAAAATTGTTTTCATTGGCATAATTGAACAGTTCCGTAACTTCATCGCCGTGGAGCACGCCGGGACGGAAACGCGTAGTAGTTGTCGTTGACATGATTGAAATAATTTGACGTTTGAAAGTTTGACGTTTGGCAGTTTTGGTTTGAGCGGTTCAAAGGTAATAAAAAACGTCTCACCGAGTATCATTCGATGAGACGTTTAGTTGCAAAGTGAGCTTTCTTTATGCGGATTGTGCCGCTTCCGTCGTAGCTGCTTCAACCGGCATCTCGTCAATTTCCATCGCTGCCAGATAGCGCTCCGCATCCAACGCTGCCATACAACCCGTGCCTGCGGCGGTCACCGCCTGCCGGTAGGTGTAATCCTGCGCATCGCCACTTGCGAAAACGCCTGGAATGTTGGTACGCGTAGTGCCCGGCGTAGTTAGAATGTAGCCCTGCTCATCCATGTCGAGCCAGCCTTTGAAAATATCGGTATTCGGTTTGTGACCAATGGCGACAAAAAAGCCTTGCACAGGCAAGATTTTTTCTTCGCCGGTCACGTTATTTTTGATGCGAACGCCTTCGACGGTTTTTTCACCGAGAATTTCTTCCGCTTCGGTGTTCCAATGTACGGTAAGATTTGGCGTTTTTAGCACGCGCTCCTGCATGATTTTCGATGCCCGCATCTCGTCCCGACGCACCAGCAATTGCACAGATTTGCACAATTTTGCCAGATAAACCGCCTCTTCCGCTGCCGTATCGCCGCCGCCGACCACTGCTACATCTTTGCCACGATAGAAAAAGCCATCGCACACCGCACAAGCTGACACGCCATAGTTGTACAAACGCTGCTCTGATTCTAAACCCAACCACTTCGCACTCGCACCCGTCGCAATGATAATCGTATCGGCATGGATTTCCTTGTTGCCTTCCGACCAGGCTTTGTGTACCGGACCTGAAAAATCAACCTTGACAATGCGTTCGTAATGAATTTCCGTACCAAAACGCGCCGCCTGCTGGCGAAAATCCTCCATCATTTGGGGTCCCATAATGCCATCGGGGTAGCCGGGAAAGTTTTCTACGTCCGAAGTAGTCGTCAACTGACCGCCAATCTGCTGTCCGGTGTATAAAACCGGTTTCATATTCGCACGAGCAGCGTAGATAGCTGCGGTGTATCCGGCTGGTCCTGAGCCAATTATGAGACACTGTGTACGTTCCGTCATCTTTCTTTATTTGTTAGAATTTTAGTGCTTCTATTTTGGTTGTAAAATTATAAGACTTTGTGAATAAAAACTGTAATACAAGTTACATTTCTAGTAACGCCTAAACCCCAAGCAGGGTTGAAAAAACAAATATTCGTCTGATTTTTGTAATCATTTGCCGAAAAATCAACCGCTTTTTGTTAAAGTTGTTGATATAAAGAATGGTTTTGCGTATCTTGATAAAAATTTAATTATTCATGTTTGACTTCATTGCTTCTTTTTACCCGATTGCATTTTTGCTGAGTACCTGCTGGTTGCTTCAGTGGATATACGCTAATCACAAGCATACTCAAAAAACTTTAGTTTGGCAGCGAGTATTTGGGTTTGGTTTTGTTATTTATTTGCTGAGTGTCTTTTTGTCGGATGCCTCTTTGGTTTTTAAATTAAGTATTCTATGTCGTGACTTTTTGGTCATGAGTGGCGCAGGATTTCTTTTCCAAGCTTTTCTTCGAAAAAGAACGGTATTCATTATTGGAACGCTCTTGCTTGCTGCAGGCTTATTTTGGTTTTTTAATGCGAAAGTGAAAACGACTTTTGATGAAGCGGCAAGAACTGAATTGAGAAAAAAAGTTTGGAATGATAGAGTCAATGAATTTTCTCAAAAATTGACACTAGATGAAAACGGCGAATTGCTGATGGAAATCAAAGAAAAAGCGTCGCTGGACAAATTGAGCGATGAATTGCAGCAATACGGCTTGACCATTGAACGCGCGTTTTATCCTGAAAATGCGGATCAAACAAATTTAGATAATTATTATGTGGTCAATGTGCCGAATGATAAATTGAATCTGCTAGGCAATATCGAGCAAGCTTTGTATAAATCCGGCGTGGTGGAATGGGTCGAAGAAAACGAGGTGATTAATGTCTCACCGACGCCGACTAATCCGGTGCAGCCAATTAATAATCGCTTTGGTATCAATGATCCGGGCTTATCGCAATTGTGGGGCTTTGAAGCAATGGGCGTGGATAAGTTGTACAATCATTTGAATGACAATAAATTGCAACCTAAACGTAAAGCGTTGATTGCTATTCTGGATACGGGCGTGGACGGCGAACACGAGGATTTGAAAGGAAATTTTAAATCCACCAAAAATCAATATGACAATGATCCGGTGGGGCACGGCACGCACTGTGCGGGCATTGCGGCGGCGGTAAGTAACAATGGGATTGGCGTGGCGTCTTTCTCGACGGACAATCGTTTTGTGGAAGTCACCAGCATCAAAGTGTTGAATGCGATGGGCAGCGGTACGCAGCAAAGCATTATTAAAGGCATGGTGGAAGCGGGAGATCGCAAGGCGGATGTGGTTTCGATGTCGTTGGGCGGTTTTTCGGATCGCTTTAAAATCAAGGCTTACACCGATGCGGTAAATTATATTACGAAAGCCGGTGGAATCGTAGTGGCTGCGGCGGGTAATTCCAATCGCAATGCCAAAGATTATTCGCCGGTGAATACGCCGGGCGTTATTGGCGTGAGCGCAATTGATCGTGATCTGAATCGGGCGGTGTTCTCCAATTATGTGTCCGACATCAAAATGGGCGTGGCTGCGCCGGGCGTGGGCATTTATTCGACCATTCCCAACAACAAATACAATACTTTCAACGGTACTTCTATGGCGACGCCGTATGTGGCTGGTTTAGTGGGGCTTATGAAGAGTATCAAACCGGATTTGACTGCAGAGCAAGCTTATTACATTCTAAATAAAACCGGAAAATCGACCAAAGCGACGAGCGAAACCGGTAAATTGATTAATCCAGTAGAAGCGTTGAAGCAATTGCGATAGACGAGTGTTCTAGGTTTACGAAACTTCTGAAGTTTTGTAAACCTAGATTATACGTTCAATTTCAATAATTTATACAAAACCGAGCCTTCCATTTCCAGTACCTTGCCTGGCTCCAAATCGCGCATTTCCAGCTTTTCAATTTTGGTACGAATCAGTCTTAAAACGGGAAATCCGACTTTCGCGCACATTTTCCGCACCTGATGGTTTTTGCTTTCGTGCAATTCAATTTCCAACCAACTGTCAGGAATTTCCTTGCGATAGCGAACGGGCGGATTGCGTTCGGGAACCTCAGGCACCTGGGAAAGCAAGCGCACCATTTCAGCTGGTTGCGTTTGGTACAATTTGCCGTCCACTTTGATTTCCACGCCTTTGCGCAATTCCTGCAAGGCTTCTTTTGTCGGATTGCCTTCTACCTGAGCCAGGTATGTGCGCTTGTGCCGGTTTTGCGGATTCAATAATTCGTGGTTCAGCTTTTTATCATTGGTGACAATCAGCAAGCCTTCACTATCCTTGTCCAGCCGACCGACCGGATAGGCATCCTTCGGAAATTTTTTACCCAAATCTGCCAAAGTCAGGTGCTCGGGCATTTCTTTGGTGAATTGGCTGAGATAGCCATAGGGTTTGTATAGGATGAAATATTTATTCATAAATGGTTGGAGATTTGACGTTTGAGATTAATTATTTGCAATAACAAACGAAAAACGTCAAATCAAAAATAAAAATAATTACACATTAAATCTAAAGTGCATTACATCGCCATCGTGTACCACGTATTCTTTACCTTCTACGCTGAGTTTACCAGCTTCTTTCACGGCTGCTTCTGATCCATATTTTACAAAATCCTCATATTTAATAACCTCAGCACGAATGAATCCCTTCTCAAAATCGGTATGAATCACGCCTGCCGCTGCCGGCGCTTTGTCGCCGCGATGAATCGTCCAAGCCCGCACTTCTTTTTCCCCGGCGGTAAAATAAGTTATGAGATTCAATAAGTTATAACAACCGCGAATTACTTTATTAACGCCCGGTTCGTCCAAGCCCATTGCTTCAATGAATTCCCGGCGCTCCTCCTTGCTTTCCAACTCAGCAATTTCCGATTCAATCTGGGCGCTGATGAGAATCACTTCGGCGTTTTCCGGGGCGACTAATTGTTTGAAAGCTTCGGTATGTTGATTGCCCGTTGTCAACGAGCCTTCATCGACATTACAAACGTAGAGAATGGGCTTGCCCGTGAGTAGGAAAAGCTCTTCAAAAAACGGTTTCTCGTCGTCGCGCAATTCCAGCGAGCGAGCGGGTTTTTCACTTTCCAAATGCTTGAGCAGGCGCTCTACCAAATCAAGATTTTTGGCGTCTTCTTTATTGCCGGTTTTGGCAGAGCGGCGAAGTTTATCCACTCGCTTTTCCAGCGTTTCCATATCCTTGAAAATCAATTCCAAATCGATGATTTCCTTGTCGCGCACTGGATTTACACTGCCGTCCACATGAATCACATTGTCATCTTCAAAACAGCGTACCACATGTACGATGGCATCTACTTCACGGATGTTCGCAAGGAATTGATTACCAAGCCCTTCGCCCTTGCTGGCACCTTTGATCAAACCGGCGATGTCCACAATTTCAACGGTCGTTGGAATGACTTTTTGCGGATTGACCAGCTCTTCCAGCTTATCCAATCGCGGATCGGGTACGGTGATGATGCCGAGGTTTGGTTCTTTGGTGGCAAACGGATAATTAGCTGCCAGCGCTTTCGCGGAGGTCAGTGCATTGAAAAGCGTTGATTTTCCAACATTTGGCAAACCGACGATGCCTGCTTTTAATCCCATGGTTTTATTACGTAGAGCCGATTCGCAATCGGCTGGATGATTGTAAAAATAGTAGAAGAGTCGCCGATTATAAATCGACGTCCCTAAAAAAACGCCGCAAAGATAGACTTTTTTAAACAAGATGCCAGATGCTAGACGTTAGATGTCAGACAATTTTTTGGTTTAATGGAGTTGATGCGATTAGCAAATCAGCAAATTGAAATATGAATTTTTTGGCACATGTTTTTTTATCACAGCACGATGATGAATTGCTGGTAGGCAATTTTATTGGAGATTTTGTACGAAAATCGGAAGATAGAAATTATTCAATCGGTATTCAGCAAGGACTGGAATTGCATCGAAAAATTGATATTTTCACCGATACGCACCCTGTTGTGCGCGAGAGTACACGTCTGCTGCATGAACGGCACCACAAGTACGCGCCGGTGCTGATGGATGTTTTTTACGATTTTTTATTGGCTAAAAATTGGGAGCAGTTTTCTTCAATTGATTTACCAAACTTTACGCAAAATGTTTATAAAATCTTAGAAAGTTATTTGCCGATTATGCCGCCGGTTTTGCAACATCGGGTGCCGCTGATGATTGCAGATGATTGGTTGGTGCAGTACGGAAAACTGGAAGGATTGGAATTTACTTTCAATCGCATGAAGCGCCGTGCCAGTGAGCCGAGCCATTTTGATCGTGCGGTCGAGACGTTGCAATTGCACTTAGAGACGTTGAATGAGGGATTTCAACAGTTTTTCCCAAATTTGATGGAATATGTGCAATCCATTAGTCATCTGATGACTCCAAAGTCGTCAGATGACTAATGAATGCTTACCCTTCAAAATGCAGGGAAATCGTAAATGTTCTGGACAACAATTTTTCCAAAACGGTCGATTCTTCCAGATTTGGATTGTAAATCAAGATGTTACCAATGCCGTGCGACACTTTAAATTCGGGAGAAAAAATAAAATAAGGGAAGAAAAACTGAATGCCTGCACCGGCTTCAATCGAAAAATCGTTGGGTGCAATCTTCACCAACGTTTCTGCTTGGCGTGCCCGCGACTCGCTGGCTACGTCAAAAGCGTACTTGACCCCAGCAATGACGAAGAGCCGAATATCTTTGTAAGGTGCTGATTTATAACGTAAATGAAAAGGCATTTCAACAAAAACCGACTCCACCGAACGGTCGCTGAAAGCTTGTATGCGCGAATCTTTTTGATAGCGCAAGTTGCGTTCAACAAAAGAAAGTGTTGGCAAAAACCGCAAGTCAAAATAATTTCCGATTTTTAAATTAGTCACAATACCCAGGTTAAAACCTGGTCCGGTGAGCGATTCAATAGCTAAAATGCTATCACTATTGATAAAATCTTTCGAGCGAAAGGGTTTGTAACTTGATGTATTATAACCCAGCGTAATACCAAAGTAGTACGATTTTTGGTCGAATTCACGGAAATTGTAGCTATCGGCACCAAATTTTTGAGCTTGCGCCCAGGTACAAGCCAATGCAAGCAGGAGCAATAACGTTACTTTTCTGCGGTGTAAATGGAGCAAACGCCCAGCGTTAGTGGTATGCATTTGGATGTTTTGTAACCGGTTTTTTGTAATATGTTCAGGAATTGCTCGCCTTCTGGAAATACCTGCACCGACTCGAACAGATAGCTGTACGCACGTGGGTCTTGCGAGGTCCATTTGCCAATGATTGGCAAAATGTTGCGGAAATATAACTGAAACAACTGCTTGAAAGGGAACGCCCTTGGCTTAGAAAACTCCAAAACGACCAGCTTTCCGCCCGATTTCAGTACCCGATTCATTTCCGACAAACCCTTCTCCAGGTTTTCAAAATTGCGAACTCCAAAAGCAACGGTAATTGCATCAAACGTATTGTCTGAAAAAGGTAAATTCTCAGAATCACCTTGCACGAGTTCGATATTTTCGGAGAGCCCCTGTTTGGCTACTTTTTCCCGACCAAAGTGGAGCATTTCCGCAGAAATATCCAACCCGATAATTTTGTCAGGATGCAAGCGCCGCGCGGTTTCCAGCGCCACATCGGCAGTGCCGGTCGCCACATCCAGGATGTATTTTGGTTGTAAATTTTTGAGTTGATGAATGGCTTTTTTGCGCCAAATTTTATCGATTCCTAAAGACAAAAGTCGATTCAAAAAATCGTAACGCCGAGCAATGTTGTCAAACATGTTGGCAACCTGGGTCTTTTTACTGCCTGACTCGCTGTATGGTTTAACTATTTTTTCCATAGGGTTGCAAAGATAAGCTTGATTTGTAGGATTAAAAGTTTGACTCGGTGATTCATAACAATTTTCTTTCTGGAAGGTTGGAATGCAGGAAAATTAGAACCTAAACAAGTGCATTTTTCCTGCATTCCGTTGCTTCAATATTCCATTATTCCTTTGGCAGAACGAGGCATTTTCCGTATCTTTGCATGCTGCTTAAAAAAGTAGTTTAGACAACATTTTCACCCGAATCATTTTAATTTTATAGGCGATTTTTAAATTGTACAAATGGCTAATAATCAGCGAATAATCCCGATTAACATCGAGGAAGAAATGAAGTCGGCGTACATTGACTACTCAATGTCCGTGATTGTGGCGCGTGCACTCCCCGATGTGCGGGATGGATTGAAGCCGGTGCACCGGCGCGTTTTGTATGGTATGAACGAGTTGGGCGTTGGTTATAACAAAGCTCATAAAAAATCGGCACGTATTGTGGGGGAAGTGCTTGGTAAGTATCACCCGCACGGCGATGGCTCGGTATATGACACGATGGTGCGAATGGCACAAGATTGGTCGCTGCGCTATCCGCTTGTGGATGGACAAGGCAACTTTGGTTCAATGGATGGCGACAGCCCTGCGGCAATGCGTTATACGGAGGCAAGACTGACGCGTATTGCAGAGGAAATGTTGTCGGATATTGAAAAAGATACGGTTGATTTTGCATTGAATTTTGACGATTCGCTGGAGGAGCCAACCGTTTTACCGGCAAAAATTCCCAATCTGCTCATCAATGGTGCTTCGGGTATTGCGGTAGGGATGGCAACAAATATGTTGCCGCACAATCTAAGCGAAGTGATAGATGGTGTCATCGCTACGGTTGATAATCCAGATATTACAATTGCAGAATTAATGCAATACATTAAAGCGCCTGATTTTCCGACTGGCGGAATTATTTATGGGTATGAAGGCGTAAAAGAAGCTTTTGAAACCGGGCGGGGTAGAGTAGTGGTACGAGGTAGAGTGGAAGTGCAAGATGTTGGAAAACAACCTGTTATAATTGTAACGGAAATTCCATATCAAGTCAATAAAGCGCAATTGGTGGCGAAAATTGCCGAATTGATGTCGGAAAAAAGAATTGAAGGCATCAGCGATATTCGGGATGAGTCGGATCGCGATGGGTTACGCATTGTGATAGAATTGAAGCGCGATGCCATTCCAAATGTGGTATTGAGCCAATTGTACAAATACACGCCGCTTCAAACTTCCTATGGCGTCAACAACGTGGCGTTGGTGCACGGCCGTCCGATGACCTTGAATCTCAAGGACTTGATTGAAGAATTTGTAGCTTTTCGTTTGGTTGTGATCGTTCGGCGCACCCGCTACGAGTTGCGCAAAGCGCTGGAACGGGCGCATATTTTAATTGGATTGTTGATTGCGTTGGACTATTTGGATGCGGTGATTGAGCTGATTCGCAATTCTGCAACGCCAGACGAAGCGCGCGACGGCTTGATGCATGGCGATTTTATTGATGACAAAGAAGCTTTTTGGCAAAAATTTGGTCCGCTGATTGAATACAGCCAAATCGACGATGAAGCCAATTATCAGGTAGCCGAAGGCAATGTCATGTCAGAAGCGCAGGCAAAAGCCATTTTGGAAATGCGTTTGCAGCGTTTGACCGGTCTGGAACGTGATAAAATCCGGGCAGAATATGATGAAATTCGCGAATTGATTGACCATTTGCGTGCAATTTTGGCGAGTGAACAGTTGCAACGGGAAATTATCAAACAGGAATTAACAGAAATCAGAGATCGTTTTGGCGATGCGCGTCGTACCGAGATCGATTTTACCGGCGACGGTGAAATTAATATGGAGGATATTATTGAAGATGAGCAAGTGGTGGTTACCATTTCGCACTTGGGTTACATCAAACGTACACCTCTCACTGAATATCGCGCGCAAAGCCGAGGTGGCAGGGGTTCGCGTGGCGCCAAAGCGCGGGATGAAGATTTTGTGGAGCAGGTTTTTATTGCAACCAACCACAATTATTTATTACTCTTTACCGAACAAGGGCGCTGTTATTGGCTGCGGGTTTATGAAATTCCAGAAGCAACCAAAACGTCCGGTGGGCGCGTGATTCAAAATATCTTATCTATTCCGAAAGAGGATAAAGTACGAGCTGTCATTAATATTGAAAAATTATCCGATCAGCAATTTCTTGAGAATCACTTTATTATGTTCTGCACCAAGCAGGGCGTCATTAAAAAAACACCGGTTGAAGCGTTCTCTCGCCCGCGTGCAGGCGGCATCAACGCTATTACGATCAATGAAGGTGACCAATTGTTGGAAGCGCGCCTGACCAATGGCAGTTTTGAAGTTTTTATGGCAACGCGCAGTGGCAATGCCATTCGTTTTAATGAATCCACGGTGCGCTCAATGGGGCGTTCGGCAGCGGGTGTGCGAGGTGCAACGTTGCAAGGCGCAACAGACGCCGTGGTTGGAATGGTTTGCATAGATGCCAATGATAAATCACAAACTATCCTGGTCGTTTCGGAAAAAGGCAACGGAAAACGTTCAGAATTTGAGGATTATCGTTTGACGAATCGTGGAGGTAAAGGGGTCAGAACGATGAATGTAACCGAAAAAACCGGTTCCGTCATTGCCATTAAAGCCGTGAAAGAAGAAGAAGATTTGATGATTATGAATCGCTCGGGAATCACTATTCGGATGCCAGTGAAGGATATTCGGGTAATGGGCAGAGCCACTCAAGGGGTACGCGTGATTCGATTGGATGAAGACGACGAAATAGCCGATGTAGCAGTCGTACCAGCAGAAAATGGAGAAAATGGTGACCATGAATGAGTCTAGCAATGCGTTTCTTTGTCACTTTTTGGAGGTAAAAAACGAGAGAATTAACAGATTTTAACTTTCTTTGTACCAGATTTAACGATAAGAAAGGATACCTTTTTGCCTTACTTTCGTTGAAAGAAATAGAAAAAAAGCACATTCTTCTAAAACAAAATTTTAAACAGCATCATGAAAAAATTATTTTTGTTGCTTCTTGTGGTTGCTTTTGCTTCTGGCGTATCTTTTGCACAAAAGGAACTGGGCAACGCAAAAAAAGCCTTCAGCGCATACAATCTTGATCCTACAAACAACAAGCCAAAATTAAAAGAGGCGAAAGACGCTATTGATGCAGCAATGAACAGTCCTGAAAATCAGGCACTTGCCGAAGCATGGATTAAAAAAGGCGAAATTTATAACGAAATAGCGACTCAAATCATTACCATCAAGCAAATTGGTATTGGTAATGTTGACGAACTGCCTAAAGTAGAAGGCGATCCTTCTCATATCGCTGCGGAAGCTTTCCAAAAGGGTTTTGACCTGGCACAGAAAAAATTTGAGAAAAAAGATGCACTCAGAGGATTGCAAATTGCACAAGGGAACCTGAACAACCTGGGTTTCAACGCTTACGAAGCACAGCAATTTGAAACTGCCTTCAAGGATTTCAACAAAGTGATGGAAATTCACGACATTTTGAAAGCCAATGGCGAAGAGAGCGCATTAAAAACAGAAGATGATTACAATAACCAATTGTATATCACTGGTTTATCCGCTTTGAATTCTAACAAAGCAGCCGATGCAAAGCCTCTCTTCCAGAAATTGTACGACATTAAGTACGATAAGCCGGCTATTTATGAGGCAATGTATGACATTGCAGCAAAGGAAACTTCTCCTGAGCAGGCTTATTCTTATCTGGAAACGGGTCGTAACAAATATCCAGATGATGTGTCGCTGCTTTTTGCCGACATCAACCATTACCTGAAAATTGGTAAACTGGATGTGCTCATCACCAAATTGCAAACAGCGATTGAAAAAGAACCAGACAACCTTTCACTTTATACAACAACTGGCAGCGTTTATGACAATTTGTATCAGCGTGAATTTGAAGCTGGTAACATGGAAAAAGCAAATGAGTATTTTGATAAAGCAAAAGAATTCTTCGAAAAAGCGCTGCAAAAAGACCCAAATAACTTCGATGCCATTTACAGCGTAGGTGCTTTGTATTATAACAAAGCTGCTACGATGACTAAAGATTTGAATAAATTGGCAGAAGATTATTCAAAAGAGGGGATCAAGAAGTATGAAGCAAAGCGCAAAGAAATATTTGAGCAGTTTAACTTGGCGCTGCCTTACTTTCAGCGTTGTGAAAAGTTAAATCCGAACGATATCAACACGCTGATCGCTTTGAAAGAAATCTATGCCAAAGAAGACGATCTTTCAACTTCCAATGAATTTAAAAAGCGTTTGGAAATTGTACAGGGTGGTGGCAAGAATGAAAAATCCTATTTCAACAAATAATCCTGTTGGATAATTTTGAATCATCAAAGGCAGATACCACCAGGTGTCTGCCTTTTTTATTAATTTCGCTGCCGTCATTACAATTTGTCAGTTCAAATCCTAACCAACACATGAAAAATATTGCTGTAATCGGTGCCGGTACCATGGGCAATGGCATCGCGCACGTGTTTGCCATGCAAGGCTTTTCCGTTGCACTCATCGATGTTTCGCAAGACGCCCTGACTCGCGCATTGCAAACCATTAGCGGTAATCTGGATCGGATGATTAAAAAAGAAACAATTACAGAAGCCGATAAAATCGCAACGCTCGATAATATTGTCACTTTTACGAATATAAGCGAAGGCGTGCAAAACGCAGAACTGGTGGTGGAAGCAGCTACTGAAAATATTACATTGAAACTTGATATTTTTAAACAACTTGATGTACACGCGCCCGCAAGTGCCATTCTTGCCAGCAATACTTCGTCGATTTCTATTACAAAAATTGCAGCCGTAACAAAACGTCCCGAAAAAGTCATTGGTATGCACTTTATGAATCCGGTGCCGGTGATGAAACTTGTGGAGGTCATTCGGGGATATTCTACCACCGATGAAGTGACGCAAACGATCCTCGATTTGTCCAAAAAACTAAATAAAATTCCGGTAGAAGTAAATGATTATCCGGGTTTTATTTCTAATCGGATTTTAATGCCAATGATTAATGAAGCCATTTATTCCCTTTATGAAGGAGTGGCTGGCATAGAAGAAATTGATACAGTGATGAAACTGGGAATGGCGCACCCGATGGGACCCCTGCAACTGGCTGATTTTATTGGGCTGGACGTTTGCTTGTCTATTTTGAATGTACTGTATCATGGTTTTGGCAATCAAAAATATGCGCCTTGTCCTTTGCTGGTAAATATGGTGACGGCAGGAAAATTAGGTGTAAAATCGGGAGAAGGTTTTTATCAATACACACCAGGTAGTAAAGATATGGTGGTAGCGAATCGTTTTAAAAAATAAAATTGATGGGAATCAGAATGCTCAAAATACTGGATATTTAAAATTTTAAGCATAGTAAATTCTAGTATTATGAGCGTTCTGATCTTATTCATCATTCCAATCCTCAAAATCAAACCAGTTGCCTTTAAATTCGTCGATTTCACGTCGTTCTTTTTTGGTAGGACGCCCCGTGCCCCGGTCGCGTTTTTCAGAGGCGGCTTTACCGGTAGTAAACCATTCCTGATATTTATTCATTTCTTCCAGTGGTGTAATATTTTCATAACATTGCTGCGCTAGTGGCGCCGATACTCGTTTTTCAATGAGTTCCAATACTTTAAATTGAAAATCAAAACCCATTTTGCGAATGACAAGCACATCGCCTTTTTGTACCATAGCAGAAGGCTTCAAATTCACGCCATTGAGTTTTACTTTTCCGCCCTTGCAGGCATCGGTAGCGATGGTCCGGCTTTTAAAAATACGGACGCTCCACAGCCATTTATCCACTCTTACTTTGTCCATTATTACATCATTTCAATAATATCACTAATTCTTATTCACTCAAAGGCGGATAATTCAAATCCAGTTTTTCCAAAGCCTGCAAAATCGTTTGCGACATAATGTAATCCCGATACCAACGCTGGTCAACGGGCACCACGGTCCAAGGGATCGTACTTCGATTGATGGCATCTTCGTAGCAACGCATGTACTCGTCCCAAAGTTCCCGCTCTTTCCAGTCGCCTCTATTGTGTTTCCAATGCTTGTCAGACTCGGTTATGCGCTGGCGCAGTTCTTTTTCTTGTTGTTCCTTTGAGATGTGTAAAAAAAATTTTAATACAATCGTATTATTATCAAAATGTAATAACTCTTCAAAAGCATTAATTGCCTGAATCCTTTTATCCACGCGCTTTTCATCAATCCATTTATGTACCCGCTGAATAAGTACATCTTCATAATGCGAGCGGATAAAAATATTAATCATGCCTTTTCCCGGGGCGTGTTGATGAATTCGCCATAAAAAATCGTGTGCAAATTCTTCCTCCGTTGGCTTTTTAAAAGCAGTGATATTCAATCCCACCGGATTACAATCTGCAAACACATTTTTCACCGCGCCATCCTTGCCGCTGGCGTCCATGCCTTGCAATACAACAAGTAAACTGTACTTTTTTTGAGCGTATAAAACAGCTTGCAATTCGCCTAAACGGCTGACCCACTGGGCAGTTTGCAATTTAGCGTCTTCTTTGGACAGGCTTGGCGGTGCGTCGCTAGAAATGTCGGCTAGTCGAATCATGTTAACGATGGCTTGCGTTTCGTTGGAATTTTAATAATGGTAAATAAAAACATTACATGATTGTAATAAAATTAAACGCCCATTTTACTGCGTTTAACCAGGTAAGATTGTAAAATAGGACGAAAACCTTTATTAATATCCGCTTCCACAAAATCAATTTGATATTGTAAACACTTGAATTTCAGCTCTTCCACAAATTTATGCATTTGCGTCAAATAATGATCCTTCACCTGATTGGGTTGGAGGCGCAGGCGTTCGCCACTTTCCATGTCAATAAAAATATAAGGGCGATTTTCAAATTCAAAATCCACTTCTTTCGCTTTATCTACAACATGAAAGAGCACCACCTCGTGTTTATTGTGCTTCAAATGCTGCAAGGCGCTGAAGAGGTGTTCG
The DNA here is from genome assembly GCA_964517145.1 of uncultured Saprospiraceae bacterium. GTDB lineage: Bacteria > Bacteroidota > Bacteroidia > Chitinophagales > Saprospiraceae > JADJNW01. Next base: position 26,904 of record CAZFBN010000060.1, read on the forward strand.
GCATCTTCAGTTTGCTCAAACATATCGCTGAAAATAATTACCATCGAGCGGCGGTGAATGCTGTCGGCGATCTGGTGCAGGGCTTGTGCAGCGGAAGTCGTGCGGTTGCGTTCAGGATTGCCGATAAGCTGATCTAAATACGTGAGCATCAGGCGATAATGAGTCGTATTGGTTTTGGTTCGGGTGTGAATTTTTACCGCATCATCAAAAATGCTCAACCCATATGCATCGCGCTGTTTTTGCAATAAATTCATCAAAGCAGCGGCGGCTAGTGCCGAGAAACGAATTTTATTGACATAATTATTTTTCTTGGGATCCGCTTCGGGGAAATACATAGAGGAAGAGGCGTCAATCACAATCTGGCAGCGCAGGTTGGTTTCTTCCTCAAAGCGTTTGGTAAACATTTTATCGGTGCGCGCGAATACTTTCCAATCGATATTGCGGGTGGATTCGCCCTGATTGTACAATCGGTGTTCGGCAAATTCGACGGAAAACCCATGGAAAGGACTCTTGTGCAAACCGATGATGAAGCCTTCCACCACTTGCCGGGCGAGGAGTTCCAGGTTGCCAAAATCTTTGATTTCTGTGCTGTCTAGTAAGTAACTCATTATTCTTATGATTTCTCGTATTTCGTTTGAAATTCCGGTTTTCGGCAACATCAAATGAAAAACAATTTCGCATATCCAAAAAGAAAACCCTTATTCCAATCTTAAACTGAAATAAGGGTTCAAACTATATCTTTTTCTTCAAAAATTCTAATCGAATATTGCTATTAAATGTTTTTTTCAATTTTAGCAGCCAATACTGCTTTTGTAGTAGCGCCTACTTGTCTGTCCACTACTTCCCCTTTTTTCAAAAACAGCACGGTCGGAATACTTCGAATGCCATATTTCATCGAAACTTCAGGATTACTGTCCACATCTACTTTGCCAACCAGCACTTTGCCATCGTACTCCTTGGATAATTCTTCCACAAGAGGGCTTATCATTCGGCAAGGACCACACCATTCTGCCCAAAAATCAATCACGGTCAAACCGTCTCTTTCCATTACCGATTCTTGAAAATTTGTATCGGTGATTTGAAATGCCATTTTTCTGAAATTTTTATTGTTATAGAAAATTAAGTTTATCAGTCAAAACAACTTTGCGCTGTTTAGGGTTGCAAAAGCAATTATTTTGCGGTTTGGGATGTCCTTTGCAGGACAATTCTCCCTAGTGCTGCAAAAACGATGGTCAAACACAAGAGTAACAATTAACAAAATTAAAAGTTGAATCTATTACCTTCGCTATTGAAGCAACTTTTTTGAGACGCAAAGCGACATAAAAAGTAACATGAGCAGACGACAAATTTGGTGGATCGCCCTGGGGGCAGGCGCTGTATTGTTTCGTATGGTATTGGGAATGCAGCCTCGGCTCATTGAGCAATTGTATAGCAGAGGTATTTTTTTGGGTATTCGCTGGACGATTGATTATTTGTTAGCCTGGTTTCCATTGCCGCTTTTATATGTGTTTTTCATTGTCTTGATGGTATTTATCATGCGCAATGGGTGGCGATGGATCAAAACGCCTATGAGCTGGCGCAAGCGTGCGCTGAGTGGTGCTGGAGGGGTACTGAGTTTTGTCGGCGGCGCTGTTTTTTTCTTCTTGTTTTTATGGGGCTTCAACTATGGGCGCGTGCCGGTGGAAGTGCAACTAGGGTTAGAGCCAAAACCATTGTCGCTGGAAGAATTGAAAAAAGAGCTGAAATTAGAAACAGAATACATTATTAATCTGCGTAGCCAGATTCCGCATGTCACGGATTCAGCCATTACGGATGATTTTTTACCGGAAAACCTGGAACGGCAATTGCGAAAAAACCTGGAGAGCCGTTTGCAACGCTATCATTTTCCTACGGTTGGCAGGGTACGCGGGCGTTATTTGTATCCGAAAGGTATTTTTTTGCGCTTTAGCTCGGCGGGTTTATATTTTCCATGGACGGGTGAAGGGCACATAGACCCAGGGCTGCACGTGCTGCAAATTCCTTACGTCATGGCGCACGAACTGGCGCACGGCTACGGATTTGGGGATGAAGGAACCTGCACTTTCTGGGCGTATTTGGCATGTAGCAATTCCGATAATCCGATTATTGCTTACTCCGGGCATTTGGGATACTGGCGGGAATTGGCGGCTGATTTTCGGCGGTATGATCCAGCAAATTACCCGGCATTTCGAGCATCCTTGCCAATTGGTATTCAAAAAGATTTAGATGCGATCAACGAGCGATTGCTGAGCTATCCAGATATTATGCCTTCTTTGCGATACGCTGCATATGATGCCTATTTGAGAACGCAGGGCATCGAAGAGGGTATTCTCAATTATGATCGGGTAACGATGCTGGTACATGCCTGGCGTAAGTATAAGGAGATTTAGAATTGGGAAGTTGGAAATTGGGAAATTGAGAAATTACGTGAAGTAGTCACGATGAAATCTGACAGTTTTGGTAAATTTGAGATGGAAATATTA
>CAZFBN010000061.1:0-28951 GCA_964517145.1 uncultured Saprospiraceae bacterium
TTATTTTCTGGCAAATTTGGAAAAAAACCATTGCCCGTTCCAACCACATCATTGCCATCGGGCGAGCCATACCAAAAGATCGGTTTGCCCGAAAGCGGTGTAGCAAATACCGCTGCCAAATCGCCGGAACAAATCGTATCATTGATAATTAATGGCGCTGGCAAAATCGTTTCATCCGCATTTCCATTACAATTATTATCAACATTATTACATGCAATCTCTGGTGCGCCTGGATTGATAGCAGCGTCATTGTCATTGCAATCGCCACCCGTCAAGGTGTAGCCTGCTGGCAAATCTTCTAAACAGCTGAAAATGAATTGATTCGGATTGCCGTAGCCATCGCCATCTGCATCCACGTAAAAAGGCATATCCGGTGCACCGAGGTCTTCCGAACCAAATAACACGATGTGGTCTAATGCAATATCACCGCGAGAGCCATTGCCACCAATACCCACGAAACGAAAGCGCACAATCGAGCCGTCGGCAAATTGATTCAAAGACAAATACACTTTGTGCCAAGCATTGCCCTGATTCCCCGATTTTTCCCACATGGTTGACCAAGTGGCGCCGCCATCTGTTGAATATTGCAAACGTAAGGTACCAATATTGACTCCCCACATATGATAATTGAAGGACATGTGACAAGTATCTGCGCCTTGTTTATTAATACGTATGCAATTGGAAATCAAGTGCGTCTGCTTACCATTGGTACAGGCAGTACCTGAAGATTCGAGATAGACATATTTGCCCAAGCCACCATTCACATCGCCATTTGGACCTGTATTCACCGTTGGGGTACCACCTCGATACATCAACCAGTCAAAATCATCGCCATCGCCATTGCGCCAGATACCTGGAAAATCACAAACCGCCCCGCAGGTGGTCGAGCATTCATCATAATTTTCAAAGTTTTCTACAATGGTTGCCGGTGGCGGCAAGCACCCTGTTTTGACTCGGATGACGCAAGAATTATCCGAAAAATTAGCACCAAAATTGCAAGAACGACGAATGTAAACATCGTACTCGGTAAATGGCTGCAGCCCTTGCAAACTATACGGCGAACAAGCATTGGTGAAAGCAAGCGTACCTTGCCCAGGCTGACCATTGGTGCCAGGCGTAAACCCTGGAGCGCCATATTCAATTAATACTAATCCACAATCGTCTGGTTCCCAGGCTAATTTAACCGTTGTGGTATCTACTTCTACTACGCTTACATTCGTAATCGGCAAGCAAGTGATGGATTCAAATTTTAGTTCAACGTACTCCAACGTGCCAATATCCTCGGCTGCGTCATCGCAAATTTGCAAAGTCCATTGCCCATTTGGATTTGTCACACCATCGTTCAACAGAAAAAAGCTTTCTTCCGGCTGATAATGTTCATCCAAAAATGGTGCCAGCGCATCTTTAATAGAATTACAAGCCGCCATTGAAAAAACCATCGGCTCGCTGCAAGCAGGCGCGTCCGGATTCCCGTAGTGCTCGTTGCCCCCGCCATTGTCAAAACTTAACTTGATTTTCTTGCCGCCTGGCGAAATCAGGCTGATGTCTAGATCACCCGCCCATTCATGGCGAATCACCAGGCGCACTTCCTTCAGGTACACATCTGTGCCCAGCCGCGTTCCAAAAGAATTATTAACATTAATTTTAAATTGATTTGGACTGTAAAAGACCTGTCCATCCGGGCAATTATTATCTGTAATTTCCAATCCCAGATTACAACTCGAAGGATTACTCAATACGTTGCTTTGCGCAAACAAAATTTGCACTCCCCCAAGAATGAAAAGAAGTGTAATAGCGTAGCTTAACCCGTTTTTCATGTAGTCTAGTTTTAGGGATATGGCGTGTTTTGATTGTTTTTAAAAAGACAGACAACATGCGCGGGAATCCGGGTTTGCCTGTCCGCCTCCATTTTCAACTTAGCTTTTGTAAAAATAATACAATATATTACATCACGACATGCGAAACCAGCAGGAATTTAGGTTAATGTCAGCAAAAGACAAAAAACAAACTCCTGTATTAGATTTGATACCGAATTAGAGATTGACTATTGCTCATAGATTTCAACGGAATGTTGACGCATTAGCAAATGTTTTGATCCGATAAAGAATTAACACAATCCGCCACGCTACACCTTCGTTTCTCCCAATTCCAAAATCTTATCAAATTCTGCTTTTTCCAGTGGCATCACCGAGAGCCGCCCGATGCGAATCAAGGCTGTATTTTGCAATGCCGGCGTAGCCTTAATGACTTTGAGCGGCACAGGTTGCGTAAATCGCTTCAAAGGCACCAGATCCACCACCGACCAGTCTCCTTGCTCCGCCGTTGGGTCAGGATAAGCTTCTTGCGCCACTTTGCAAATGCCGACGACCTCCATACCGGTCACACTATGATAAAATAACACCAAATCGCCCATTTTCATAGCGCGGAGATGGTTGCGGGCAGCATAATTGCGCACACCTTCCCACATCGTTTTGCCTTCGCGCTCCAGGCGCTCGTAGCTGTAAGTGTCGGGTTCGGATTTAACGAGCCAGTAGTTCATATTCACATGCTGATTTGCGGATGCAATAATATTTCCCCAAAAATAGCAGTTCCGTTGTAATTTTGCACGCTGTTATGAACGAATCGGAATGGTTTTTATATCGTTTATAAAATGTATCAAACAGAAGTATTAGAACTAAATATCGAGGGCATTTTGATTAAAATTTTACAAATTACGAATGTAGATGATTTGTACGATCAGTTGATTGCCAAAGGCGAAAACCACGAAGATGTGCAGGATGAGCGCATTCCTTATTGGGCAGAGCTGTGGCCCGCCGCAATAGGATTGAGTAAATATTTAATTGAATTTGATATAATAAAAAATGTAAAAAGTGTAATAGAAATAGGTTGTGGCTTAGGCTTGCCAGGCATTGTAGCAGGAAAACTGGGTGCTCTTGTTACATTCACCGATTATTTGGAAGAAGCTTTAATTTTTACAAAAAAAAATTGGACATTAAATGAAGATTTAAAAAGGCAGGCACATTTTGAAAGCATGGACTGGCGATTCCCCAAGCCTCACTTGGCAGCCGATCTAGTTTTAGCTTCGGATATTTGTTATGAAAAGCGTTTTTTTGAACATTTACCAAATGCCTTCCGAACATTATGTAATTCTGGGGGCAGCATCATAGTAAGCGACCCAAGTCGTGAGGTAGCTCAAGATTTTTTTCAAAATATTATAAAAGAAGGTTTTCAAGTAAATAAAATCAGTTATGATATTCAACCCCTTTTAGGTGGAAGGACAGTGACGGTCAACGTTTATCATTTGATACCAAAACCTCAAATGTAATATTTTCAAATCTCAATTTCACATTTCACATTTCACATTTCAATTTTCAAATTTTACATCCCCTTACACTTCCATATCAGGATTATAATTAGGATCGTTGTAATGATCTTCGCCCTCCCAGCGCGCTACCACTGCTGTTGCCAGACAATTTCCGACCACATTCGTGGCTGTGCGCGCCATATCCATCAATTCATCAATGCCGATGATGACAAAAATGGGCCAATCTTCTAAACCCAAATGAGAAAAATTCGTCACCGTTGCCGACAAAATCACCAGCGATGCTCGCGGCACGCCCGCCACGCCTTTACTCGTGAGCATGAGGGTAAACACAATCAAGAGCTGATTGGCAAAAGATAAATGCACACCGCAGGCTTGCGCCACAAAAATCGTCGCTAAAGAAAGGTACAAAGTGGTGCCATCCAAATTAAAACTATAGCCCGTCGGCATTACAAAAGCAACAATTTTACGCGGCACACCGAGTTCTTCCATCGCTTTCATGGCTTTAGGAAGTGCTGATTCTGAGCTAGTTGTAGCAAATGCCAGCGTAACCGGCTCCGCTATTGCTTGAATAAATCTTTTAATGGGTAATTTGATAATCAATGCTACCGGCAAAAACACGATTAAAATAAAAGCAATCAATGCTCCATATAAAGTGCCTAATAACATTGCCAAATTGATCAGTACGCTGAATCCTTTTTCACTAATGGTGTAAGCAATGGCTGCGCCCACGGCAAATGGCGCAAAATACATGACCACATTCGTAAATTTGAACATCACTTCAGATAAGCTCTCCGCAAAATCCAGCATGTGCCGCTTCATATGTTCTTTCGTAACCAATGCTAAACCAATGGCAAACAAAATACTGAAAACTACAATTTGTAATACATCGCCGTTATAAACGGATTTTGCAATGTTTTCCGGGAAGATGTGCATTACGATTTCCTCCCAGTTTTGCTTCACAGGCGGCGCCGCCGGACTCATCGTTTCGCCATTGTGCAACAACTGGTAGGTGTTTTTCCCTTCATCCACGCGCATTTGCAAAGACGGATCGCCCATCGCCAAATCCACCGGAGGCTTTTGCTCTTCGCGCGGAATACCTACACCGGCGCGGCTGAAGTTGATTGCTCCCAAACCAATAAATAAAGCTATGGTAGTCACAATTTCAAAGTACAAAAGTGCCTTCCAACCCATACGTCCTACCTGTTTGAGATTGGAATGCCCAGCAATGCCCACCACCAGGGTGCCAAAGAGCAGCGGACCGATGATCGTTTTGATAAGACGAATAAAAATGCGGCTTACGATGTTCAAATGGTGCGAAATTTCGGGAAAATCGTGCCCTACTTCCGAACCTATTACCATGCTAATCAAAATCCAGGTAGTGAGGCTGTTTTTGAGCCAAGCCCAATAACAAATAATGGCGATTGCAACCCAACGCACAATGGCAGTGACGACATTTGGCAGGTTAATCAGTCCATTTTCATCTATGAGCGTCACAATCAGCGCAGCGGCGATCGCGCCTAACATGGTATAAATCAGTGATTTGCTAATAATTCTCGGGTTCTTAGGTTGTTCCATTGAAGCAAAAATTTTATTTGGTTCATCTTCCCAATAGCGGAGCGGCTCGTGCCTACCTGGTTTTTTACGAAAGCCAAAACTACTAAATCATACGCGAAATTGTATGTCAATCGTAATCGAAACCACTTAAATTGGTTATTTTTTTACTAAAATATTTATTGTCAGAATTTTATAAAGTATATAAAAATCAAACCAATCATCGCCTCATTCCAATCACCGCCATCATTCGCCCGGTTTGTCCTTTTTCCTTTCGGTGCGAAAAATACTGATCGTTGTTCAAAACCGTTGAATAAGGCGATACTTCTATTTGGGCTGCTGGAATGCCAAAAGTTATTAACTGATCTTTATTTCCATTTTTTAAATCTACAAAAAACTTATTTAGTTGGGCATCATATTTTTTAAATTCATTGGGAAAATTATCAGCCACATCCGCATCTACTTCATAACTACATTCATCAATACAAGTGCCGATGTAAGCAAAACAATGTTCGGGCTGCGTACCAAAATGCTCCTGCATAGTCTCCAAGGTTTTAAAAACGATGCCTTCCACCGTACCGCGCCAGCCCGCATGAACAGCTGCAACGACTTCATTTTCAGCGTCATAAATCAAAATTGGCGTACAGTCTGCGATACTCACAGCAACAAAAACCTCCTTTTGGTCGCTCACCAACGCATCAAAGCCCGTGTAATCACCAGGCTCAATCGCATATAATATTTTATCACCATGCACTTGATGAGAAGTTGCAAGTTGTTCTAAATGAATACCTTGCCCATGAAAAAAACGCCTGCGATTTTCCGTTACATTGGCTGCTTCATCGCCTACCCGATAGCTCAAATTCAGGGATGACAAGGGCGCTGCGCTAACGCCGCCATTTCGGGTACTCTCAGCAGCTATGATATTTGGAAATAAAGAAAATAGGGATGGCTTGTAATAAAAATTATTCATCTTTATAATTAGCAATTAGCAATTAGCAATTAGCAATTAGCAATTAGCAATTAGCAATTAGCAATTTTCTAAACAATTCCCATGTCACAATTCCCACGCAAACCGAAATATTTAAGGAATGTTTTGTGCCAAATTGTGGAATTTCAATCGCAGCATCTGCCAGGCTCATAACGGCGTCGCTTACACCCGATACTTCATTGCCAAACACCAATGCATACTTTGTATCTGGCTGTAAATCAAAATTTTGCAATAAAGTGCTTCCTTCTGCTTGCTCTACCGCGATCACTTTGTACCCTTGCGATTGCAATTGCTGAACGGCATCCTCCGGCGCTTTTACAAATGCCCAATCCACCGACTCCGTTGCGCCCAGCGCTGTTTTGGTGATTTCCCGATTGGGGGGCTGTGCCGTGATGCCACATAAAATTATTTTTTCTAATGCAAACGCATCTGCTGTGCGGAATGCCGAGCCTACATTGAGCGCCGAGCGCACATTGTCTAACACCAATACAATAGGCGTTTTGGACTGATTTTTATAGGCTTCCAATGAAACCCGATTCAACTCGGTGACAGCTAATTTTCGCATTTTTTAAAAGTCAGAAGTCAGACGTGACATGTCAGACCGCGTCACAAAAGTAGCAAAATCTGACAAAAACTGCTTTCATCCGTTCTATGGCAAATCTTATTTAAAATGTTTAAACAATTTATAACTTCTAAATTATTTTTAATCATAAGCATCATAATTGCCGTTTACATCAGTGGGCGCTTGATTGTTTTTCATCAATTGGAAAACGTGATTCGCCAGGAATTGGCAGATTTAGAACAGCAAGGCATTGATATTCAAGTAGATGGCTTAAAAGTAGGTCCTTGGCAAAACCGCGTTCAGTTCGATAGCGTGCGCGTTCGCTTTAGCGAAGGATATGGTCAGGACAATTACATTCAGGCGCATTCCGGTGCTATTATATTGCGAGGCATTTCATTATTACAAGCGGTACTAAATAAAACATTGCACATTCGCGCGGTACAAATTACCCAGCCATTCATTCAAACAATGATCGAACCGGAAGGACAAAACAAGCGCCAAAAAGTAAAAAATAATGCCCAGCCTGCGCTTAAAAGCTTCTTTTTCAAGCATGTAAAAATCGAACAAGGTAGATGGCGCCTCTATGATAATACAAAGACCCCCGCGCGCGTAACAACGCTGGACGAAGTACATTTGACCAACTTCTTTATTCAAAATAACCCCGATGGTCCGCTGGAATGGCAAGTGGGAAAGACGAACGTCGCGTCTGTTTTAATTGATTTGCCCAAAGATTATTATACTTTTCAGGTGAAAGAAATTTTTTATGATGCAGATGCAAAAGAACTAAATATTGATACCATAAAATTAACGCCTTTGTATAATAAAAAGGAATTTGCAGCACAATTTAATAAAGAAAATACTCGACTGACGGCGGTCATTCCTTACATAAAAGTAGAAGAATGCGAATTAAAAAGCTCGCCGCGATTCACTTTGAATGCTGCCGAAGCAAGATTGAAATTTTACCTGGAATCTTATCTCGATAAACGCTATCCTTTTAAAAATGAGGCAGATAAAGTATTGCCAATTGAATTTTTACAAAACCTGCCAATCACAGTACGCATCGACACAGTGCATTTGGTGGACAGCTATGCCGAGCACGAAGAATTTCCGGAAATAGGAGAGGAGTCGGGTAAAGTTTTTTTTACAAAGCTAAATGCTACAATTGCTAATCTTTCAACGGTACAACAAAAAGACCTAAAAAAATTGCCTACGCTCTCCGCAACAGCAATGTTTATGGGCGTAGGCGACTTGCGCGCTACATTTGGTTTTCCGAATCATCCCAATGGAAATTATTATGCGTCGGGTACAATGCACGCCTTTTCATTTAACAAACTCAACGACGCCATCACATTGCTTGCTAGAGCTTGTGTCGAATCGGGGTATTTGAATTGGGTCAAATTTAATTTTGAATACAATGACGATCGTTCTGATGGAAAGGTAGAGATGAATTATAAAGACCTGAAAGTGGCGGTATTAAAAAAGGACGATCCTACTAAAAAAGCCGGTCTTAAAAATTTTGTGCTTAACACCTTTATTTTAAAAGAAGACCTGGATGAAAAGTTGAAAACGGAAGATAGAATCGGCACGATTCAATTTTACCGCGACCGCCGCCGTTCGCTTTTTTACTACTGGTGGAAATCGGTTTTGAGTGGCGTACTGTCGGTGTATAGCATTGACAAAGTGCCTGAGCCCAAGGATCGGGAAACAGCATCCAAACAAAAAGACAATTAATCAAAATTTAACCCTGCTTTTTTTAAAAGGCAAAGGAGTCGGCGTAATTTTCACACAAAATCTGCGCCCCTTATGCTTACCATCCGCCTTTTGCGCGAAAAATTGTACCACGCTGCCCGTTTGTTGAAAGCAGCCAGTGGTAATGACGTCTTCATCAGCCATACCGACCTGGAAAAGCTATTGGAAACCTTGAATGGTCAAATGCGTATTTTCATTAATGAATTGTATTTTTTTGCGCAAGCACAAGAAGAAAGCGAGCGCGGACGCATTACGCGCGCAGATATTGACCAGGCAGTGGCAATTATTGAAAATGATTTGCTAAACGAGTTGGATGTACCGGCGGCAGCACTATCGTCGGGAGAGTCCATGCGATTGTTGGTTATGGGCGAAGAATACGTTAGCCTGGCGCGGAGTTGGAAAGATGTTGCGTTGGAATCTCCCTCGCTGGATGCAACAGCTTTGCTGAATCAATTAAAACCCTTGTTGAAAGGTTTGTATTTTAATGCCTTTTATAAAGAACAAGCAAACATTCAAATTTATATTTTGAACGACCCGCCAGCAGATTGGAACACTGCAAAAGGCTTTTCAGATGCTTTATATCATGCTGGCAACCAAGATTTGTTGGGGTTCAACCAATATTTGGAAAACCCACAAGTGGTAACGCCTGTGGATGCGTTTTTTGTTGAATTTGTAGCAGTGCAATTGTTAGAAAACCAGGCAACTGCGCAAGAAGTGGTGCATCTGATGCAAAAGAATCTGGTGAACATTCATTATTTGCAGTACAATTCTAATTATTACGAGAACACAACTTATTTTGTGGCAGGCAAAGCAGCAGACGGCAATCTTGTCTTTTTATATCAATCCCAATTTTGGAATTAAACATTAGACGTCATGCTTAAATTCTTCTTTGCTTGACACAATAGACATTCTACTCAGCACAATAGCTGTTTTGATTGATATAATATGCAATTTGTTTGACACAATAGACGCTCTACTCAACACAATAGGCACTTGATTTGACACAATAGGCATGTTGCTTGAAATAATAGACGCTTTACTCAATACAATAGACACTTTGTGTGATGCAATAGGTATTTTGCTTGACACAATAGACACTTTGCTTGACACAAATTTATCCAGACTCATTGGGATTGATATTTTACTCGACCCAAATTACATTTTACTCCACCCAATAGAAAGCTTATTTTTTAGTGTAAAGCGTCATGAAGATACCATGGCGGGCATACGTTTTTAAAGGCGTCCAATGTTGTTTCAACTGGTCGATCTCTTCGTCTGAAAAATCATTCATTATATTGGAATAAAGGATATACGGCTGAGCAACAAGGTCTTTTTCTGCAAAACCTTCTAGTCGGTCGGACAAATCGCGAAATTGAAGCGCACCAATCTCAGGAAAAGCGGTGCCAATGGCTTCCAGCGGAATTGATTGCTGCTGAAGATACGCCAACATGTCCGAACGCACTTTGTAATAAGGCAGATGCGCCAGACTAGCGTCCCAACCTTGCGCTATTTTATCAGGATATACCCAAAAATTGCCGGAAGCCAATCCCAGCACCATCAAAAGCGTATAGAAAACAGCCGTTTTTCTCTCTTGGAAAGTGGTAAACAAAAGAGCAAAAGCGAGGATCGACAACGACAGGTAAATGGGCAGTAGGTAACGGTGGGCACTTAAAGCTTGATACATCAGCAGGGTAGGGGTAAGCGCCAGGAAGCAAGCGAATAAAAGCTTGAAAAGCAAGGGAATGGAGGGGTGGCGGCGTGAAAATTGGACAGCACTTCTTCTAAAAAGAACAAAAATTAAAAAAAGCCAAAGGAAGATTCTACCAAAATCCAGCAGGCGCCAGCCTAGTACGGCTATGTTTTTGATAAAACCGACGATGCCTACCCCATCGAAACTCGGTGCCCAAGGAGAATCGGGGTGATAGCCAATCCAACCCGTTTGAATGTAATGCCAACTCAGAAAGACAATGCCAAAAAGCCCAGCGGGGAAGTAAGGCAGTGCAATAGCCCACCATTTTTGAAGGAAAGGTATCTGGTTTTTGTGTTGAATGGCTATTTCAAAAAGAAAAAGTGCCGCTACCGTCATCATGCCGCGCATACTAATCAGGGCTAAGCCTAATAATGCCAGGGTTTTGAGTAATTTTTGATCCTCAAATATGGCATAGACCGCCATCAGAAAAAAACAAGCCAGTACGATGTCGGGACTGATGAGGATGCCTTGGGCAGCGAGGGTGGGATCGGCGATACCGAGCAAGACCAAAAAGACAGCGTTGCGTTCGCCCGCTATTAATTTCCCGATTTGCCACAAAAAAAAGAGGATGCCAAACAAAAAAGGCAGCATTGCGAAGTGACTGACCACGAGGCTTTTGCCAAAAAGCGACCAAAGCGCAGCCAAATACAATCCAAAAGTAGGAGGATGCCCACTGTCAATATCCATTGGCAGCAGCAAGCTTGAAAAATGATTTTGATAATAAAAATGAGCATGTTTGGAGCCGAGTTGCACCGTGTCCCAGAAAAAAACGTGGTGCCGAACGAAGTAAGTAACCAGAAAAACAAACAGAAAGGCGCAGGTAACAAAACAGGAGTCATCCCGAATCTTTTTGCGTACGCCATCGTTCTGGCGCGTTGCCTTTATTGGAGGAATGATGGAAAATTGGAAAATGGAATACAGGGCATTTCGGCATTCCAGTATTCCAGTATTCCAGTATTCCTCGCTTTTTGAAGTTTTTTTATTCAAAATAGAGTGCCAAAATCTCAAAATTCGGGATGATTCACATTTGGACGTTGTATCAAAAACAGGTTTAGCCATTCGCTGCCAATTGCGGTGTCGGATTATTTTTTTTTACATAGCGAAATTCCAGACATGCTTTTACAAATGCTACAAATAAAGGATGCGGGTTTTCGACGGTACTCTTTAATTCCGGGTGAAACTGAACACCTACGAACCAAGGATGATCGGAAATTTCCACGATTTCCACCAGATTCGTATCAGGATTGATACCAACCGGAATAAGCCCTGCCGCTTCCAATTGATCTTTGTAATCATTGTTAAATTCAAAGCGATGGCGGTGGCGTTCGTGAATGTTGGTGGTGCCATATGCTTCGAAGGCTTTGCTGTTTTTTCGCAACTCGCAGGCATACGAACCCAAGCGCATGGTGCCGCCTTTCTTAGTGATCTTTTTCTGATCGGGCATCATGTCAATCACTGGATTGGGCGATTTTGGATTCACTTCTGTTGAAGCAGCGCCTTTTAATTTGAGCACATTTTGAGCGTATTCCACCACAGCGCATTGCATACCCAGGCAAATGCCAAAAAAGGGCACCTGATTTTCGCGAACAAAGCGAATGGCTTGAATTTTACCGGCGATGCCGCGTTCACCAAAACCGGGCGCTACCAGAACCCCGTCCAGGGATTGAAGGCGTTGCACCACTTTATCATAATCCGTTGCTAAAGATTCAGAATGAATGGGTTCTACAAAAACCTTGCACTCATTTTCAGCACCGGCATGCACAAACGACTCATGGATGGACTTATACGCGTCCTGAAGTTCATTGTATTTGCCCACCAAACCGACGCGTACTTCGTATTTTGGCTTTTTCAATTTATTCAAAAAGCGTTTCCATACTTCCAGATTGGGTTCGCGCCGATCAATAAGCCGCAGTTTAGAAATGACTACACTATCCAGTTTTTCCTTATTCATGAGCACCGGCACATCATAAATGCTCGACGCATCAATGGCTTCGATCACCGAATTCACATCCACGTTGCAAAACAGCGCCAGCTTGCGGCGAATGTCCATATTGAGCGGATGCTCCGTGCGGCACACGAGGATGTCAGGTTGAATGCCTGTTGTCAACAATTCTTTGACAGAATGTTGTGTAGGTTTGGTTTTCAACTCTCCCGCCGCACTCAGAAACGGCACCAGTGTGAGGTGAATAACCAGGCAATTATCGACGCCCAATTCCCAACGCAACTGGCGCAAGGCTTCCAGATAAGGCAAGGATTCGATATCGCCAACCGTGCCACCTAGTTCACTGATAACAATTTCAAACTGATTGGTATTGCCCAATAATTGCACACGGCGCTTGATTTCATCGGTGATGTGCGGAATCACTTGCACCGTTTTACCCAAGTAATCACCAGCACGTTCTTTATTGATAACTGTTTGATAAATGCGTCCGGTCGTCACGTTGTTGGCTTGCGAAGTCGGCATGTTCAAAAAGCGTTCGTAGTGTCCTAAATCAAGGTCCGTTTCAGCACCATCGTCCGTTACGTAGCACTCGCCATGTTCGTAAGGATTGAGCGTGCCGGGGTCAATGTTAATGTAAGGATCAAATTTTTGGATGGTTACGGAGAAGCCACGGGCTTGCAATAACTTGGCAAGGGATGCCGAAATAATACCCTTTCCTAGCGATGAGGTAACACCTCCCGTAACGAAAACATACTTTGTCATTTTCTTAAGTTTGCAGTCAGAAGCGGCAGACGACAATTTGCAATGAATGAATCCCAGTAAAGATTGCTTACTGCTACTGCGCCCTGCCTACTGTTAATAACGTTACGGGATACAAAGATACGAAGATTTGTGCTTAAAAACCGTTTTGCAAGCATTTATTCACAAAATCATTACACATTTTATTTTTAACAGCGTTTTTCAATCATTCATAACCGTTTGTTTTAATTCGTTCAATTTTTCCAACAGCCAACCTTTGTTCATAATGATTCGGGTGGCAGCCACATCCTGTTGCAATTTTTCAAACTCCTGACGTGTTTTTTGGGAAGGCACAAAATCCAAGTGGGCGCGGATTTGTGCGGCGCGGCGAGTAAATTTAAACAATTCATAATGTCCATCTCGGTGAAAATCAGCCATCAATTTGTTGCGCCGAAGGTACAAAGTGAAAGACTGCACCAACGAAAGCAAAGCGTCGAATTCTTTCAAATCATAATAAGTACGCAAGAGTAAAGCTTTGGCACCCAGGTTGTAACGCAAATCTCGGTACTCCACTTTCAGCAGCAATTCCAGCACAGCGTCGTATTCCTGCAAAGCGTAATGATAAGAAGCAAGGTTGAAGCGGTAGGCATTTTCCTGCACTTCGGGCGGCAGTTTGTCTTTGTAGGTTTCAATAAAATCTTGCACCCAAGCCATTTCGTGGAGGCGAATCCCGGTGGTCACGATGTTTTTGTAATGCCATTCCGACAAGTACCCATCTTGCAATAGCAAACCACGTTTTAACTGGGCTTGATATAATTTAAAAATTTCATACAAAAAGCGCTCATCTCCTTTATTGATCTGCTGGATGCAATAGTTTTGAAAATAGTTGTAAATGTACGTCAATTCAGAGGTGGCAATGTCTTGTACATGTTGTTGTAAAGTGTCCAAAGCGGCAAAATAAAATTCGGGCAGCGGCTGCGTCACCATTTGATAAATTTGATGATATAGATAAATCAGTGGTTCACAAGCTGTTGTACGGCTTCGTACTTCTTGCAAAGTTGCTTCCAGCATTTGAATCGGATAATCTACCTTAAAAATGCGCCGACGCACCTGTATTTCGCAGGCATCTTTCAATTTTTCCAAAAGGTAAAAATCATCCAGGTAGGTCTGTTTTTGCACAATGCTGCGATCCAACTGCCGCCGCTCTATTTGATTAAAATACGAATCGGCTTCTGCCGCCAAGTGGTACTGGTGGTGGTAGTAAAATTCATCTTTTAGCGTGGTTGCATTCAGCGTACGCTCTGCATCCTCCAGCATTTTTTCGTAAAGCGCATATTGTTTTTTGCTGCGCAAGGCTTGTAAAAAAAACAGGGTTTGACCAAAATCATCTTGTTTGCATTGTTCGACAATCAAAAACTCCCTCAAAGACCGAAAAGCATACGTAAAAAGCAACGCCAGTTTCGATTGGTCGTGCGGCTCATCAGGATAAACGGCTGCAAAAATCAACTGCCGATCACAATTTTGCTCGTTGAAAGCAGGGAAAAACTTGCTGAGATAAGCGATGAGCGCTCGAATATCCTCATTTTTGTTAAAATAGGGCGAGTTGACAAATTCCCGGAAACGGGTCATTTCTTTCCGATTCAAATTTTTTAAAATTCCAAGCAGTTTGTTGGAGAACATAAAATTCAAATTTTAAAACCAATTTAGCGTTGCAAATATTTGAAAATCAGTTGTTATAAAAAATAATCTTCTTTTAAAAAAATCAAAAAATCGCCAATAAAGTATTTTTATTCCGGCACAATTGCTGCCACTTTTGTAGCGTAGAAATTTACAAAAAACAAAGCTGCTAACCATGAGCAAATTAAAGCTATTCGCACTACTCCTAAGCCTCTTTTGGTTGAACGAAACAATGTTGGCGCAAAACCAACAATGCATTGATTTTGAAGATAATATAGAGCCTGGCACTTACGGCGCTTCCAACGGCTATTCGCCTGGAAAAACGCTCTTTACGGATGAAGATGTGGTGGTGCGATTGAAAGATTTCCACTACGCAAACGGAACAACTGATTTTATTCAAGCGACCATCAGTGACGATGAAATTTTTAATGGCGACGAATCGGAATTGCTGCATGACAATTATATTTTTCCAAGCAACATCAACCTGCAATTTGATTTTGGGGCGCTGCGCAGGCAAGTGCGGCAGGTGTGCATCAACTTTATTGACGGCGGCGGCGTGGAAAATTTGGCGGTAAACGGCAGTGACATTCGCGTGTTGCAAAGTTTTGTTGAATTGAATGGTCAAACCATCGCGCCGGGTGTGACCGCTCGCGTGGAACTGTCGGATGATTTTGACTTTCCGGCGGGAACGCTTTGCTTGACCGGTGAGATTGATTTTTTGTTGATCGGGGGGCAGGAATTAGCGCTCGACGATGTTTGTTTCCGAACAGACGATGATTCCACGGATGATGACACCTGTCAAATCGGCAATTTGCGTACAGAAGTGCTGGGATGCAATAACGACGGCACTTTTCGTTTGAAATTGAATTTTGAAAACCAGCTACAACCCAGCGATTCTTTCTTTGTAAAATTTCGAGGAGAAACCTTGGGGCGATTTGCGGTGAGCCAATTGCCATTGACTTTCAATAACTTGCGCAACGATGATACGCCTCATGCTGAAAACATTGTTGTCTGCCTACAAAATAATGAGCAGTGCTGTGCAGAATATCGCTTTTTTTTACCGGCATGTCCACCGCTGGGCGATTCCTGCGCGTTGGGACCCATTCGCTTTAGCGATCTGGAATGTGTTTCGGATAGTACCTACCGCGTTACCATCCATTTTGAGCGCGAGCATACCAGCGGCTTATTTGTGTTGCGCACCAGCGGCGGTTTCTTGCGCGAATTCCAATACGGGCAGTTGCCATTGCGTATTTTATTGCCAATTCCGGCTACGGATGTAGATGTTTGGATGATCGAAGATGCTCAGGATACGACCTGTACGCAAACCGTGCGCGTGCCGTTGCCTTGCCGGAGTAATCAAAACTGTGCTTTGAGCAATCCACGTTTTTTCGATTTGGAATGTATTGAAGGCAATCGCTACCGCGTAACGATCAAATTTGACCACAATCGTCCAAACGGAAAATTTGTATTGCAATCGCAAAGTGGCTACCGCGATACATTTAGCTATTCCCAATTGCCGCTGCGGCTGCCGATTCCAAGACCAAATGATAGCCTGGACGTGTTGAGTATTTGCGATTTAAATAGTCCAAATTGCTGCACTTTTATTCAATTGCGCTTGCCTTGTCAGGACGAGGAAGTTTGTGCTTTGAGCAATCCACGTTTTTTCGATTTGGAATGTATTGAAGGCAATCGCTACCGCGTAACGATCAAATTTGACCACAATCGTCCAAACGGAAAATTTGTATTGCAATCGCAAAGTGGCTACCGCGATACATTTAGCTATTCCCAATTGCCGCTGCGGCTGCCGATTCCAAGACCAAATGATAGCCTGGACGTGTTGAGTATTTGCGATTTAAATAGTCCAAATTGCTGCACTTTTATTCAATTGCGCTTGCCTTGCCGGGACACAAGCAACAATAACTGCGACATTCAAAGCTTGACAGCTCAACCCACGCGCTGCGCTGATGGAAAATTCATGCTGAAGGTTGCTTTTCGAGCACAAAACACGGGTAGTTTGGGGTACTTGATTTTTGTGGATGGGCAGCTTTTTGGTCCGTTTCGGTATAGCCAAACTGAGCAGGTGTTGGGTCCTTTTACAGCGGATGGTTTGACGATTTATGACGTTTTGGTGCTGGATGTGGACGACCCAAGCTGCTATGCTTACACCGAGGTACAACCGGTACGATGCAATGATTGCAATATTTCCAATGTAAAAGCAGAGCCACTTGGTTGCAATACAAATGGCACGTTCAATTTGCGTTTAAATTTTACCCATCAAAATAGCCCCAGTGATTCCTTTTTTGTAAAATTCAGAGGAGAAACACTGGGTAGATTTGCTATTAGTCAATTGCCATTGACAATCAATAATTTACGAGGTGATGATACGCCGCGTCAAGAAAATATTGTTGTTTGCTTTGCAAACAATTGCTGCGCAGAAGTTAACTTCCTGGTGCCGAATTGTCAAAATACCGCAGCAGATACCTGTCGTATTTCTAACATTGTAGCCCGAAAATTACCTTGCGACTCCATTGGCAGATTTTATGTCAAACTTAAATTTGAATCGGAGCATACCGGCTCTGGTGGCTTCACCGTGCGCGGCAATGGACGAGTTTACGGGACATTCCAATATGCACAAGATTCGATTTTAATCGGACCCCTGCGCGGCGACGGCAGCACCGTATATGAATTTGTCATTCAAGACAATCAAAAGCCCAATTGTCAGGATTTTATTGAAATTGATCCAGTGGCTTGTGAAGAACAAGTGTGGCCCGGTGATGCCAACGTGAATAATCGGGCTGACCACATTGACTTGCTCAATATTGGCTTGGCGTATGGCAAGCAAGGTCCGGCAAGGGGTGCGTCCAGCATCGCCTGGCAAGAACGCCGCGCCTTATCTTGGGAAAATACCTTTGCGGATGGCACCAACTATGCGCATGCCGATTGCAATGGCGATGGCATTGTGAATGTGCGTGACCGCGAAGCAATTGCAAGAAATTATGGTTTGACGCATGGCGCTATCCAACCAGTTACGCCTTTGCCAGGCACGAGTCTCGATCCGCCTATTTTTGTTGATCTGCCCGATACCACTGGGCTTCCAGCGGGCGTTGCTTTTACGGCACCGGTGGTGTTAGGCAGTGCGAATAATTTTGTTCGGAACATCTATGGCATTGCATTTACCGTTTCATTCAATCCGCGCGTGATCGATCCGGCTAGTATTCAAATTTCTTATCCAAAAAGCTGGTTTGGCACAGAAAACAGCGATTTTATTACTTTTCACAAAATAGATACGGCTGCGGGCTTGATTCACATTGCAGTGACCCGCACGGATCAGCGAAATGTGACAGGCTTTGGCGCGATTGCATTCATCAGCGGCGTGATTGATGATATTGCCGGCATAGTGCCTGATAGCGAAGTGGAGGTGATGAGCGTTCATGCCATTAATTTAAATCAGGAATTGTTGCCGGTTTACACACCGAAGAAAAAATTGGTGGTCAAACAAGACCAAGAAACGGAGGTAAGTTGGCTGAATATTCGGCGCAGCTTACGCATTTTACCTAACCCAACCAGCGATTGGGTACAAATTACTACTAAATATCGGGTTCCAGTTCATTCCATCGAAGTGCTGGATGCCAATGGTAAGCCGGTGCAGCAAGCAGCATTCAATACGGATCGAATTTCTATTGAAAGCTTACCACAAGGCATTTATATATTAAGAATTAAGATAGGTGAATACATTTTAAACGAGCGAATTGTTAAGTTTTAATGAGTCCAAATTCCAAAAATTAAGCAGGTTGTTGCGTGGAAACATGCAGCAACTTTTTTTATTAGGATTTTTACCATGAACTTGTTTAAAATTAAAGATTTTATTTAATATATAAACTAACTGGTGTCGTTAATAAAGAATTTAATTTCGCCACGAAGACACCAAAACACTAAATCTCACAAAAGTTTTGTGTAAAATTTGTGCCTTCGTGTTTTTGTGGCAGATTGCAAAAACGGTTCATTTATTGACTGATATTAAAATTTTTTATCAATTTTAAACAAGTTCGATTTTTTAAAACCACCTTAGCTCACTTTAGCGCCTAAAAGATGTATCATAAGGTGTCCTTAGGTGTCTTAGGTGGTAAAAAGCACCAATTTGGCGCCGCCAAATCATCATTCCCATAAAATTAAACATAGCATTGGCTGATAATCAACTACTGGCTATTTTACTGAAAGGCTCGTATGGCATCAGCATTATTTCGTTCGTAAGGCAAGCGCAAAAAGTCGAAAGTGCCCGGTTTTACTTGGATGTAGAAACTGTACGTGCCACGCGTAGGCTGCCAGCTCATGCCCATTTCCCAGCAATGTAGGTCGCGCGTGAAGCCAACGGAAGGATAGCTAAAATCCTTGCGGACAAAGTCGTAGCCGAAGTTGCCCACATTGATACGCCAGTTTTTGGAGAGTTGAATGGAGCCTTGCACATTAATAGAATTGACAGAAACCTGAAACGTGTCGCGTCCAGTGCTAAGGTTTGTGTTCCAGCCCATTACAAAGTTGTGATTGATGCCAAAGTTTTCAAACAAGCTGATGAAATCCTCCTCTGGTATGGTGCGTCGTTGCTGAGGTTGCTGCCGCAAATCCTCGACCACGGCTTGTTCTTCGCCGGTAAAAAGTGCGCGCAATTTTCCCACCGTCATCACCGTATTAAAACGCATATTGGCATTGTCCAAACGCAGCAGCCGCCCTTGCTCCCGCAAAACCGTCTTATTCACTCGCACAAAACTGCCGCGCCCATTGCTTTCGACGATGTAAGGATCCATTTGTATCAAAAATCCAAAGGTGGTAATGTCTTTGAACAAACGAGTGGTACCGCTGATAGATACTTGACTCCATTTTAGGGAATCAGCAGTTAAATTATAAAAACCATTTACATATAAATTGTCAAATAACTTGATTTTACGGTCAGCGGTATCCCTTTTAGAGTGAATTTTAGCTTCAAAAATGTTGTTAATCGAATAGTTGAGCGCCATCTGTCGTCCCTGCGCAGGAGGGACGCCGTAAATGCCTTGTTCAAAAACAGAATAGCGTTGAAAATCAGCAGTATCGGGCAGTAAAATGCTGGTTTGCACAAAATTAAAATACGCGAGTCGCGGATTCAGATAATTAGGGGAGTAGCTCAAGCCAGTGCTGACCTTTGCCACATGTCTTAAACCCCGCAGAAAGCCTTTGCGAAATTGCACCGTCCCGAATAACTGCGTATTCAAACTCAAACTTGCCGAAAAAGCCCGCCAGGAGGCAAAACCCGGACGGCGGATATCCGTCACTTCGCCATAACTTAAAGTGTCATACTGCAAAGAAAAATCAGAACTATCCGCATTATAAATAATGGTAGTATCAATTTCTAGAGTGGGGTCAAACTCCTTTTCAATTTTATTAAAATACCAAATTTCTCGATAATCTACTGATGGATTGAGGTTAAAATATTTAAATAACTTGAAAGATGTGCCGCTTGTTGCGGTTTGTTGCACGCCGTATTGGGCATTGTCAAACATTTCCTGGGTGAGAAACAGCGAATCCTTGGTCTGGAAGGTATTTCTAGCTTCCGAGGTATAGCGCAGGGTGACGGTTTCGTACCATTTTTCCTCGCCGGAACGTTCCTTGCGTTTGAAGGGATAAAGGGTTTGGGTTTGAAACTGCAAATTCGGGAAACTAAGGGTAATCGAGCTGTCCACGCGGTTTTGCGAGTGATTAAACGTAGCACTGAAACTCAAGGGTTTGTCCTGCCAGTTTTTTGTAAAACCAAAGTTGGAGTTGATTTGCTGGGTTTGCAATACGTTGGCGGCGTCGTTGTAGGTGCGCTGGCGATGGTTATTGGTTTGAAAATTGATCGTACCACCAAAATTATTACTTGGGTGTGCAGTTGCGTCTTGCTGATGCCGCCAACTCAGTGAAAAGGTACGCGAACTATTGATATTACCTTCGCCATCTTCTACAGGGAACTGCCCAATACTGGCTTGCAGATTACCATTG
Source organism: uncultured Saprospiraceae bacterium (assembly GCA_964517145.1). Classification (GTDB taxonomy): domain Bacteria; phylum Bacteroidota; class Bacteroidia; order Chitinophagales; family Saprospiraceae; genus JADJNW01. The sequence goes on from CAZFBN010000061.1 coordinate 20,295, forward strand.
TACTTGTACCGTTTTCGATACTGAGAATTTGCATTAATGCCCCATCTACCTTTGACATAAATATCTCCCGTCACCGTCAAATTAAAATTTTCGCCAAGCGGAAAATACCAGCCAATATCGCGCAACCCAAAACCCCAGGATGGCGAATATTCATAATCGCGCGGAAACATTAAACCCGTTCGTCGCCCTTTCGATAGCGGGAAAAACCCAAATGGCAGCCACAAAGGGGTAGGCACGCCCATGATTTCTAGGTTGGAAGGACCCACTACCGCCAATTTATCAGGAATGACTTTTTGTTTCTGGCTGCGTATGCCAAAGTGTGGGTGCTCGGCAGTACAAGTGGTAAAAATCGCGCCTTTGCTGTAAATAATATTTTGCGTTTTGCTCGTGGTATCGCCGGCAGCAGGTTCCTGGCTGATAAATTTAGATCGCGCTCCGTGAATCACCACGCCCGATTCTTCCGTAGTGACGTCGTACACAATGCCCTTTCGGGTTTTAAAATTGTAGCGCATCGAATCTGCTGTGAAATCCTGATCGCCATCGGCAAATTTCGGTAGCCCCACTTTTTTACCTGTGCTGTCGGGCAAGCCACTAGCGGTCACAATATTGGTTTCCCAGTCAAAAACGATGTAATCCGCATTGAGTTTGATGGTGGTATAAGTCACCTCCGCTGCGCCGTAAAGATAAATTTTGCGGTTTTTAATATCATAAATGATCGAATCACGTGCACCCGTATTGACAGGCGCTGTGAGCGAGTCATTGGAAAAATCCACTTTGTAAAAAAGAGAATCGGCAACAGGAATGGAAACAGAATCGGATAAGGTTGAATCTGCCGCTATCGCTGGTGGCATGGGGAGGGTATCTCGAACGGGATTTTGAGCTTGCAAGCTAAAATTTGCCAACAAGAGACTCCACATCAGTAATAAAAGGGTAAATTTTGCTTTCAAGTACAGAAAACTATTATTTTTGTAAAATTTGAACGACGCAGCCGATCCAATTTAAGATTTTATTTGTATGGATTTTTGGCAACTTTGCGTTTAACCCAAAAATTAAAAACAGCCGCCAAATTATGCTCAATACTACCATTGCTGCTGCAATACAAACGATCTTTTGTACCTTTTTACCGCCTGCCACCGAGCAGTTTAACATTTCCTTAGAAAATCCGCCTTTTGCCGCTGAAATGGTGCTTGATTTCCAAGTACAAAAAACGACTGCTGAACTGCCCAATGACTCGCTGATGGTACAAATGGCGAGCAAAGTTATCAAACAAAGCCAAATTGCCGAAGCAGATTATCGGATAAAAACGGTGGTGTTGGATCCAGGGCACGGCGGGCACGATCCTGGCTGCTTGGGTGCGAGTTCGCAGGAGAAACACCTGGCGCTGGGAATTGCCTTGAAAGTTCGGGACTTGATTGCGTTACAATATCCAGATATTCAGGTGATTATGACACGCGATGCCGACTTTTTTGTGCCGCTGCACGAGCGAGCCGCTATCGCCAATCGTGCCAGTGCCGATTTATTTATTTCTATTCATTGCAATTTCATGCCAGGCAGCAGCGTCACCAAAGGTACGGAGACCTACGTGATGGGGTTGCACACTGCCGAACACAATCTGGAAGTCGCCAAGCGCGAAAACGCTTCGATTTTGCTGGAAGAAAATTATGAACAAAATTATGATTTCGATCCTAATTCGCCGGAAGGACACATCATGCTCAGCCTTTTCCAAAATGCGCATTTGGAGCAAAGTATTTTTTTAGCAGAACGCGTGGAAGCACAATTCAAAACTCAAGCGCGCAAGAGCCGGGGCGTGCGGCAAGCGGGTTTTTATGTGTTAAAAGCCACAACGATGCCGAGTATTTTGATCGAATCGGGTTTTTTAAGTAATCGAGATGAGGAGATTTTTCTAGGCACTGCCGATGGGCAAAATACAATTGCCACCGCTGTTTTTAATGCTTTCGCCGAGTACAAATCGGGTATGGAATATGGCACAACTCCGGCATCTATTGCCTCCAACGAAACACCCGTGCCACAAGCGCCCGTTGTGAATGTGCCGCCGCCTACCAAAACTTCTACAAACACCATTGCCAACAAGCCAAAAACAAAACTTGCCGAAAAGCCCGTCAATACAGCGCCTTCGACGATTGTAGAGGAGCCAAAAGTGGTGCCTATCAGCAATGCCAACGATTTTAACAAAGCGCCTGTGGTGCAGTTTTGTGTACAATTGGCTGCTGCCAGCCAACCCATCCAAGATGCGCAAGGCAAATGGAGTGGATTGCCCTATTCCATCGAAGCGGTGCAGGAAGGTAATCTTTTCAAATACCAGGTGCGCGGCTATACCGATCTGGAGGCAGCGCTGCGAGCTAAAATGGACTTGAAACGCTTGGGATTTCCCGACGCTTTTCTGGTGGCGTACAAAAATGAAACGCGCATTTCAATTGATGAAGCCAAGCGCGCATTGGGCATTCAATATTAAACCTTTGGAAATTTTGGTATAATTTGAACTTCCCACCGTAAAACTGTTTTTCTTCAAAAGGTGTTTCTACAAGGGTGATTGGAAACGCTAAGGCGTGTTCTCTTTGTAAGTCGCTGATTGTAAAGCTGTTAAAACATTTGTAACATCTTTTGCAACTATCACAAATTCTTACATTACTTTAGCGGCTTCAAAAAGGTTGCGCTTGAAGATTGCATGGAAATGCCTTTTTATAACTAGTTAATTATCAGCTAATTGTTTAAAATTAATAACTGATCTAAACATCCTAAACTGAACATTTCAATCCAAAACAACCATGTCGAATGAAGTAAAAATTGGCATTCTTGCCATTGTTGCCGTGGGGCTGTCACTGTGGGGCTACAAATTTATTATGGGAAAAAATGCGCTCTCTGCTTCCAATATTTATTACGTGGACTACGCTACCGTGGAGGGCTTGCAAAAGGGTACTCCTGTGCGTATCAGCGGCTTTCAGGTGGGCGTCGTGTCTGATATTTATTTGAAACCAGATGATCCGAATCGCAAGGTGACGGTAGTGCTTGACCTGGGCAAGGAGACCAAGGTACCTAAAAATACAAAAGCGACCATCGTGGTAACTTCCATCATGGGGGCTAAAGCGGTGGACTTGTTCTACGACCAGCCCTGTGCGGAGGCGGATTGCGCGCCAAGTGGTTCTTTTTTGCAAGGCGAAACCCGCGGTTTGCTGGGCTCTATGTTGAGTGAAGATCAGGCACAAAGCTATGTAAATATTGTAAAAGACGGCTTGAATGACATTCTGGATACGCTGAATCGGGAAATTTTGGATGAAAACAGCAATTCTTCCATTGCATTGACTTTGCGTGACATGCGTTACACCATGAGCAACCTGCGCTCCAGCACTTCGCAGTTGGATGTTACGTTGCAGCGCTCTTCCCGCGACATTGAAAAGACGTTCAAAAATTTGAATGCTTTGACGACAACGTTGGAAGCCAACAACGATAAACTTAAAAATATTCTTGCCAACGCAGATAATTTTACCTCCGATTTAGCAGCGGCAGATTTGCAAAATACCATCGAATCCATTAAAGCTACAGTAGGCTCTTTGAATCAAACGCTTGGCACTACCAATACCGCTATTCAAGGGGTTAATTCGGTGATTGGTCGAGTCAATGCAGGCGAAGGTACGCTGGGTAGAATGCTGCAGGATGAAGAGCTTTACTACGAACTTAAATCCATGAGTAGCAATGTAGATTCGTTGGTAAACGATATCCAGGATCGTCCTTACCGCTACATTCCGTTTAAGGGTCGCAATCGCGTACTGCGCTATGACAAAAAAGATGAAAAAGCAGAAGCAAGCAACAATCAGTAAAAGCTTATAAATCAGGTACTTTGTCAAACCAAGGCTGTACTTGTTCTAATTGCCCTGCCAATTGGAACAGTAAGTCTTCCCGACCCAAAGCCGCCGTAAACATAATGCCTACGGGCAGGTTGTCTGCTGTCCAGTACAAAGGCACCGACATAGACGGTTGTCCGGTCATATTCGTAATTGCTGTATGTGGAATGTAGGCAAACGTTTTTTCTGCGAGCGGATTGACCATCATTTTCAAGGCACCACTCAAGCCTAGGGTATTGATGACATTCAATGCCGACATTTCGCTGGCAGCAGGCTGCAAGGCACCAATTTGAAAAGGCGGCATCGAAACGGTTGGTGTTAATAAAAAGTCGTAATTTTCGTGGAAAGCACCCATGCGCCGAGCCAAATCATTCCACTGACGCTTGCGCAGCGCAAAGTCCTTGGCACTGAATGCATTACCCAGCAATCCAAGTGCGTAAGTGGCTGTCTCTACATCGGTTACGCGCACTTTGCGCCCCAGGTATCTACTCAATTCTTCAATATCCGCCGCACATTCGGCAAATACCATCATTAAAAAAATTTCCGTTAAATCCTCTTTTCGGTAGGGCAGGGGCACTTCTTCTACATGGTGCCCAAGATTTTCTAACAATTTAGCGGCTTGTTCGACTGCTTTAACGCATTCATTATCAATGGTTTGCCCTAAAGTATGTTTTGTGGAAAAACCTATTTTCAAGGGATTGGGTGCTCGTTGTATTTCTTCCAGATAGGAGCGCTCTGGTAATGGCGTCAGGTACAAATCGCCTGGAGCATTGCCCATAACCATATCCAAAAAAGCTGCACTATCTCGCACCGAACGGCTTACACAGCCTTCCACCACCGCACCGCTCCACCATTCGCCCGATTGGCTACCAAGCGATACCCGACCGCGCGAAGACTTCAAGCCAAATAAGCCATTGCAAGAAGCTGGAATGCGGATGGAGCCGCCGCCGTCGCTTGCGGTTGCAATAGGAACGATGCCTGCCGCTACACCAGCAGCAGAACCTCCACTCGAACCACCGGCGGTGCGCTTGGTATCCCAAGGATTGCGCGTGACGCCGTATGCTTTAGGCTCGGTGTAAGGCGTGAGTCCAAACTCTGGCGTGTTCGACTTTCCAAGAAATGTAAATCCGGCACTCCGGTATTTTTGGGTAATAAAACTATCTGCTTTGGAAATGTAATTTTCATAACCCTTTGATCCTCTGCGCTGTGGCGTACCTTGCACATGAATGCCCAACTCTTTGATTAAAAATGGCACGCCTACAAATGGGGCTTCGGCGTCCACCACTTTTGCCATGTCGCGGGCAAGATCGTACATTTTATAGCTAATGGCGTTGATTTGGGCATTGACAGCTTCCGCTCTTTGAATGGCAATTTCTGTTAATTCAGCAGCAGAGACGTCGCCTTTTTTTACCAATTCGGCTAAGCCTAAGGCGTCATAACGGCGGTATTCTTCGAAGGTCATAATTTGGTTCAACAATTAAAGGGTGGATATTGATTTTAATCAAAATTCAAAGATAAAATTTCCATTATAAAAAAACGGAGAAAAGAATGCAGGTTCTTTCCTCCGTTGTAAAAATATAATTTTATAAATGTCTAAATTTCCAATTCTACTTACGCTTCTTCCAGCACCTTTGTCACCAAATCTGCTGCTTCTTGCAAAGCAATAGCAGAATACACCTGCAAGCCCGATTCATCAATCATCTGCTTGGCAATGTCGGCATTGGTACCCTGCAAACGCACGATAATCGGCACTTTGATGTCGCCAATGTTCTGATACGCATCAATTACGCCCTGCGCCACGCGGTCGCAGCGCACAATACCACCAAAAATATTGATCAAAATAGCTTTTACCTTTGGGTCTTTCAAAATGATACGGAAGGCATTTTCCACGCGCTTGGCATCAGCCGTACCGCCCACATCCAGAAAGTTAGCAGGCTCGCCGCCGGAGAGCTTAATCACGTCCATCGTTGCCATGGCTAAGCCAGCGCCGTTCACCATACAGCCCACGTTGCCATCGAGGTTTACGAAGTTAAGCTCATATTTTTGTGCTTCCAGGTCGGTTGGGTCTTCTTCATCTTCGTCGCGCATCGCTTCCAGGTCAGCGTGGCGGTACAACGCATTGTCATCCAGGGTTACTTTAGCATCCACCGCTACAATCTGGTCAAAACCATTTTTCATGGCTGGATTGATTTCAAACAGCGAAGCATCCGAACTTACAAAAGCTTTGTACAAAGCCTTGATGAATTTAGTCATATTTTTGAACGCTTCGCCGCTCAAACCCAGATTGAACGCTACTTTGCGTGCCTGAAAATCCTGCAAACCAAGCGTTGGGTGAATGTATTCCTTGTGAACTAGTTCTGGCGTTTCTTCAGCCACTTTTTCAATATCCATCCCGCCTTCCGTAGAGTAAATAATGACGTTGCGCTTTGTTTCGCGATCCATCAAAATCGAGATGTAAAACTCCTTACACGATTCAAAAGTAGGCACGTAAGCGTCTTCGGCGATGAGCACTTTGCGCACCAGTTTGCCCGCACCCTCCATGCCGCCTGGCGTTTGTGGTGTTTTGAGCATCATACCCAAAATATTCCCTGCGTGGGTTTTCAAATCGTCCAGATTTTTTGCCAGCTTTACCCCGCCGCCTTTGCCGCGCCCGCCCGCATGAATCTGCGCTTTGACCACTGCAAAATCGCTGCCGCTTTTTTCCTTCAATTTATTATAGGCGTCCACCGCTTCTTCTACGGTAGTGGCTACAATGCCCTCCTGAATGGTGACACCATAGCTTTTTAGCACTTCTTTTCCCTGATATTCGTGAAGATTCATTTACTTAGATATTAGATGTTAGATACTAGATGTCAGATACTAGAAGCTAGACCTCGGAGAATTTGGCACTGGACTTTATTTAAAATAGAAAGCCGATGGTCTAAATTTTTTCGGCTCAAAAGTAAGGAACATTTATGATTTTAGAAGGACGATGGACGAATTTTTATAGGTTGATACAAAAACAGCGCTTATTTTGGTAAAAAAGGAATCGTATTTGCTTACGACAGTTTCGCCTTTTGAAGCATATTGGCGTTTGAGTCGGGAGGCAATTTAATAAGCCAACCCTACATTTACAAAAAAAGTGTTTTGATTGACGAGCCTCCCTTAAAAATTTTAGCAATATTATTTCAATTCCGCACTTTTCCCTCTAGTGGTTTGCCGCCGATGGTTGCTTTTTTGAGTTGCAACATGGTAACTTGCAATGGAGTTGCTTTACCATTCGCTTCTACTTGATGATACCGCACGATGGATTGCGCCAAGCCAATTTTTTTTGCATAATAATCCTTCCATTCAGTGATAACACGTTTTCCGTTTGGGTATCGGCAGGTCATTTTTGTACTGATGGACAAACAATCTACGAAATTGCGCAGGGGCGTTTGTACTGACATGAAGCCTTCGACAGTGGTTTCAAGTATCAACACGCCAGTACTTTGTAGGGCGTTGTCTTTCAATTCGTTATAGCGAGTGGAGTCACGATAAACCTGGCGTAGCACAGGGCTCGCCGGTAGCCACTTCAAAGGCTTCTCTAATACAAACGCTTGTTTATCAGCAGTATTAATTTGATAAATTTCTACATCTGATTCGCCCCATTTTTCGTATCGATAGCCTTTTTGGGCAATTGCCTTTTTTGTAACAAGGTGATTACGGAAGGTGTTTTCTGCATAGGCAAACGTGTCAGCGTAGATTTCTTTGCCAGCGCTCCCTTCGTAAATCAAGGTGTCACCAGGCTCCATCAACGCATATTCTGCTAGCACGAACTGCTGCTGGGCGCTCACCACTCCCAGCAACAGATAAAAAGACAGCCCAAGCACTATACGATGGATCATCGGAAGCTAATTAGCTCAATATCAAATACTAATACAGCATTTTCTGGAATGCCTGCCGGTGGAAAACGCCCGTAGCCCCAGCCGGAAGGAATGTAAAACGTGCCTTTGCCTCCAGGTTTGAGTAAAGGTACGGCGATTTGCCACCCAGAAATGAAAGCTTGTAAAGACTCATCTACGGTCTGATTGCCGGTTGTTTCGTCAAAAACCGTTCCATCCAATAAATAGCCTTTGTATTTTACTTTGATAACAGAATTCGCTACCGGATTAGACCCCGTGCCAGGCGTGTGAATGACGTAGTAAATGCCCGAAGCATGGCGTTCTGCGGTGATATTGCTTTCCTGTAAGTAATTCCTTATCAGCTCATCATCGATTTCCGACTGTGGTCTTTGGTCCTTGCAGCCTACAAAGAAAAGACTCACTAGCAAGGTAAGTAATAACAATTGCTTCATGATTTTCTTTTTTTACCGAACGCAAAGGTATAAATTTACGCTGTTTCTACCTCAAGGATATTTGCCTGAATGTGTGCCAAATAAAAAGATTTATGCGTTAGCTAGAAAATTTTAACATAAAACGTTCGTCTAATTTAAGCGTTGAAAAGGCTTGTATTTAAAAAAGAATTTATACTTTTGTCCGTGCAAGTAGTTATGCTAGGCAATGCTCATGTAAATTGTTGATTATCAAGTGGTGATTATTCTTCGCAGCTATTTTTTCCTGCTGCGATGCAAATACAAACGATGCGACGACCTAAGGCTTCCTCTCTTTCAGAAGGGCATTAATTGCCTTATGTCTTCCCTTCGTTTTTTCTTCTTAATGTTAACCCAGCTACAGACCTAATGAAAAAATAGTTCCTTGTATTTATTGCGCTATTTAATCATAATTATTTAACCTAATTCGTAACACAAATTGTAATCTTATGGGAAAAACGAATTTT
>CAZFBN010000062.1:0-28897 GCA_964517145.1 uncultured Saprospiraceae bacterium
TAACAAATCATTTGCTATGCTTTTTATTTTTCAATCCCCGAACTCACGTTATTTACATTGGTATAACTCAACCATGCTATGCGCCTACTAAATAGTTTGTATGAAGTGTCTTTCCACTTGCTCCTTATAACTTCTGCCAATCGGCAATTCTACTTCTCCCAACAACACCTTATTTTTATCAATCGCCTCAATCTTTTCAGGATCAATAAGATAGGACTTGTGAATGCGCAACGCAAGTACGCTGAAAATCGTGGCGGCTCCGATATTCAACAAACGACTCAATTGGGCGATCTGCAAATTTTTAAAAGAAATATTATACTGGGTTTAAATATCTCCAATAATGATTGATTACCGATATATATAAATCGAATAATGGATTTAGCGCAGCTAAATCGTTAATTTTTTACCATCTTAAACACCTAAGAATGCATCTTTTAGGCACTAAGGTGATCTATAGTGGCTAAAGTCGTTTTAAAAAAAGCGTTGTGATTTGAGCAGCTATTTGAAGAATCGCCTAAAAATATGTTTATTGTTTGACTATCAATATCATACGATTTATTTTATCCGTCACTCACGTTAAATTAAAAGTAAAAACAAAGCCTACAAGGATGCAAACGCTATCATTTTAATTGTGAATGGCGGTATTATTTAAGCCTACAAAAGCACGGTAGTCATGTACGAGCTTAGCGTACACATGTACGAAGGCACGGTAGGCGTGTACGACGTTATCGTATAAGTGTATAACACTACGGTAGGCATGTACGACGTCGCCGTACACGTGTACGACATTATTGTACACATGTACGACATTACGGTACATGTGTACGAGATCATGGTACATACGTACAGCGTCCTGGTATATTTGTACCGTGCCACCGTACACGCTTTTTATGGCTTTGTATGGATGAACGATTTAAAGAAAATGGAAGACATTGTCAAAAATGATATGATTTATACCGTAAATACGGCGGCACTCGAGAGTATGCGGAGTTTGTGTATAGCAATGACGGGTGGACGTTAGCCATAAAATGATGTGCTAATCTGCTAATACCCCTAGATTTTGAGTCGTAAGGCATTGGCGTATCTGATTTTAGGATATCTTAAAACTAAATCTGGTATCTTTGAATCAAAACGTTTGCCATGACCAGCAATGCTGCCACACTCAAAAACACCGAAATGTACCTATCCAAATGGATACTTGATTTCGGAGTTAGGTACCGTTAAATAACTTTTATTTCCGAACCGAACCATCTGCTATTGCTACATCGTATTTTTTACAAACCAAAAGTCTGTCCGACTTTCGATATTATAATGTGATGAGTCCATATCATTTTTTCACCCGTTGGGAAGTGGAATCCACGCCAGAAGAAGTATATCATATTCTGGAAGATGTAAATATTTTGTGCGATTGGTGGCCCAGTGTTTATCTCGATTTAAAAGTGCTGGAAAAAGGGCAGCCCGGCGGCGTCGGTAAACGGGTGGCGCTTTATACAAAAGGCTGGTTGCCATACACTTTGAAATGGCAATTTCGGGTAACGGAAGTCGAGTATCCAAAAGGCTTTTCGCTCGAAGCGGAAGGCGATTTTGTCGGTCGTGGCATGTGGCAGTTTCAGGCTATCCCGAATACCCAGCTTTGCGAAGTGACGTATGATTGGCGAATCAGCGCGGAGAAGCCTTTGCTTAAATACTTGAGTTTTATTTTTAAACCGATTTTTGCAGCGAATCATCATTGGGCAATGCGGCAGGGCTTGAAAAGTTTGCAACTCGAAATCCAACGTCGGCAAGCGAAAACCGAAGCAGAAAGAAACAAGATCCCTAAGCCACCGCCACCAACTTTTCCGCATAATATGTTGTATAATAAAATATTTATAAATAAAACGGAAAATATAACATTATGAAAACCCGGAAACTATTTCTGATTGTACTTGCGCTGCTTGCCATTTGGATAAGCGTGGATATGCTGATACCTGTGAAGAAAGACATTCGACAATTTGACCCCGCCGCGATTGCTCAGAAAGATACCGAAATGTGGCGCTCTTATTATGATCGCAAACCGATGAAGTTGTTTTTTCAATTGGCGAGCCTGATGCGCCAGCAGTTCAATGCGCCATTTTGGCGTTCGCATGTCATTGCATTTTACGCGGCGAAGGGAGCTTTTGTTTTCAAAAAAGGAAAAGAACGCGCTGATTATGAAAAAGCATTACCAGCTTTGGAAAAATATTACACCTTTATTCAGAATATGAGTACAACGGATTTTGATATAAAAGAAGCAGCTCGCTTAGAATTGGAATGGTGGATTGTGCATCGCCAGCGTGCGCAGCATCAAGGCGGAGATTTGGAAAAAGTGCTGGCAGAATCCGCAGCAGTGATGTACAAGATTGATGCGGAGCGATTAATGACATACGCGAAGTATCGTGCCAATGCAATGGAAATCAGAGATAGCGAACAGGAAAAAGACGGCGTTTCGGAAGCAGAATGGAATCAAATTGCAACTTTATTAAATCAATGTTGGAATGCATTACATCTGGAAGTAAATAAACGGGCGATACATTAGATTATACTAGTATTTTTTTGAATAATCCGCATTTTTTTGAATGTTGACCTCGGCGCATTCAGGCGTGCGGGGTCTTTCGTTGTTATGGATTTAATGCTATCATTGTACCTTCCTCTTTACCTTTGCGACGCCCCCAGGCAGCCATCGCTTCGAGCACAGGCAGCAGCGTCTTCCCTTCATCGGTCAGCTCATACTCCACGCGGGGCGGCACTTCCGGGAAAACCGTGCGCTGCACCAAGCCATCTTTTTCGAGTTCGCGCAATTGTAAAGACAACATCTTTTCGGTAATTTCCGGGATGTGGCGTTTTAATTCGCTGAAGCGTTTTTTGTCTTTGCGTAAATACCAGAGTACCACCGTTTTCCATTTACCACCGATGAAACTCATGGTAATATCAAGTGAACAATGATACGTTTTGCCGTTCATTTCAAATGCATATTCTTTCCCTTTAATGACCATTTCAAAATTTATTAAAAAAATGATACAATCAAAGCCTTACAAATTCACATTTCCAACCATTTTGACCAATACTGTCTTTTTTGACAGCTCTTGCTAAAAGTATAGTTGCCCATTAATTTTACAGCAAATTTAGAAAGTAAATTATTTATAATCAACTAAAAAAGTATAATAATATGAAAATTGCTGTTTTGGGCACCGGCATGGTGGGCAATGCCATTGGCACTAAACTAATTCAACTCGGACACGAAGTAATGATGGGTTCGCGCTCGGCGACGAATGAAAAAGCGGCTGAATGGGTCAAAAACGCAGGCACAAGTGCTTCGCAAGGTACCTTTGAAGACGCTGCTGCCTTTGCGGAGACCTTTATTTTCAATTGTACTTCTGGCGGTGGCTCGATTCCTGCGCTCGAATCGGCGGGCACTGCGCATTTGCAAGACAAAATTTTGATTGATATTGCCAATCCGCTCGATTTTTCAAAAGGGATGCCCCCTTCGCTTTCGATTGTAAATACGGATTCGCTGGGCGAAACGATTCAACGCACTTTTCCAAACTTAAAAGTGGTGAAAACATTGAATACCCTCAATTGCAACCTGATGGTGGAACCCGCACAATTGCAGGGCGACCACGATATTTTTGTAAGCGGCAACGATGCCGATGCAAAAAAACAAGTGAAAAATTTATTGCAAACTTTTGGCTGGAAAGCAACAAACATCATTGATCTGGGCGACATTACCACCGCGCGGGGTACAGAAATGCTGCTGCCTGTATGGCTAAGGCTTTGGGGAGCACTGGGTACGCCCAATTTCAACTTCAAGATTGTCAAGTAATTAGCTACCAAAAGACGCATTCAAAAAGCTTTTCTCTGATGTATCAGAGGGAAGCTTTTTTTGTAGGATACCCAACAAATAAGAAAATTTTTCCAATTCAAACGCAACCTAATGCCTACCTTTACGTATAACTCTTCGTGATATTCATTTAAACACTTGAATTTTTCTTACTATGAAACACTTCTACTTTGTTGCATTACTTTTTTTATTTACTTTTCAAGGCTTTGCACAGCGTACTTGCGCTACCATGGAAGTGCTGGAAGCACAGCAAGCACAGGATCCGCTTTTACGGCAGCGCATGGACGAGATTGAGCAGCATACACGCACTTTTTTACAATCGGATGCGGTTCAAAGCCGCGCCGTTGTTACGATTCCTGTGGTCGTGCATGTACTCTATCGCACCAGTAAAGAAAACATCAGCGATGCTCAAATAAAATCTCAAATTGATGTGTTAAACCGGGATTTCAAAGCGTTGAATACCGATTTAAATGATACGCCCAATGAATTCAAAAGCGTGATTGGCAATCCTGAGGTAGAATTTTGTTTGGCAAAGCAAGACCCCAATGGAAATGCTACAACAGGCATCACGCGTAAGCTCGTCAATGTTAGCTCTTGGGGAATTAATACGAATACCAAAAAAAGTATAAAAGGAGGCGTTGATCCTTGGAATACAACAAAATATTTAAACATTTGGGTATGTAATATTGGCAATGGTGTGTTGGGATACGCGCAATTTCCTGGCGGCGACGCTTCCACAGATGGTGTGGTGATTGATTATCGCTATTTTGGAACGACCGGTACGGCGACTTATCCCTTCAATCGCGGCAGAACAGCTACCCATGAAATCGGGCACTGGCTCAATTTGCGCCATATTTGGGGCGATTCGAAGTGCGGCGATGATTTTGTAAATGACACGCCAACTCATAATGCGGCAAACACCGGTTGTCAGCAATATCCACATTACAGTACCTGCACCGGTGCGCCTTTGGAAATGACGATGAATTACATGGATTACACCGATGACCGTTGTATGAACATGTTTAGTGCAGGACAAGTGGCTCGCATGCGGGCAGTATTCGCGCCTGGGGGCTTTCGCGAAAGTTTATTGAGTGCTAACGGTTGTCTGGCTCCTGGCGAAACGGGCGGCGGTAACGATGACGACGGTGGCGAGCCTCCGGTCACTTGTAATCCTCCAACTGGCTTGAATGCTACAAACATCACCACCAATAGCGCTACCTTGAGTTGGTCAACTATCACCAATGCCACAGGGTATAATGTGCGCCTTCGGGTACTGGGCACGAGCACATGGACAACTGCGACCACGAATGGCACAACTTATGCCGCTGGTAACTTATTATCTAAAACGACCTATGAATTTCAAGTGCAAACCATTTGCGGTACTGCGAATAGCACGAATTTTACTTCCCTCAATTTTACCACACAAGAAGTAATCGTAAATAATGATTGTAATGATTCCTTTGAAAGTAATAATACGCAATCTACTGCCAAATCCATTCAAATCAATACGCCTATCAAAGCGATTCTATCCAGCAGAAGCGACCTGGATTGGTTCCGATTTACCACGTCTTCTTCCCAGCGAAATGTACGCATCCGAATGACCAATTTGCCTGCCGATTATGACCTGCGGCTGTACCGGAGCTTGTCCGTGGCTGGCTACTCGATTAAAACGGGGTTGACCGATGAGCAAATCATTTTAAACAATGCGTCTCCCAATACTACTTACTCCATACGAGTAAATGGTTATAATGGTGCATTTGATGCGAATGATTGTTATGATTTGATTGTCGAAACTAGCAGCTCTTCATTCCGTTTGAACAATGAGGAAATCTTGAATTATGCGTCATTTTTATTATATCCGAATCCTGCTACGAATGAAATATTATTAGAAATTCCGATAGAAACGGCATCAGCAGCACCTGCGCAGATTCAAATTTTCGATGTAACGGGGCGTCTGGTTCAACGCAATGAAGCGGCTTTGTCGAAAGAAAATGCTACAACCAAAGTAAATGTGCAAAATCTTAGCAATGGAATTTATGTAGTGCGGGTACAAAGTGGCGAATTTGTTGATAGCCAGAAGTTTGTAATTAGTAAATAATGATTTTTTTATAAACAATAGAAGCAGTGTTATTATAATAGTGACACTGCTTTTATCGTTCTTATACCATTTAAAAGTGATCTGGTGAAAGTACCTGAAAGTAATGCGTTTAAATTACAAGATGCTGATTTTTAACTGCTTACTTTTTTCATTCCAGCAAAAATTCCAATTCTCCTTTTGAAAAATGCAGCGCGCCCGTACCTTCTATGATGTCGGCTGCCAATTGGCTTTTGCGTTCTTGTAATTTTAATATTTTTTCTTCAATGCTATCTTTTGTAATAAATTTTAGTGCAATGACATTTTTGTCCTGCCCGATGCGGTGCGCCCGCGCAATGGCTTGCTGCTCGGTAAATGGATTCCACCAGGGGTCAAGAATAAACACATAATCCGCGGCAGTTAAATTCAAACCAGTGCCTCCCGATTTGATAGAGATCAAAAAAGATTGTACATCAGCCTGTTCTTGAAATTTTTCTATTTCAGCTTTGCGCTGTTTTTGCGTCACATCGCCTACCAACCACGCATACGGCTGATTTTTTTCCTTAAAATCCGTTTTAAAAAGTTCTAAATATTGTACAAAAGAGCTGAATATCAGTGCTTTATGCCCGCTTCGGCGAATGACATCCCACTGCTCCAGCACTTCATTAAACTTTCCACTTTCTTTATCATAATCAGGTTGTATTAATTTAGGATGATTCACTAATTGCCGCAATTTTGTAAGTGTCTGTAATACAACGATTTGAAACTGTGAGTTGCCCGTTTGGAAATTATCTAATAATAAGTTGCGCGCAGCTGATTTTTCTTTTTCATATAATTTTTTCTGCTCTGGTTCCATTTCACAATAATGTAATGTTACGGTCAGCGGCGGCAGGTCTTTGGCTACTTCTTCTTTCGTTCGGCGCAGCATGTACGGCGCTACGAGCGAGCGCAGGCGGGCTTTTTTGTCCTCGTCATTATGTTTTTCAATGGGTGTAATAAATTCGCGCTGAAAGAATGGAAACGTGCCTAATAAATTCGGGTTAATGAATTGCATTTGCGACCACAAATCTGCTAGCGAATTTTCAATCGGCGTACCACTTAATGATATTTTATGCCGCGCTTCTAAAGTATTTACTGCTTTAAATGCTTTTCCTTCTTTATTTTTAATCTGTTGACTCTCATCTAATATAATATATTCAAATTCTATTTTATTTAAAATATCAACATCGCGTAAAGCAGTTTGATAAGTGGTTAATATTACATCAAAACGAGACAATATTCGGATGTCCTTGCTGCGCTTTTGCCCGGTATGCCTGCAAATGGATAAGGAAGGTGCAAATTTATAAATTTCTGCTTCCCAGTTGAACACCAAAGAAGCCGGCAATATAATAAGGGCATTTAGTGCTTGTAAAAAATCGGCATCATCATTTTCAAAAATACCAAGTTGTTTTCCATTATTTTTTTCTTGTTGCTTGGGGTTTTTGCTCTTTAGCATATAATAATGCAGCGATGGTTTGTAATGTTTTTCCTAAGCCCATATCATCCGCCAAACAAGCGCCCAGCTCATTTTCGTACAATTGAACCAGCCATTTTACACCCTCCAACTGATAGGGCCGCAATTTGGCTTTTAATTTGCGAGAAACCCTAAAATGTTTTATTTTTTCTATTTCT
Organism: uncultured Saprospiraceae bacterium; assembly: GCA_964517145.1. Taxonomy (GTDB): domain Bacteria; phylum Bacteroidota; class Bacteroidia; order Chitinophagales; family Saprospiraceae; genus JADJNW01. Next base: position 7,602 of record CAZFBN010000062.1, read on the forward strand.
ACCTTTGTATCTTCCTCTAAACCAATACCTTGCAACAACATAAACTGGCTTTTTTCAATCCGAAGATTATTCCCTTCGCCTTTTTTAGCAAATTGCGCCAGCATTTTATATTTAGTCATCCATTCTTGAGGAATCAAAAAATATTCACCATTGGGAAGCAAAAACAAACGATTTTCGTCGCGGATATGCCGGGCAAAAGCCAAAAACGGAATTTTAAACTCGCCAACTGTTATTTCACCATAAATATCAAACCAGTCATTTTGTTGCTCTGTTGTTAAATGTAAATGTCCCTGTTGTAAATAAAATTTTTGCCCTTCCCATTCAGGCGTAAGCACCGTGAAGCCATTTTCTTCCAGCGGTGCCCGATTTTGTGACAACCACTCGAGCAATTGATAGCAGTCATCATTTTTTTCTTTTAATTCATAATAATTATTGCCATTATGATATAATCCCAGGGTAGATAATTTTTTAGTAAATCTAGCTTCTGCTTTAAAGTCGCGTAATACCTTGGAAATACGGATTTCGTCACTCCTGCCAAATTCAATGGAAGTGTGCCCTTCTCTTTTTTCCAGCCAATTAAATACTTTTTTATGATACACCATTTTCACCACCACGCCCCATTCATTGTGCATATAATCATGAACCGCCTCCAATTGACATCCTTCTATTTTTTTATAATAAATTACATCAAAACCATCCGCCATGATATCAGCGGTGGCTGCCATTTTTAAAATAAATTTTTCAAAATAAGTTTTTACACTGGCTTGCGGAATATTAATTTCCTGCTTCGTAAGAAAAGGTTTTACGATATTCCCATTTACTTGAGCTAACCTTTGTAATACATCATCTACAATGAGCCAGCCGGGCATATTAGTGACAGGTATAATTTTGTGTCGGTGAATGTGCCAGGGACCGCGCCGATCCTGCAACCAAAGCCGATAGCGTACCCCTTCCTCTGTTTTTTCAAAATAAAGATTGGGATGCAATTCGTCGGTGCTGGTTTCCAAAATAAAATCTTTTACAAGTACCCGCCGTTCAATATTTAAGCAAATAGGTAAATGAAATTCTACAATGTAACGTAAAAAATCATCCATTTGGCGGTGAATAAAAAGGGTAATTTCGGTTTTCCAAGGCTCCTGAGCGAGTAGCTCCAGCAATGGTTTAGGCGCTTTTTTCGGTGGGCTAAACTTTATTTCAAGGGTTTTTGGATGCATTTTTTCAATCATGTGAAATAACCTTTCACGAACAGTATCTAAACGCAATCCATAACTTCCGATGGTTTGTTCGGTCGCCTTTTGAATAACATGCGCCAAAAGCCCATCATTATCTTTGCTGACAATAAAGGCTTCCGGAAGGTATAAACCTTCTGCGATGGGAGATAGATTATAGACTACCTCGTGGGAAGTGTAAGACATAATGCTTTAAAAATTGGGCAACAAATGTACACAATTTGATTAAAAACAGATCATTTTGATTCAAAAATCAACAATACTTGGCATTGAAGGGGTCAGCAGCGTTTGTTAAGTAAGGGCAGTTTAAACCAAGGCGAATATACTAAATAAATTTGCGATAAAAAAAAGATTAACAAATTTTGTATTAAATTTATGTAAAAAAATGCAATGCGTTGTTGTTGGCTAGCAGTCGGTAGTCAACAGTCGGTAATTTATCGTTTTATTTAGTTGTGAATCAAATAAAAATGTTGTATAGTTTAAATAATCGGTTGGTTTAAAAATGGACATTTATTAATTTAAGCAATTGAGCATGTTTGAAAATAGTTTTTAGTCTTTGTAGAATTATGATTATCAGTAGTTTGGATAATGTATTTTTAATAATTTAAAATGATCTATTTTTATATTACAAATCTCTGTTCAATTTTTTGAGCTAATACTTTGGCGTGCCCAAGTTTGGACTCAAACGACCAGCCGGCAATATGCGGCGAAAGCACTACATTGTCTGCCTGGATGAGATATTGAAAGGGTTCTGGCAAATTTTTAAAATCCAGGTAATTAAAGGAAGTTTCTTCGTATTCAAGCACATCAAGCGCCGCGCCGCGCACTTTTCCCGTTTTTAAATGATCCACCAAATCAGCCGTTTTTAACACCAAACCTCGCGCGGTATTTACCAGGAAAATATTTTTTTGAAAATGGCTTAAAAAATCATAATCTACAAAATATTGATTATCATTTGTATAAGGAATGTGCAAACTTATAATATCACTTTCTTCAAAAATCGTATCGAGCCGCACCTCTTTGGCATTGCCATCGGCATAGCCAAATTTAAATTTGTCATAAGCGATCACATTCACATCAAAACCTTTCAAACGCTGTGCCAATGCGCTTCCCATATTGCCATAGCCGATGATGCCCAGCGTTTTGCCTTTAAGCTCAATGCCCCGATTGCCCTCCCGCATCCATTCGCCATTGCGTACTTGCTGATGCGCTACCGCAAGTTTATTGAGCAGCATCAGCAACATTCCCATGGTATGCTCCGCCACCGTATCGCGGCTTCCTTCTGGCGAATACAGCACCTGAATGCCTTTTTTTTCTGCATATTCTACATCGATATGATCGAGTCCAACGCCTTCGCGCGCGATGAATTTTAAATTGATACCGCGATCAATAAAAGTTTTATCTACTCGGAAGCGGCTTCGCATTACTACGCCAAAACATTCTGGTAATACGTCAAAAATTTCTTCTCGTGGCGCTTGATACATCGGCAAGCAATGAAATCCTGTAGCCGATAATTGTTCTTCTAAATGAGGATGGGGTTGGTCGATCAAAAGAATTTTTTTGTTTTCCATATGTATATGAACGTTTAAACAAATCGTTTTTCCCGTCCTGCCTTGATTGAGACGAGAAAGACGTTGAAATTTAATTCGGTATGAAATCCAAAATTTTTCAAACTATAAAAAGTAATTCGCTTACTTGTTCGTCTAGTCCTATTAATACGCTCAAATTTAGTTTTTAAGTTGATACCTTATAGGTAGGGATAACGAGCCTTCGTCGAATTTTTCAAGTGGTTAATCAGGAAAAGCTGCATTCGTGTGAAAAACACACTTACTTGGGCAAATAATCTTTGGATCAGAATTGTAGAAAAATATTTTCCCAAATTTTTTTTGGAAGCATCCTGCTCGCTGTCAAGGATTTAAGAAATGTTGAAAAAAATTTTGAGTTATATAAAACCGTTCGTTTGGTTCGACTGTTGCAGAACTAAGAAAAACATATTAAATTTGCCCACGCAAATTGTTATCAAAAATTAATCAAAAGAAAGCTGACGAATAACAGTTAGCTGATAACAAAGTTTAAAATTGACAGACAGGATGTATCAGGAAGAAAAGTCTTCTTTAGAAATCAAAAAGAAGAAAGTGGAGGAAATCGGCGTCGCATTCGATAAAACAGGCATGTCGCCGATGATTGGTCGGGTGCTTGGGTTTTTGTTGTTGGCGGATCCTCCGCACCAAACATTTTATGCTATACAGGAATTTCTGGGCGCAAGTAAAAGTTCTATCAGCCACGCTTTAAACGCCCTGATGTTCAAGGAAATTGTAGAATACACCACCTTTAGCGGAGATCGGAAACGCTACTTCAGACTGAATGTAGAAAATTGGTTGGAGCAGGCAAAATGTAAAATGACGGATTTTTCTGAATTGGATCGAGTTTTGATGGAAGCAATGAACCTGAGGGATCCAAACAAACATAAGGAATTTAACGAGGGTATTCGGAAAATTTTTGATTTCCACATTTTTATGTCGCGCGAAATGCCCAAGCTTTTTGAAAAATGGGAGCAGATGCAAATGGCGAAGGAAGGAACGTCTTCAAAAGATGAGGAAGACTCGACCAACTGATCGAAATTTCAGACAAAAAGTTCGGTTTTTGCAGAACTAAAAAAATCAAAGTATTGTTCTTGAGAAAATCGTTGACCAATCGGTCAATGATAAAAATTGAAGAAGAAAATTTTAAAATCACTCGTTCTTATGAAGGATTTCCAATTATTGTTTGGTTTGGCTTTTTTGAGCTTGACCATGCAATTACACGCTCAAAGCGAAAAGCCAATCACCTTAAAAGAGTCGGTGCAATACGCGCTTCAAAATAGCCCACGTGTGCAGACCGCTCAATTGAATGTGGACAGAAATGAAAGTGTCGTAAAAGAAGTGTTAAGTAGTGGATTGCCTCAGGTGGATTTGAACGCAAATTACACCTACAACCTGAAACTGGCAACATCACTGGTGCCTGCCGAATTTTTTGGCGGATCGCCGGGAGAGTTTGCCAAAGTGCAGTTTGGTACCAAAATGAACACCATTTTCTCTGGCGAATTGAATCAATTGCTCTTTAGCCGCACATTTTTTGTTGGTTTAGAAGCGGCTAGAACGTCTCGTAAGCTTTATGAATTGCAAACGGATCAAACCAAAGATGAGCTTGCTTATACCATTGCGCAGCTGTATTATTCTATACAAGTGACTCAAAAACAGCGCAATACGTTGCAGGCTAATTTGGATCAGGTGCGGCGATTGCTCTCACTCACGGAGAAGCAGTTTACCAATGGCTTGGCAAAGAAAATTGATGTGGATCAGCTTCGGGTCAACCGTATCAATTTGGAAAACCAAATTAAAAACCTGGAATTGCAAGTAGAGCAGCTCAAGCAGAGTTTGAAATTCAATATGTCGATGCCACTCGACGCTCCGATTGTATTGTCGGATACCATTGATGAGTCAGCATTTGAAGTGCCTGATATTCAATTATTTGCCGCTGATTTTACGCAGAGAAAAGACCTGGCGATATTGGATGTGCAAGCGCAGCTCAATCAACTGAATGTAGATCAATACCGCTATGGATATTGGCCCTCCTTGAACGGTTTCGCCAATTATAATTATCAAGGACAAGGTAATAAATTTGGTGATTTGACCTGGTTCGATTTTGGTTCCATTGGTGTTCGTTTGAATATTCCACTTTTCGATGGTTTTAGAAAACGGTCACAAATTCAGCAAGCACAAATTGATCAATTGCAATTGAATGAAACTCGCAGACTCACTACTCAGGCGGCTATTTTGGCTTTCAATCAGGCAATTCAAGAATTGCAGACCAACATCAACAACTTGCAGGCATTGGCAGAAAACCGCACGGTAGCCGAGGAGGTGTATCGGGTGTCACAAAGCCGCTTTACACAGGGGGTTGCGCCGATTACGGAAGTGTTGACCGCGGAGACGTCTATGCGAGAAGCGCAAACCAATTATTTATCGGCACTTTTGCAAGTAAAATTGGCAGAAATTGCGATTCAGGACGCGAAAGGCACATTGACAACGACTATTTTAAACAATAATTAAAAAAAAGCGTGTTTTGGCACAAGGTGTTTTTATAACATTTAGTTTGCAATAGAAACATTACATTTTTATAGCCATTACATCAAAATATAACAACACCAAAATACAATAAAAATCATGAATACGAGACGTATCATTAGTATCACCCTGACTATTTTGGCAATCGTTGCAGCAGCTATTGCAATTAGTTGGCGCTTGTCGGAAAACAAAGAAACGATGCAGGAAAAGGCGGAAATCACGCAGGTGCGCAATACCACGGTGGCTGTGTCAACTGCTCCAGTTACCAAAGAAACATTTAGCAGTGATTTTACGGTAAACGGCACGTTTCGGCCTACCAAAGAACTGACAATCACTTCGGATGTAAATGGTCGCATCACCAGTTTAAAAATTGACGAAGGTTCTTACGTGAAGCAAGGTCAATTGATTCTGACAGTTGATAACCAATTGTTAAACAATCAGTTGAAGTCCCTTCGCTTGAATTTGGATAAATCCAAAAAAGACCTGGCGCGGATGCAAAACTTGCTGAAAGATGGCGGTGTGACAGAAACGCAATACGAAGAGGCGAAGCTTGGGGTAGAAGGTTTGGAAATCCAGATTGAATCTTTGCAAAAGCAAATCAACGATACTTATCTGAAATCACCATTGACCGGAACGGTTAACCAAATGATGGTGGAGAATGGTTCTTACATCGCGCCGGGTGCACCTGTTGCAAATGTGGTGAATACCAATCCGATTGATTTAGAAGTGTATCTGACAGAAGATCAGGTTGTTACGGTAAAATCTAGTCAAAAAGTGAATTTGACAGCGGATGTATTTGGTACTAAAAAAATGACCGGCACCGTGAGTTTTGTTGATGTAAAAGCAGATGACGCCAAGCGTTTTCCGGTGAAAGTGACGGTACCAAATCCTGGGAACATCAAAGCTGGGATGAATGGCAAAGCCACGTTCAGCGCGGGTAAGCCGGTTGCTGCGATCGCCGTGCCACGCGCTGCATTCGTAGGGAGCATTCAGGAAGGTAAAGTTTTTGTGCTAAATGGTAACAAAGCGACTTTGCGCAACGTGACACCAGGTACGGTTTATGCTGATAAAGTGGAGATTTTGAATGGTTTGTCAGAAGGTGAAACGGTTATTACTTCTGGTCAGATCAACTTACAAAATGGAACCGAAGTGAATGTTATTAAGTAAATATAATGTTACTGATAATTTGTTATTAGGCACTTGGTGCATTTGATAGCAAAAATAACAATTAGCATTGTAACAAACATTAAAGATAATGATAAAACTATCAATAGATCGCCCGTCTTTATTAGTTGTGTTGTTCTCTGCGTTGACGCTGCTCGGTTTGTTCAGTTATACGCAGTTGAGCTATGAATTGATTCCTAAATTCTCTGCGCCGGTATTGACCATTTCTACGCTGTATCCTGGTGCGGCGCCTGCTGAAGTGGAGAACTCTGTGACTCGAAAAATCGAGGATGCAGTTTCTTCTTTGGAACGAATTACAGATATTAATGCTACCTCATTGGAAAGCTATTCTTTAGTTATTATCCAATTTGAAGACGGAATTAATATTGACTTGACTTTGCAAGATGCCAAACGCAAGCTCGATCAGGTGTTAAATGACCTGCCAGATGATGCTGAAATTCCGGTGATTTCCAAATTTTCATCGGATGACTTCCCGATTATGAGCATCGGTGCCAGTGCAACGATGGAAGGTACGGCATTTTTCGATTTGATGGACGATCAGGTGAAAGCATTGCTTGCCCAGGTGGAAGGTGTGGCGCAAGTGACCTTGATTGGTGGAGAAGAGCGTGAAATTCGCGTAAGCGTTGATAAAAATAGACTCGAACAATATGGGCTGTCCATTATGCAAATCCAGCAAGCGATTCAATCTGCTAATCTGGATTTCCCAACCGGTAAAGTGAAAGACGACGAAGAGCAGGTCATCATTCGTTTGGCAGGTAAAATAAAATCGGTGGATGAACTTCGCAATCTTTCCATTTCTACCAATGAAGAAGGCGCCCCGATTAAGTTGTATGAAGTTGCACAAGTAAATGATACCAAAAAGGAAACCACTAGCTTGAGCCGCGTAGATGGTCGAACGGCAATTGGGATGAACATTTTGAAGCAAACCGATGCCAACGCGGTGGCAGTGAGTGAAAAAGTAAAGGAAGCACTGGAACAACTGGAAGAACAGTACAAGGCTCAAGGTTTGCAATTTGACATTTCTACGGACTCTTCTGACTTTACCCTGGAAGCGGTGGACGCGGTGGTGCACGATTTGGGCTTGGCAATTTTGCTAGTGGCAGCAGTGATGTTGTTGTTTTTGCATAGTTTACGCAACGCTATGATCGTGTTGGTTGCCATTCCGGTGTCGTTAATTACGACGCTTTTCGGCATGTATTTGTTGGATTATACCCTCAACCTGATGACCTTACTGGCGATGTCACTCGTGATTGGTATATTGGTGGATGACTCGATTGTGGTGCTGGAAAACATCTATCGCCACTTGGAAATGGGTAAAAAGAATCGACAAGCCGCTTTGGATGGTAGCCGGGAAATCTTCCTTGCAGCTTTGGCAATTACCATGGTGATTGTGGTGGTATTCTTACCTTTGGCAGCATTGACGGGCATTGTCGGGAACATCATGCGTCAGTTTGCAATTGTTACGGTGATTTCAACACTCGTGAGTTTGTTGGTTTCTTACACCATTACGCCCTCGCTGGCAGCACGGTTCTCTCGGTTGGAACATTTAAATAATAAAACCCTTTCTGGTATCATTTTTGGCTCTTTCGAGCGCGGTTTGCAGCGTCTGACAGATGCTTACACCGGTATTTTGCGCTGGGCACTGCGTGGCTGGGGCATTGCCATTGCGTTTATTGTGGCGTTTGGCTTGTTTATAGCTTCGTTTGCTTTGGTAGCGAATGGGTACATCGGTTTTGAATTTATCACCAGTAGTGACCAGGGCGAATTTATCATCCAGTTAGAATTGCCGAAAGACGCCACCGTTGAAGAGACAAATTATACAACTCAAAAAGTAGAAAAATTCTTATTTGACCAACCAGAAGTAACAGGTGTATTTACAACAGTAGGTACGCAAACGGGGAGTTTGGGGTCGCAAAATAGTGCCAACCTAGCACAAATGCAAGTGAAGCTGGTTGGCAAAGACCAACGCGCAGTTTCTACGCCAGTCTATGCTTTTCAAACCAAAAACAAGCTGGAACAGACGCTTCCTGGAGTGGAAGTGACGGCAGCTGAAGTAGGTTTTGTAGGTGGTGGCGCGAACGATGACCCGATTCAGGTGATTGTCAGTGCCGGTAAATTGGAAGATGCAAATGCTTATGCCGATAAGTTGTTGGCAAAAGTTAAAACGATCAAAGGTACATTGCAACCCGAAAGCTCGCTCGAAGAAGGAAATCCGGAATTGAATGTGCAAATTGATCGCCTTCGACTGGCAGAACTTGGCTTGACCACGGCTTCCGTGGGTGCTACGCTGCAAACTGCTTTTACCGGTAACACCGATGCGCAGTACAGAGATGGTAATAATGAATATGATATAAATATCGTATTAGACGAATTTGATCGTAAAGATGCAAGTGATATTGCCAATTTGACGGTGGTCAATGACCAAGGCGAATTAATCAAAATCAGCCAGTTTGCTACTATCGCTCCTACCACAGGTCCTTCTCGTTTGGAACGCGCAGACCGCTTGCCAGCAGTAAAAGTGACCTCCAAAGTGTTGGGTGTTCCTTCCGGTACCATTGGTGCAGAAATTCAGCAGTGGGTGGCTGAAAATCCACCTCCCGCGGGTGTTAACATCAAGTACGAAGGCGACTTGAGAAACCAGGCGGAAGGTTTTGGCGACATGTTGGTTGCCTTGTTGGCAGGTATCATCTTTATGTACCTCATCATGGTAGCGCTGTTCGATTCCTACATCTATCCGTTCATTGTATTGCTGTCGTTGCCGCTGTCCATTATCGGTGCGTTTCTTGCATTGGCGCTGGCACCGGCTACACTGAGTATCTTTACGATGTTGGGCGTTATCATGTTGATGGGTTTGGTGGCGAAGAACGCGATTCTCTTGGTGGATTTTGCCAACCAAGCAAAAGCCGAAGGTTTGAACACCACGGAAGCTTTGCTCCAAGCAGGTCAAGAACGTCTGCGTCCCATTTTGATGACCACCATGGCATTGGCGATCGGTATGATTCCTATTGCGGTTGCTTCGGGTGCTGCTTCTGAATGGAAAAACGGTCTGGGTTGGGTATTGATTGGTGGTTTGACCAGTTCGATGTTCTTGACGCTACTCGTTATTCCTGCGGGCTATCAATTCGTTGATAATGTGGGTGCCTCTTTTAATCGCCTTTTCAGAAGAAATCGCAAGAAAGGAGCGTCACAAGAAACTGAAGCAACGCCAGAATTGGAGGTGGAAAGTGCTACACTTCATCGCTAAAAATCAGGTTACTCGTCAATTATTAGAATTGACTAAATAACCGACAATAAAAAATACTATCCGCATTTTTCTGATAAGTTTTGCGTTGGGAAATTTAATTTTCTCAACGCTTTTTTTTAAGTGCTGTCATCGTTTGTGTTTTTTAAGCAAATATACTCCTGAATTTACTTGCTAATTTACCATTATTAATGCTGCTGCTAGGTAAATGGTTTGATATTCAGTATTTTAAATTGAGGTATTTTCCTTATATTTCATTTGCAACAGCTTATTTAGCTTTTACGGCTATTGTTTTTCCATTTATAGAAAAAAGCTATCGCAATCATGATAAAATGGGTACTGCAATTATTCAGCAAGTGCCCGATATCCAATCGCCTTTACTAATGGATGCTGTGCAAATTCATAATATGCCGTATTATACGCAACGCAAAATAATGCCTTACTTGTCCGAAAAAGAAATTTTTGATTATTACAATGAAAATTCCTCTTTGTTAGGGCTGATTCCAAGGGAAAAGGCTGCCATGTATGAACCTTATGATGTAATTTGGGAAGGGTTATTATATGAAGGCTCGGAGGCTCGAATCTTGGAGTTTGTAATGCAAATTATACAACATCAGCAAAATAAACATTCTTTATTTAGAGAATATTATGTAATTTATAAAAATAAAGAAGATACCGCCATTTCAATACAATAAGGAACGTGCGAATTAACAATAAAATAAAGCGATAAGCTGAAATTTTTTGTTGAAGCACTCCGCAAAGTTCATTAGCTTTACTGCGAAGGTCGGCGTTGAAACATAAAGTCGGCTTTCGTAAGTTGTTTAGCTAACCTAAAATTCCTATGCTCCGCAATACCACTGTACGCCTGATGATCGCGCTGCTCCTCGGAGGGGCTTTGTGGGCGCTTGTTATTTACAAAGCCGTACACATTCCAATGACCCACGATGAGGTGCCGGGACCTACGCATTACGTGAATTACAGCGTCTGGGAAATCATGATGTTTCCCGACAATTCTCCTAATAACCACATTCTGAACACTTTATTCACTAAATTTACGATGTATGTGTTTGGAAATGATCAGTGGGCCGTGCGTTTACCCAATATCCTTTTCTTTGGCATTTATTTTTTTGCAGCTTATCGAGTATGTAATATTTTATTCAAAAAAGATAATTTATTATTTTTTGGTAGCTTGGTGCTTTTCGTTTGTAATCCATTTTTACTCGATTTTTTCTCGTTGTGCAGAGGCTACGGCATTTCCAATGGGTTTTTACTTTTATCGGTATGGTTTGTTTTACAAACTTTTATGTATAGAAAAGAACAAGCAATCTGGCTTGGGCTGGGTTTTTCGGTGCTAGCTTCTTATGCCAATTTTACATTACTGGTATTTTGGAGCGCTATTAATATTATAACATTTTTGTATTTTATTATTCAATATTCTCATCATAAAAATAATGCCAGATTATTTAGTAAATTAGCAATTATGGCAATGGGTGTATTGGCATATGCTGCTATTATTTACACGCCTATTCGTAAAATGCAGACAACCAATCAGTTCGATTCATGGCAATCCAATGGTTTTTTTAAAGACACTATTACAAACCTTGTTGAAAATACATTATATGGCTCAAGAATGATTGATATCCCATTTCAAACCATCGCTTTTTTTATTGTAATTATTTTTACGATAAGTGGTGCCGTATTATTTTATCAATGGGGAAAGATAGGAGCGGAAAAAATAAGCAAAACGCCTTTGTTTATTGCCTTTTCAATTTTAGGATTAACAACATTTATTAATATTTTACAAACCGTTTTATTGCATACCCCCAATTTGACGAGTCGTACCGCACTTTTCTTTTATCCATTATTTTGTTTTTTAATCGTCTCAATCCTTTATCATTTAGCGAATCGCCGGAAAATATTTACACAAGTTTTGAGCGTTATTCTAATCATTATAGGCATTTTACATTTGTCCAGAACTATTACACTGGATCGCGTTCGCGAGTGGTGGTTTGATGCAAATACATTACAGGTAATGAAAATTTTAGAACAGGAATCTAAACAAAGAAACCAGCCTGTTTTTTTAAAAATGGTGTGGTTGTTTTATCCTTCTTTTGATTTTTATGTACTAACCGGTAAAGCGCCTTTTTTGGAAATCGGTGAATACGATAAAAATATAGACACTCAGAATGTATATGACTTTTATTATATTTTTAATTCGGAATACGATTTATTAAAAGACAAATACGATATTCTGGAGAAATATGATGGAGGTGCAAGATTGTTATTAAAAAGAAAATAAAAAAGAGCGTTGTATTTTATATGCTTATATACAACGCTCTCAAAAATATTTATACAATTACAAATCTTTAGCAGTTCTTATTATATTATAAATTTGGTTGTGGCGTCGTACGCAAGTAGGGCTTGATTTTATTCACACCTTTTGGAAATTTTTCAATCGCCACTTCATCCGTTACGGAAGGCAATATCACCACGTCCAAACCCTGTTCCCAATCCACCGGCGTTGCAACGCTATAATTATCAGTGAGTTGCAAAGAATCAATCACCCGAAGAATTTCATGAAAATTCCGACCGGTAGAAGGCGGATACGTCATGGTTAGACGAATTTTCTTCTTTGGATCAATTACAAACACCGTGCGCACGGTCACTTTTTCCGTCGCATTTGGGTGAATCATATCATAAGCTTCTGCGATAGAGCGGTTTTCATCAGCGATGATCGGGAAATTCAAGGTTACATTTTGCGTTTCTTCAATGTCCTTTACCCATTCCTTATGCGAAGGCAGCGGATCGACACTCAATGCAATCACTTTTACATTGCGTTTATCAAATTCTGCCTTTAAGGCAGCCGTCCGACCCAATTCTGTGGTGCAAACTGGCGTAAAATCAGCAGGGTGAGAATACAGTACACCCCAGCTATCGCCGAGGTATTCGTACAGATCTATCTCACCATCAGTTGTTTGTGCTTTAAAATTCGGAGCTATATCTCCTAATCTTAGTGACATAGTATTGTGATATTTTAGGTTAATGAATTTTTTATTTCTTTTTTATTCGAGGTTTGATGATTGCATTAAGTTTTTAATAAAAATATCAAATTGATAATTAAAAATAATCAAATCCTTATATAACCTCTAATAATTAATTTAAAAAAGAAAAAAAATGTAAGTTAAAATCGTTCCGATCCGGGCAGTACCAATTTACCAGTTGGTATATTCGTTGTTGATTTTTTAGAGATACCATTCTGCCAAATCCCGTTCAGCACCGGACGCAAAACTTTTGTAATAGCTTCACTTTCAATTAGAAACCCATCGTGACCATACATACTATCAAAAATTTCAAGCCAGGCATTTGGAATATGCGCCTGGATAAATTCCTGCTCATTTACTGGAAATAAAATATCGGACTGAATGCTAATCACAACGGTCTTGGCACGTACTTTTGCCAGGGCTGCCTCTGCGCCGCCCCGCCCACGACCTACATTATGGCTGTCCATTGCTTTACTTAAAGCTAAGTAAGACAGCACATTAAATCTGCGATGTAATTTTAATCCTTGATAACGTTGATAAGAACTTGCTCGGAAATCATCTATTTTTTCCGAATTTTCTTCGGATTGTGAGTATTGATAGGTTTTATAATTTCGATAGGATAACATTGCAATAGCGCGTGCCGCTTCAATGCCGTTTTTGCCGGCTTCTGGCGTAGCATCATAAATGGTAGGATCGGCTTCAATCGCCATGCGCTGCGCCTCATTGAACGCAATACCCCAAGGCGAATGGAACGCATTGGTTGCCAACAAACAAATGTTTTCGAACAAATCCGGCGCTGTAATTGCCCATTCCAGCACTTGTTGACCGCCCATGGAACCTCCAATGGCAAATTTTATTCTGTCAATGCCTAAATGTTGGCGTAGCACTTGATGCGCCGCCACCATATCACGAATGGTTACGAGCGGAAAATCTTTGCCATATGGCTTGCCGGTGGCAGGATTTACACTTTGCGGTCCGGTGCTACCGTAGCACGAGCCGATCATATTAGCACATATAATAAAGTGATAATTTGGATCAAATATTTTACCTTCACCCACTAAGCCATTCCACCAATCGGCGGCGTCTGCATTGGCAGTCAACGCATGACAGATCCAAATGACATTGTCTTGCGCGGTATTAAGTTCACCGTAAGTGCAATAAGCAATTTCAATTGCTGGTAATGTGGTGCCACATTCTAATGTAAAAGGAGCAGTATGTTTATAATATTTCACGTCTATTTATTTAGTGAGCTATTGATATAATAATTTTGTGATCTGGTGAAATTATCTAATGCACCAGATCACAAGCTCACGAGTCATTAAACCAATTCCGGTTCTAGCGCAGGTACTTTTGCAAAAGCCTGCTCCAAATCTGCCTTGATGTCATCAATGTGCTCGATGCCTGCAGAAATGCGGAGTAGGGTAGGGGTAACGCCTGCTGCTAGTTGTTCTGCGTCACTCAATTGCTGATGCGTAGTCGCCGAAGGCTGAATAATCAAGGTTTTTGCGTCGCCAACATTTGCAAGATGACTGACCAATTTTAGGCTATCTACCAATTTTGTCGCGTTTTCTTTTTCGCCTTTAATATTAAACGATAAAACTGCGCCAAATCCATTTTTTAGGTATTTTTTTGCCAAGGCATTATAAGGGCTACTCGTCAAACCTGGGTAATTTACATTTTCAACCTTTGGATGCTGCTCCAGCCACTTGGCTAATTCCAGTGCGTTGTCCACCGAGCGCTGTACGCGCAAAGACAATGTTTCCAAGCCTTGCAGCAACAAAAACGAATTGAATGGGCTGAGTGCAGGACCATAGTCGCGCAAACCCTCCACGCGCGCACGGATGATGAAGGCAATGTTGCCAAAAGGACCATTGGATCCAAAAATATCCCAAAATACCATGCCATGATAGCCTTCAGAAGGCTCCGTAAACTGTGGAAATTTGCCATTGCCCCAATTATAATTGCCACCATCCACAATCACGCCGCCGATGGAAGTGCCATGTCCGCCAATCCACTTGGTTGCAGATTGTACCACAACCGCCGCACCGTGCTCGATGGGACGAAATAAATAACCCGCTGCGCCAAAAGTATTATCAACAATTAATGGAATATCATATTTTTTTGCAACAGCAGCAATCGCATCAAAATCTGGTATATTAAAACTTGGATTGCCAATGGTTTCCAGGTAAATGGCTTTTGTATTCGAGTCAATTAATTTTTCATAATCTTCCGGGCGCTCGCCTTCCGTGAAGCGCGCTTCGATACCGAGGCGTTTGAAAGATACTTTAAATTGATTATACGTACCACCATATAAATTAGCGCTTGTTACAAAATTATCGCCAACTTGTAAAATATTATTCAGTGCAATAAACTGCGCCGCTTGTCCAGATGCAACCGCCAATGCCGCCACACCGCCTTCCAGGGCAGCTATGCGTTTTTCAAAAACATCGGTGGTGGGGTTCATAATACGAGTATAAATATTGCCGAATTCCTTGAGTGCAAACAGATTAGCGCCGTGTTCAGAATCTTTGAAGGTATAAGAAGACGTTTGATAAATGGGCACTGCGCGCGAACGGGTGGTGCCTTCTACTTCTTCTTGTCCGGCGTGCAGTTGTAAGGTTTCAAATCTTAGGTTATTAGACATAAGTTTAATTGTTTATATGATATAGAAAATGAATAAGCAGGAAAGCGCATCCTATCGGGCACAAGCACAGATCAAGTGTGTGTTTGATGAAATCCCAATGCAGGCAAGACGTTAACAACAACAGCAACGATACATCGTCGAAACGCTTGAATCAGAACTATTTACCGTGTAAAATTTACTTTGTAAAGTGATGTGCAAAAAGCCACCGTTAGAATGAAATGCTGTCATGTTGAATTTTGATTTTATATGCCCAAAATTAATTTGGCAGGATTTGGCACCTTTTGTCATTTACCACTGATCGTTTAAAATTTACTGATGACCGACTTAGTCAAGTCTAACATTCAATGGCTTAGCACATGGTTGCCAGGGTTTCAAAGAGCCTGTTCTCTCCACCCTTCTGTATAAAATCAATCAGACATCTAAAAAGAGGTGATTGATACTGCAAAAGTATTCTCCCTTTTTTAAATGAACAAACAAGAATGCTTCATATATTCATATATTAAGTCGATTTTGACTCGTTTTCGCTAGCGTTATTTAAAATGTTTTAAAATAATTATTTGATTAAGCAGTCGTTTAAAGATTTTTATTTTGATTGTTGCTTTAAAAATTTACTTTTAGTTGGAAGCTGCTTGACTGCTAAAGTTTTGTTAAAATTTTAAAAGTTCAACCGAAAATACATTTCGAGGGTTTTTAGTGTACAAATTTTAAAAACATGAAAATTGAAATTCAACGCCTTGATGACGCCTACCACCTGCGCGCTACAAGCGAGGAAGGCAACAGTGTAGAAACAGACGGTGCAGTGTCCATAGGCGGTAGCAATAAAGCCATGCGCCCAATGCAAATGCTATTATCCAGTCTTGGCAGTTGTTCCAGCATTGATGTGATTCAATTTTTGAAAAAGCAGCGACAACCTTTGGATGATATTCGAGTGACCGTTACTGGAGCGCGCGAGCAAGACAAAGTGCCGGCACTTTTTACGGATGTACACGTGCATTACAAGTTGTTTGGCGATTTGGACGAAAACAAAGTCGAGCGTGCAGTATCCCTTTCGATGGGAAAATATTGTTCGGTGGCGCGTATTTTGGAAAAAACAGCGAAAATCACCTGGGATTATGTCATTCACAAAGAGGTGCTAAAAGCTGATAAGTAATTATGGAGATAAAAATAAATTTAACCACAAGGTGCACAAAGATTTTTCACAAAGTCCACAAAATGAAGCCTGAAGCCTTTGTGATCCTCGTGGTTGAATATAGTTATTCGTGTTTTTTTATTTAGTCGAACATTCATAATTTCATTTGGAAACGCAAAAAGCTAACTTATTTGATAACCAGCGTTTTACAATCTCCGCGAAGTTCGCATCGCTGCGTGAAAGTGTTGTTGGATTAATCAAGTAGTCGTCAAAAACAAAATATGCTTTTCAATTGTAGTAAAAGTTTGATCGTCCCTAATTTGCAAAATGTCAAATTAAAATTTTCTTATACATTTAAAAGAATCATTTTACAAATATTACTGGTAAATAATGAACTATACCTATCTCAAAATGTATAAGGGAATAGAGTAATACCGTTGTCATGGCGAAACGCATTCGATTGGCACTAGATTGGACTCCAAATACCATTCACACAGGCTTTTATGTGGCGGCACAAAAAGGCTGGTACGAAAACGTGGGTATCGAAGTGGTATTTGTTACGCCGGAGGAGGACGCGTATGCCCTGTCGCCCGCGAAAAAAGTTGAAAAAGGCTTGGCAGATTTGGCAATTGCACCTTCCGAAAGCGTGATTAGTTTTCAAACCAAAGAAAATTCGGTGCCCTTGCTGGCGATTGCTGCCATTTTAGCCAAAGATGCCAGTGCAATTGTCACTTTGCACCAGAGTGGCATTCATCATCCTGCTGAATTAGACGGAAAAACCTATGCGTCTTACAATGCGCGCTTCAAGGATCACATTGTGCGTCAGATGATTATCAATGATGGTGGCGTCGGAGATTTTCAAATAATTTATCCGGAGCGATTGGGTATTTGGAATACTTTGTTGAGCGGCGCAGCGGATGCAACCTGGATTTTTCTACCTTGGGAAGGGGTCGAAGCACGACTGAAAGGCATCGAGCTAAACGCGTTTCAACTCAGCGACTACGGCATTCCGTATGGATACAGCCCGGTATTGATTGCTCATGCCGATTTTATTGACAATGAGAGCAAAACACTCAAAGCTTTTTTAAATGCAACAGCGCGAGGGTATCAATTTGCTAAAAACGATCCTTTTGAAGCGGCGAATATCCTGATGGAAACCGCACCCCAACTGAGTACTTCCGATACATCTTTCATCGAACAAAGCCAGGTTTTTATTTCCCAATATTATTTGGATGAGCAAGGCAGGTGGGGGCATATGCAAAATAAAGTGTGGAAAGCTTTTGTAGATTGGCTCATCGCATCCAATGTGCTAAACGAGCAAAGCGACGTTTTAATCGAAGCATTAGATATATATCAATTTTTTAGCAATGACCTATTGCCAGGTTAGCTGGATTTTAAATAACATTTCTAATCAGACGCAGCAAGTCTTCTGAGGTAAAAGGTTTGGTCAAATACGCGAAAGCGCCCGATTCTCGCCCTTTGTCAATATCTGATTTTTGAGCAGAAGCTGAAATAAAAATAAAAGGAATGGAAGCCGTTTCGGGATTGCCGCGTAGCACCGCCAACAATTCAAATCCGGTCATTCTAGGCATTTTTACATCACAAACTATCACATCAGGCGAGAACTGTTGAGCCAAATGAAGCCCCTGAAGCCCATCGCAGGCAGTCACAATGTCAAAGTTATGTAGCTCGAGTATCTCGGCTACATTCTCTCTGATTTCTTCGGTATCCTCAATCAATAGGATGCGCTTCATAAGGGAATAGTATCATTAATGCGATTTACCAAGATACATTTTTTCAGTTTATAAAGAATAATCTGCACCGTTTTTTTCTTAAAAATATAGAATTTTTCTAAATAAAATTCCCTCATGAGCTCGCCATCTTCAATTTTTTGAGCCTTTCCCGTTCTACAACAACCGTGCGAACCGTGAGCATCAAAATAATAATAACCCCTCCCAACATTGCAAAGCGCGATGGCATCTCTCCATAACCGATAAATACCCATACTGGATTCAAAATAGGCTCCAACATTGCCAAAAGGGAGCCTTCAATGGCTAAAACCCGTTTTAATCCATAGGTAAATAACAAATAACCTACGCCAATTTGTATAAATCCTAAAAACAATAACATGCCCCATTGCTCGGCGCTGGGAGTAGCCGAGGCTATATAAGTAGGAAGCGTAATACCAATGGTAATCAGATTGCCCCAAAAAATAGCGGACTCGTGTCGCTCCGGTGCGTTGCGGCGTTGTGCGAGCATCATAGCAGCCAGCAAAACACCAGAAATCAAAGCTATCCAATTGCCCGTCATATTGCCCATCTCTAAATCGCCTAAAAAGAAAAGCGCCATGCCAATAATGCAAACCACAATCGTCCAGATATTAATGCGCTCCAGCGGAATGCGAAACAACAGCGGCTCCAGCAGCAACACATAAATCGGCGCGGTATATTGTAAAAAAATAGCATTTGCAGCCGTGGTAAGTTTGGTTGAAACAACAAACGTAATCATTAAAAAAGCGTAAAGCACACTAACGAGTAGGGTTGTGCCATTCAATCGTAAAACCTTGCGCCGAAAGATCACTCCAAACAAAAGCGCAGCGCACACCGAGCGATAAAACAAAATCGTAAACGGCTCAAACGGTAGCAATTTAATAAACAAACCACCGGTACTCCACACAATAGCGGCGAATACAACTGCCAATACACCAGCCTGGTGAGACGTGAGTCGGGAAAACATACTTCCAGAAAGTAAAATCTGAAAAATGAACAAATCGAAACTGCAAAGGCAAAAGTAAGCTGGAAATCTCCAAAAAATAAGCGTACGCACTTCTTTTTATTGAGAAAGTAGGAAGATCATTGGAAAACGTACAAGCGCAATTCTCAAAAGTGCGAAAGCAAAAGTACAGCGTGCGTTTGCTTATTTCTTTCGGACATATGCTCATTGCAAGCGTGCAGTTACAAAATACCTCCGTGCAGTTGCAAAACACCTCCATGCAGTTGCAAAATACCTCCGTGCATTTGCAAAATATCTCCGTGCAGTTGCGAAATACCTCCGTGCAGTTGCAAAATACCTCCGTGCAGTTGCGAAATACCTCCGTGCGTTTACAAAATACCTTTGTGCATTTGCAAAATACCTCCGTGCAGTTACAAAATACCTCCGTGCAGTTGCAAAATACTTCCGTGTGTTTGCAAAAAAGCGTAAAACTTTTACAAAAAAATGCATCCTATCTATAAAAAGCATGCGTGTGTTTGCAAAAAAACGCTGTGCATTTGTAAAAATATTCCGTGTGGGTGTAAAAACAGGATTCGATTTACGGTTATAAGGCTTTTAAAGTTTCGTAATCGTCAGAGTTTAAGACGATAACTCAAGATAAGAGGCAATGAGATTCGGTTACAAACGATTGTAAACGGCTACAAACGGCATTAAACGTTTATTCAACGGATGATTACATTCAACCATTCTACTTTTGTTTTTAAAAACAGATGTCAAATCCAAACGAAAACAAGTTTACTTACGACCTGGAAACGGAATTAGCTTCCATGAAGCAAAAATTGGTATTGAAACGATACAGCTGGCGAACTGCCAAAACGTATTTAAATCTTTTTAGACAATTTGCTTTTAGCATTGCGCCCTCCCACCCAGCCGAGCTGAATAAAGACGCTATTCGGGCTTTCCTGCAAAAATGGATAGAAGAGCGGCAGATAGCGCCTGCTACGCAAAATCAGTTTATCAATGCCATTAAATTTTATTATGAGCAGGTATTAGGAAGACCACGTACCTATTATGATATAGAACGCCCGCGCAAAGCAGATGAATTGCCCAATGTATTTAGTGAAGAAGAAGTACAACGGTTGCTGGTCGCGGTCGAAAATCTCAAACATCAGTGCATCCTTATGACCATTTATTCCGCCGGGCTTCGGCTAGGGGAAGTCATTCAATTAAGGATTGCGGATGTACATTCCGATCGGATGCAGTTATTTATCAAAGCAGGCAAAGGTAAAAAAGATCGCTACACCATTCTTTCTTCCCAATTATTGGAGTTATTAAGGACTTATTATAAGCAATATCGCCCAAAATACTGGCTATTTGAAGGACAAGATGGTGGACAATATTCCGCTCGAAGTGTACAAAACATCTTTCGGCGAGCCGTTATAAAAGCAAAAGTCAATCCTTATGCTACCGTGCATACCCTTCGACATTCTTTTGCTACGCATCTGCTAGAGCATGGTACGGACCTTCGGTACATCCAACATTTATTGGGACACAGCTCTAGTAAAACGACAGAAATATATACCCATATCACACAACACAAAGTAGCACAACTACGCAGCCCGCTTGACTTTTTGTCTTTAAAAATTACACCAGCCACCTTGCCACAACAAGAAAAAAAGCCTAATTTGGGCAGCGATATATAAATGGAAATAAACGCCATATGGCGTTTATACAAACGTTGGTGGCAATTGTAATAAAAAAAGAAAGGATTTAAAAAAAGGAAAATAAAATAATCCAAGAATTATAAATAAACGGACGACATCATTTAATAAAAGAAGCCAGAAAATAGAGAAAACATAGAAAAATTATACATCAAAAATAAAAATAAAAACTGCCACCAACAAGGTATGGTCGCCTATGCCGCTCAAAAATGAGCGTCACAGCGTCCATACAAAACCGTTGCAGGCAAGCACAAAAACAAAAAACACGCCCACCAAGAACTCAAAATT
>CAZFBN010000063.1:0-28773 GCA_964517145.1 uncultured Saprospiraceae bacterium
TGAGCGCTTTACCAAAAGGCATGTACCTGCTGCAAGTGCGTTCGGGCGAGCGCGTGTATGCGAAGAAGGTGCTGGTGCAGTAAAAATTAAATTTGAAAAGGGTTCTAACTTAACGTGAGTTATGGATAAAATTTGTTGTAGAATATTGATAATCAGCCAATAAACATACGCTGAAGAGGCTACACAAAAACGCAGCCAACATCGGCTCTTTCTTTATTTAAACCACCTTAGTCACCAAAGTACACCTAAGAACGGCACCTCCTAAGGTGTACTTAAGTGCCTAAGGTGGTAAAAAAGATTCAGCGAAGCTGAATCCATTATTTACGTTAACATAGTAAAAACGGAATATACGCTTCCCAACTGCCGGGCTTTTACGAGTCGGGCAGTTGTTTTTTAACCGCTGAGGTAAGTTAAAGAACCTCTATAGGTTCTGTAAAGATGCTTTATAGGTTCAAGCAAGAACCTCTGTAGGTTGAACAAAGATGCTTTGTAGGTTCAATAAAGAACCTTTAAAGGTTGTACAAAGAACCTACATAGGTTGAAAAAAGAACTTTCTTAGGTTCAACAGAGTACCCCAATAGGTTGAGGAAAGATGCTATATAGGTTAAGCAAAGATGCCCTATAGGTTCAAGGAAGAACCCCAATAGGTTAAATGAAGATGCTCTATAGGTTGAGCAGAGCACCCTTATAGGTTCTTTATGTTACCTGGACAGGTTCAATAACTTACCCTTTTATTTTAGGTACATCGTGAATGCCGATGGGATTTTTGCTGAGTGACGCAGAATAAAAAGAGCGGGTATTTCTTTTGTGATAATGAGGATTTTAACGGTGAAACGCTCCCCTAAACACCCGCTCCATGGCATCCCCTACCGGGATGCAGATAAGAGAATAGGAACCGATTTTAATTGATAATAGAATGTTCCCAGCTTTTTTACAATCCCTTCACACTCATCCCCCCATCAACGCTTAGGTTTTGACCAGTGATGTAGGAGGCTTTGTCCATTGCCAAAAAAGCGATCGCGCTTGCCATTTCATCAGCTTGAGCGACGCGTTCCATCGGCGTTCGATTCAAAATCGCATTCATTCTTTCAGGATTGGTGAGCACCGACACAGTGAGGGGCGTATCGGTGTACCAGGGTGACACCGCATTGACACGAATGCCGTATTTTGCCCATTCCACTGCTAGGTTGCGGGTAAACATGATTTCTGCTGCCTTTGTCATAGCATAAGGCGCACCCGAAGCCACATCGACCGAGCCTGCCACAGAAGCAACATTGATAACGGCAGCGTTGCCCGTTTTTGCCAATGCCGGAAACAGCGCCCGACTTAATTCAAACAAGCTGAACAGGTTGATTTCAAAGAGGTTACGCACTTCGGTGGTGGAGTAATCGAGGGTTGATCTGCGAATGTTGGTACCGGCATTGTTCACCAGAATATCCAGGCTATCCCACAAATCATTCACCTTCTGCACAATGAGCTGCCGCCCTTCTTCTGTGGCTACATCAGCCATCAAACCATGCAAAGGCAGGTTTGGGCGAGCCTCCAGCGCTTCTTTCAAGGCATCTTCGCCACGCGCTACGATGAGCACTTCTGCGCCCAAATTCAAAAATTCGTCTGCAACTGCTAAACCGATTCCTTTAGAGCCGCCGGTAATGAGCGCTCTTTTCCCAGTTAAAGTCCAGGGTTTCATTTTTCGTTTTGTTTTGATTTAAGTGAAATTAGCAGCAAAGATAAAAAGCTCTTTTTTCTAATAAGATTTTTTAAAAAGTTTAACACGATTTCAAAATGGCATCCAAATGGGTGTTTGGAGTGTTTAGAAAAAGATTTGTGTAAAACAAAACCTCCATGGCAGGATTGTACCTACATATTCCTTTTTGCAAACAGGCGTGCCACTATTGCAATTTTCATTTCTCGACTTCGCTCAAGCAGAAACCGGCTATGGTGCAAGCCATTTTGAAGGAGTTGGGATGGCGGCAGGATTATTTGGAAAACAAAACACTCACGTCTATTTACTTTGGAGGCGGCACACCTTCGCTGCTCGATGAAGCAGAATTGAATGCCATTTTTGAAAAAATAGATCGCTTGTTTAACATAGCATCCGACGCGGAAATTACATTGGAAGCCAATCCGGATGATCTGACCCTTGAAAAATTGCAAAGCTTGAAGCAAACACCCGTCAATCGCCTCAGCATTGGTATTCAGTCTTTTGCAGAAGCAGATTTGCAATTTATGAATCGCGCCCACAACGCTACCGAGGCAAAAGTTTGTATTGAAAATGCGTTGAACACTGGATTTAAAAATTTAACGGTGGATTTAATTTATGGTTCGCCGACCACAAGTGACACACAATGGATTGAAAATGTGGAACTTGTAACCAGTTATGGCATTCCACACTTGTCTTGTTACGCACTGACCGTGGAGGAAAAAACAGCATTGGCGCATTTTGTAAAAACCGGCAAAGCGCCAGCCATAGAAGAGGAGCAAGCAGCGCGACAGTTTGAAATTTTAATACAATTGCTTGAAAATAAAGGATATGAACATTACGAAATTTCTAACTTTGCAAAGCCTGGCTGGTACGCGCGGCACAATTCGAGTTATTGGCTGGGCGAACCCTATTTAGGCGTTGGTCCGGCCGCGCATTCGTTTGATGGTAAAAACACCCGCCAGTGGAATGTGGCGAATAACGCTCGGTATATGGGGGTGTTGGAAGATTGGAAGGGTGGAAGATTGGAAGATTGGAAGATTGGAAGGGTGGAAAATGAAAATATGGAGGGGCTGTTTGAACAAGAAATCCTCTCGCTTGCGCAGCGCTACAATGAGTATGTTATGACAAGCCTTCGCACGATGTGGGGCACGCAACTTGCTCAAATTCAGAAATTTGGACAAGTATTTGAATCTCATTTTTTACATATTGTAAAAGATTTTATTTCAAAAGGTTGGGTTATCCAAACAAAAGATGCCTTTTTGTTGAGCAAAGAAGGAAAGCTGTTGGCGGACTTTATTGCTGCCGAATTATTTGTTAGCACGTAGCACACGCCGCCTCCTCGTTTTTCTATCCTGGTGGTCAGCGTGTGCTTCGTGGTTCAATATTATCTTCGGTTTCTACTATAATTTCGATTTCGGTCTTGCTCAGCGGGACGTGCTTTATTGGAGCGAAAATTCGCGGCATTTGCCGGTGCAATCGCTCGCACATGGCTGTAAGGATGCTCTTCCACAACTGCCAGGCGCTTGTTGGTCAATCGTTCAATGCCATTCAGGTACTTGCGTTCTTCTCTGCCACAGAAAGAAATAGCGATGCCGCTAGAACCTGCCCTACCTGTACGACCGATGCGGTGTACGTAGGTTTCTGCCTGTTCGGGAATTTCATAATTAAACACATGTGTAATGTCATCAATATCAATGCCTCGCGCGGCAATATCAGAAGCTACGAGAATATGAATGCGTCCGCGTTTGAAATCATCCAGTACCCGCTGGCGCTCATTTTGCGTTTTGTTGCCGTGAATAGCGCCGGTAGAAATAGAAGCCCGTTCGAGCAATTTTGCAAGTTTATCCGCACCATATTTGGTTCTGGTAAAAACAATGCCTTTTTTAATCGAATGCTCCCGAATGAGGTGCCGCAGCAGGTCCACTTTGCCCGGTTTTTCTACCATATAAAATTTTTCTTCAATGCTACGCTTCTCCTTTGGCGGCTCAATGGTGACTTGCTGTGGTTTGTACAAAAATTGATTTGCAATATCTCTAACCTCGCGCGACATGGTAGCGGAGAAGAGCAAAGTCTGGCGTTCTTTGGGCAGCATCGCCATAATCCGCTTCATGTCGTGAATGAATCCCATATCGAGCATACGGTCGGCTTCATCCAGCACACATATTTCGATATTATGAATCGTAACCAAACCCTGATTGGCAAAATCGAGTAATCTGCCCGGCGTTGCGATCAAAATATCTGCGCCATATCGCAGACCCGCCAACTGCGAGTGCATGGGCACCCCACCAAACAAAATGGCGCTGCGCAAGCCCGTGTGCCGCGCATAGATGTCCACATTTTCTGCAATTTGAATGGCTAACTCCCGCGTAGGCGAGATGATCACGGCGCGAATGGGGCGCAGTTTGCTCGTCTCTTGCGGCGTTTCCAGCAAATATTGTAAAATTGGCAAGGAAAAAGCAGCAGTTTTGCCCGTGCCTGTTTGAGCGCACGCAATAAGATCGTCGCCCTGCAATACGATGGGTATTGCCTGTTGTTGAATGGGAGTTGGATGGGTATATCCTTCGGATTTTAAATTACGGAGGAGTTGTTCATCAAGACCCAAGTCTTTGAATGTCATGCAGTTGATTGATTGATTATTGTCAATTGTTGATTGGGAAATTTTTCTGATAAAACAATAATCAATCACAATTAACAATGCTAAAAAAAAGAAGGATTACAAAATTTTTTAAATTTCTATTTCTATAAAACTACTGTAATCCTACGCGATTTATAACGACAAATGTACGATAATAGTTTCATTATAAAAAATATCCTAGTTTTGCTATGGACTTTTTCCTTGAAAAAAATCCGTTTTTTTTAAAATAATACAACCTAAGTTTTTCCCATTTTAAAAAAATTGTTGTATCTTTCAAGGCTAAATTGACATAAAATGTTGGAACAGATTGACATTGCCAATGTGTTGTTTTTGGACATCGAAACGGTGTCAAACAAAATGGATTATGAAGAGCTGGACGACGAAATGAAGGAGTTGTGGTACTTGAAAAGTCGCTCCGTTGCCAAAAAACCAGTGGAAGAACTCACCGAAGACGAAGTTGCCAATGTGTATTATGAACGGGCGGGCATCTTTGCAGAATTTGGAAAAATTGTCTGCATTTCAGTGGGTATCGTGCATCGCAGCAAAGAGGACAATCGCTTGCGCCTGCGCCTGAAATCCTTCGCCGGAGATGACGAGTACGAATTGCTGCAAGAATTTTGCAAGTTACTCAATCAATATTACTTCGATCCACTCAAGCACTTCATGTGCGGTCACAACATCAAAGAATTTGACATTCCCTACATCTGTCGGCGCATGGTGGTGCATCAAATGCCGTTTCCGGATTTGCTCAACATTGCCGGAAAAAAACCTTGGGAAACCAAGCATTTGCTGGATACCATGGAGCTTTGGAAGTTTGGTGACAACAAAAACTTTACCTCCATGCGGCTGTTGGCTGCCGTGTTAGGCTTCCCCTCGCCCAAAGACGACATGGATGGCAGTCAGGTCGGCTCTGTGTTTTGGGAAGAAGGCGATGTGGAACGCATTGCGCATTATTGTGAAAAAGACGTGCTGGCTACTGTTCAACTGTTTTTGCGGTTCAAACGTATGCCTATTTTGGTTGAAGAGCAGGTGCAACATGTGAAATGAAAAATGGTGATTGGTGAACAGCCATTGGGGAGAATGTGGGTTCGCCCAAATAACCGATCACCAACTATCCTAATTTTGCTGGTAATTTTCAACATTTTCTTCGGGCGCAATTTGCTCTTCGGGTGGCGTTATGCCTTTCACCTGCACGCTGCGAGGCTTGCTGGTCTTGCTTTCGAGGTGTTGCCGATTGACAGCGCTGACTACATAGGTGTAAGTTGTTTCATCTTCAATCGAAAAATCCATGTGCTGGAAGCGATTGTCTTTTTTGAATAAAGGACTGATGTGAATGATGCTTTCCGCATCTTCAAAGTCGCCCGTTTTTTCGCCAAAAAAACGATACACGACGTAGTAAGCAGGCGGCTTCGCGCGGTCTTCTGCATTTGGTTTCCAACGAAGGCGTACCCGTTTTTCTTTTTTTTGCAAACGTGGCTTTTTCAGCACCGGTTCTTTGTATTTTTTTTCAAACACATCTGGCGGCAAAGGCAGCAAAGCCGGGCGCTTGAAATAAGATGTCAAAGAATCGCGAATGCCTAGGCGGTTTTCCAAAATGGATTTGGCGCTGAAAAAAGCACTGCCCTGCGCTACGGCGTTGCGGCGGTTGAGTTGGAGTTGTTTTGGAATTTCGTTTGGGCTTGACCACGCAGGTTCCCGATCATTTTGCACCTTGTACGCGGCGTGCCCGATGTACAAATTGCGTTGATAATTGCGAGACCCCCACCACCCTAACAACGTTGCATAATCCGCCGGTTGAAATCCAATATTCCAGTACAACTGTGGAATGGCATAATCTACCCAACCTTCTCGCATCCATTTTACTACATCTGCATACAAATCATCATACGTAGTTGCACCTGCACGTGTGTCAGACCCTGTCGCATCTTTGTCTTTGTTGCGCCAAACACCAAAAGGGCTGACGCCAAACTGCACGTGCGGCTTCACCAATTTAATCATGCCGTGTACCCCGGAGATGAGCGAATCGACATTGCTTCTGCGCCAATCTTCAATATTACCATACCCTCTGCCGTATTTTTTAAAATCTAAACTATCCGGATATGGCTCATTTACAATTTTATACGGATAAAAATAATCATCAAAGTGAACGGCATCAATATCATATTTTGCTAATACTTCTGCGACAACCCCGATAATGTGCTCGCGCACTTGTGGCAACGCCGGATTGAAATAAAATTTATTGCCGTAGCGCACCATCCAATCGCGATGCGTTCGGAAAACATGATTCGGTGCCAAGGTAATGGTGTCCATATCCATCGTTGCACGGTACGGATTGAACCAGGCGTGAAACTCAAAGCCCATCTTATGCGCTTCTTCGATCATAAATTCCAAGGGATCATACAGTGGTTCTGGCGCAATGCCCTGTTTACCAGTCAAATACTCCGACCAGGGCGCAAGCTCGCTGGGATAAAACGCATCTGCCGCCGGGCGAATTTGGACGATGACGGCGTTAAAACCTACTTTTTTAAATTGATCCAGTAAATATTTCCACTGCTCCTTGTGCGCAATGGGATTGGTAGTCGGCTGACGCGGAAAGTCAATGTTCGTAATAGTCGCCACCCAAACACCGCGGAACTCCCGCTTAGGCGAGAATGTTTGCGCAGATAGCGCGATCACCATACAAAGGAATGACAGACAGGCAATTAACCTTGGCAAATAGTTCATACGTGTAATTTTAACAAAAGTACAAGTTATCTGCGGGAACTCCATCAACAAATGCTAAAAAGCTCGCTTTTGTTATTCGACAATAAATCTACGGTTTATTTACTTTTTAGTAAACGCTGGAATCAATTAAATCATTATTTCCATGTGAATGCGAACTAGCAGGCGCCTATCGGTTGAAAAAAGATGTTTTATCGAGTCTTGATAAACAAATCAGCTTTAAAATCCAATGCCCAGGCACATCATAAAACCTCGTTTTTTTACTTTATCTATCTCACTCAAAATCTATATTATAGTTTTTCCAATCATTACTTTTTTTTATAAAATAGGGATTTTAATGAAATTATAAATGCGCTTTGTGCGAACTCCAATATTCCCAAAGCCTGCATCGGATGCCAATATTCGAGTGGGCAAGTGCCGACACGGCAACAAACGACAACAAAGATAACAACTTGTTTTTCAAGGCGTTAGGGAGTTGTGTAAAATATAATAAAGGGATTTACTAAATTTTTAAAAATTTAATAAATCCCTCATTATTCATATTTATGATGCTAATTTATTACACCACCGGCAATTTCCAGCCATTTTGATAATTGGCTTTAATCAGCATATTTGCTTCTTTATCATTTTTAAATTCGCCTTTTGCCGCATCCCAATACACTTTGCGACCGGTTTTGAAAGCAACATTACCCATGTGTGCGTTGATGGCAGCAACCGCGCCGGTTTCAATGCCACAGCGCAAAATGGACGCATCATTTTTTTGCATGGATTCTACAAAATTCTTTACATGCTCCGCTAAATAATCGCCGTTGCCGACTCTGCCCTGATCGGGTAAATCTTCAATTTTATATTGCAAAACGCCTGTAGAATCGCGTTTTGTTTCAGGAATTACTTCCCAGCCGCCTCTATTTACGACCATGGTTCCATTATTACCAATGAAAGCGATGCCTTCGGTTTTGCCATAATTTCCACCGTCAATGCCCGTAGCATGTTCCCACAGCATATTAAAATTATCATATTCAAAAACAGCTTGTAATGTATCGGGTGTTTCCGACGCATCATCGGGGTAAGCGAGTTTGCCGCCGGAAGCCACGACCGACTTGGGCGCGGAGGCATTCATAAAATAAAGGGCAATATCAATTTCGTGCACGCCCCAATCCGTCATCAAACCGCCCGCATAATCCCAGAACCAGCGGAAATTAAAGTGAAAACGATTGGGATTAAACGCGCGCTTGGGTGCAGGACCGAGCCACATATCATAATCCACGCCGGATGGAGCTGCGCTGTCAGGCTTGACCGGCACAGGTTCCATCCAACCTTGATACGCCCAGCATTTCACTAAACGAATATTACCTAATTTACCGGTTTTCAAGTATTCATGGGCTTGCCGATAATGCCCGCCGCTGCGCTGCCACTGCCCGATCTGCACCATTTTATTATATCTTTTAGCGGCTTTCATCATAATATTACATTCTTCTATAGAATTTGCCAGCGGTTTTTCACAATACACGTGCTTGCCAGCGGAGAGTGCATCACAAAAAGTTAGGCAATGCCAGTGGTCAGGTGTCGCAATGATAACTGCATCCAATTCTTTCATTTCCAGCATCTTGCGATAATCTTTAAACAACTTTGGACGCCGACCACCACGCAGTTCGGCAACATTGGCAGCGCGTTCATCGAGTACATTTTGGTCCACATCCGCAATGGCGATGCATTCTACTTCGGGCACGTTCATCAGGTGGGAGCGCAGATTCGACCAGCCCATACCCTTGGCACCGATGAGTCCGTAATTAATTTTATCATTGGCAGAAACGCGGCGAATGGTCTGCGAAATGGCATCGAGTGGCATAGCTCCAGCCAGTGCGGTGCCCGCCAGCGCGGCGGAGGATTGGCGGATGAATTGACGACGAGAATTTGACATGATATTGTTAGTTAAAGAATTAAGAATGAAAAAATTAATCAATAACGACAATCGTAAATGATTATTTTGCCTAATAAGAATTTGAGCAAATCTTTTGTGGGGTAAGTTTGCCTTGCGCTAATATATTTTTCTTTTGGGGGAATGCAAAATACCTTCCGATTTTTAATGTTTAAGCAGATAAAAAAGAATTTATTGACAAATTGCAGGTAAATTTGTATATTTGATTTATCAATAAAATCTACCAAGATGAAAGTTGCATATTCCAGTAGTTTGCCTAGTGAATTAATAGAAGAATTGGAAGCTTTTGCTACTAAACTCGACATTCCAAAAAATAAATTGATTGAGTTATCTATTCAAAATTATTTGCATAAGCTCAAGCAAGCCGAGTATATTCAGTCGTTTCAGCGTGTAGGGGAAGACGAGGAACAAGCAGAACTTGCAGAAGCAGGATTGGATGATTTTTTAAAATTGGTAGATGCTTTATGAAGCAGCGCGAAATTTGGTACGCCGATTTAAATCCGGTTCAAGGCAGCGAGCAGCGCGGCATTCGACCTGTAGTAATCATAAGTGGCAATGCCATGAATGACCACAGCGGTATATGTATCGTCTGCCCTTTGACCAGTAAAGTAAAGCATTTTGCTGGGTGTATCATACTACAACCAGATGATGTAAATAAACTCACACAAACTTCAGAAGTGCTTACCTTTCAGATTCGTACAATTGCTAAACAAAGATTGACTAATAAAATTGGAGAAATTACCCAAGCGCATTTGGAGGAAATAAAAGCGGGGTTGATGGATGTGTTGACGTATTGATATTTTTAATTATTTTACCAAATTCTCCCGAAATCCACCCTCACATTACACTCACCAAAATGAAATTCATAAATAATATCTCTACCTTTTAATAAAAGCTTATAATCATTATCCTGTAATTCAAAAATATTCACTACTTCTGCCTGTGGGTCAATGGTGATGTAATATTTAATCTGAATGGCGCTATAAACCTTTGGTTTGGTGATTTCATCTTTCTTTTTTGTGGAGCGGGATAAAATTTCTACGACTAAATGTGGAATGGTGGTAATATAATTTCCATCGGCTTCTTCTCCACAAACAACCAGTAAATCAGGATGTAATACATTGTAATTATCTGCTTTGAAATTAACTAGTAAATAAGCCTCGCAATCGGGACAATCTTCTAACAATTCTGAAAAAATACGATACAATCGTCCATTAATACGCTGATGTTTTTTACCAGGCATAGGCGACATCGCATAAGGAATGCCTTCAATGAGTTCCCACTTGCCTTCCCACTGTGCCCAGTCTTCTACCGAGTAACGAGGCAGGTCTTCTATGGCTATATTTCGGTTCGCAATTGCGCTGCTCATAAATTTCTTGTTATAAAATGCAATGTACAGCAGAACTTTCCATTTTGCAATAGACAGGTTGAATACTGCAAAAACAGTCCCCTCTTGACTAATGCGCAAAAAAACTATATCTTTGCGAAATATTTTCTTTGAAAATCAGGTTCTTAGAGATGGAGGATGGGATAATAGGAGAATGGGGTGATTTTATTACGTATTCCCCTATTACCCCATTTCCCTATAAACTTTACAGTATGCAAATAGACGTAGGAGCGAGCATCTCGGAGTTGTTGTATGTGCATCAGGCGGTGACGATTCCGGGTTTGGGGGCGTTTGTGTCCAGTTATAAACCAGCCAATATTGACCAGGTAGAAGGCAAAATAGCGCCTCCTTCCAAACAAATTCAATTTAATAAAAATCTGTTGATTGATGATGGCTTGCTAGTCAAGCAGTTGCGCGAACAATATCGTTTGTCGTACGGTGAGGCAATGCGCGCAGTGGATGACTATGCCAAAGAAGTGAAGGGAAAAATTGAAAATCGGGAGATTGTGACGTTTCCAAAAGTAGGTCGCCTGTATAAAGATTATGAGCAAAATTATCAGTTTTTGCCGGATGAAACCAATTTTAATACGGATTCTTATGGCTTGCCAACTTTAGAATATTACCCAGTGGTACGCACTTCGCAGGAAAAAGTTCTGGCAGCAGCAGCAGCTAATATAACGGCAGCTAAAAATTTGCAGCAAAAAAGTTGGTTACAACGCAATTTGTTGTTGGTGAGTAGCCTAAGCGCTTTTGTGATTGCTGGTAGCGTTTATCTTTTATTGCAAAATCCTAAAAGTGAGCCAATTACAGAGGAAGAAACTATTTCAAGTATTCCGGTTTCTCCGAAGCGTTATAATGTCAGTCCATCTGAAAACGACGGTGCAACCGCCGGTGTGGAAGAAGTGAATGACCGCAGTATTGCAGATGCTGAAGCAGATGATTCGGATTCGGAAGCAGCGACTTTAAAGCCTGGTACAAAGTCCGCCATTATTACCATTGGCACTTTTTCTAAACCAGATAATGTGGAGCGCTTGATAAAAAAGATATACAAAGCTGGTTATGAGCCTTTTACAGAGAAAGTAGGTAAAAACACCCGCGTCGGAGTACAATTGAAATATGATAATACCTCGGAATTAAATAACATTGTAAAAGAAATCAGCGCAGCATTTGATACAAAAGCAGTTATTCATAAAAAATAATCCGCATTATTAATCATTCATTTTTACGAAAAGCCTGCGCAAATCACTATTTCTCTGCTTGCTGCCGCTGGTGCTGGTATTCAGAGATTGGATAAGATTTATAAATTGTTTGTAATGCTTTTCGCACCACGGGGTCTTGTTCATTCCAAATTTTAAAAAAACTTTCGTCATCGAACAATTGCCGTGCAAAACGAGCCTTCATATAGCGCTTCAATTCTGGTTTGATGGCATTTAGCTGCTTTGCGTCTTTGGGTGCGTTTTGGGTAGTAGCGTACTCCAAAAAGGCATTCATAATCTGATCGGTCACTGTGAAATTCCGTTTAAATTGCTCAACGGAGCTGTATTCAAACTTTTTGCGATTACTAGTGACATAGCGATACACAAACTGTGGCACGTGCTGGCGCAATTCTACATAATATTCGTTTAAAACGACCGTGTCAATGGGCACGAACACATCGGGCATGATGCCGCCGCCACCATACACCACTCGACCGCTTGAGGTGTAAAATTGAGTGGTATCGGCTACGTTGATGCGGTCTTCCGCGTATAATTCTCCCGATTCAAAACGATCCCAAACGTCATTCTCGTAGGCAGTTTTGTCTGTGTAAGATTTTTGAATAGAGCGCCCCGACGGCGTAAAATACCGAGCTACAGTGAGCCGCAGCGCAGAGCCATCGCGCAGGTCGTATTGCTCTTGCACGAGCCCTTTGCCAAAAGAACGCCGCCCCAAAATATAAGCCCTGTCGTGATCTTGCAGCGCGCCAGCCATGATTTCACTTGCCGAAGCAGAACCTTCGTCAATTAAAACAGCAATATTTTTAATATCATAAAACGTTCTGCCAGTGGTTTCATAATCACTTCGATGCACTGAGCGCCCTTCGGTATAAACCAATAATTTTCCTTTTTCTTTAAATAATTGACTTAAAATATTGGTTGCCTGTTGTAAATAGCCGCCAGGGTTTTGACGCAAATCAATCACTAAATCTTTCATGCCTTGCTTTTCGACCAGCTTCTCTAAGCTCTTCATAAATTCTTCATACGTCGTTGCGCTAAAGCGATTGATCTTGATATACCCCGTTTTATTATCCAACATATAAGCCACATCCACACTGTGCATCGGTATTTCATCGCGCGTGAGGGTGAATTGGCGAAGTTTGGTTTCTGTACCACGTAAAACGCTGATTTTCACCTTCGAACCACGCTCACCGCGCAACAAATCAACAATACCGGCAGAAGTAGTGCCAACGCCTGCAATCAAAGAATCTTCGACGTAAATAATTTTGTCACTCGCCAAAACGCCAGCTTCCTCCGCAGGTCCACCCGACAGCGGCGCCACCACCACCACGGTGTCCTCTAAAATTAAAAATTCAACCCCGATGCCATCAAAATTTCCTTCCAATTGCTCATTCACCTCTTGCAAATGTTCGGCAGGAATATAGTTAGAATGCGGGTCCAATTGCTTTAGCACATCGTGGATTGCCTCATCCATCAATTTATCCCGACTCACGTTATCCACATATTTTGCATCAATGTAACGCAAAATCTCTTCCAACTTCCCACCTTCCGGCAAGTTGTTGCCTTGTGCATCCATCACCACCGTGGGCGTTTCGAGTTGCAAACGCATACCAATAAGCATACCCGCCACCAGCACCATCGCAAAAAGAAGGGGCAACCAAACATTGAGCCTGTTGGCAATATTATGAGATTGTTGATTCATGCTCAACCAATTATACTGAGCTTGTTTAAAATTAATGAAAAATCGTAATATCTTTTCAAACTAAGCTCCTACGTTCTCGTGTTTTGGAAGATTCAACAATCTACTCTTGAATAAGAGAATGTAGCGTCGAATTGCCTCTGTCATATTAAATAAAATCGTCAATTTTAAACAAGTTCACTTTTACAAAAATGGTCAATCGGGGCGATCAGGAGACTTTTTTTTGCTGCAATCGCTTTCTGTTTGACAAAAATAATCAAAATAAGTATTGACTCGCCTGTCTTCTCTGAAAAGTGCTTGTTCGCCCTTCTTTAATGAGCAGTAACAGTCTATGCCCTTGCTTAGTTCAGTTGTGACAAACGCGTTTTTTTATTGATGTCGAATTTGTTAAATATTAAAAATTGTAAGTTTATCAATCCAAATACGGCTTGTTTGCAAAAAATGTAAAATTTAAAAAGAATGCTTCAAAAAAATTAAATTACCAGCAATAAAAGGTTACTTTTGTTAAAGAACCAACAAAAATAGGTGTATGGGCAAATCGTTTGATGTGGATAAACTGGATAAACAAATTCTATCCGAGCTAATGCGTAACGCGAAAAAGCCCTATTCAGAAATCGCAAAAGAGTTGTTTGTTTCGGGAGGAACGATTCATGTGCGCATGAAAAAGCTCGAAGAGGCAAAAATTGTGAAAGGTTATAATTTAGACATTGATTACAGCCTGCTGGGCTACGACATTTGTGCTTTTTTAGGCATTTATCTGGATAAAAGCTCCTTGTACGAAGATGTGGCTAATCTGCTGAGAGCCATCCCTGAAGTAGTGGAGGCGCATTATACCACGGGCATTTACAGCATTTTTGCCAAAATTATTTGCCGCGACACCACCCACCTTCGCAATGTACTGCACAAAGTGCAAGAAATTGGCGGCATTCAACGCACGGAAACATTCATTTCACTTGAAGCCAGCATCGATCGCCCAATTGACATCATCAATGTAGAAGAGACCGAAGGCTAGCACAAGCTGAATAAGGAAAGCGCATTGAAATCGGCTTCCAACACGCTTTCTTTCCTGTTTTTTTAAACGCCCAAATAGTGCTTCAGCAACTTGCTGCGGTTAGCCGAACGCAATTTGTTAATGGCTTTATCTTTGATCTGGCGCACCCGCTCGCGCGTGAGCCCAAATTTTTCACCAATATCTTCTAATGACATCGGGTGCTCCACGCCAATGCCAAAATATAATTTAATCACATCGCACTGACGGTCGGTCAGCGTGCTTAGCGAACGCTCAATTTCCCGACGAAGCGATTCATTGTATTCCAATTCCTGATCGGTGCCAGGTGTGCCGCCATTTTCGAGCACATCGAGCAACGAATTATCTTCTCCATCCACAAAGGGCGCATCCATAGAGACGTGGCGAGCCGCTACACCAAGCGTCGTTTCTACTTCTTCGGTAGGAATTTCCAAAATTTCAGCCAATTCTTCTGGCGATGGCTCCCGCTCAAACTCTTGTTCGAGTTCAGAAAAAGCTTTATTGATTTTGTTGAGAGAACCTACTTTATTCAAAGGCAGCCGCACAATACGCGATTGCTCTGCCAAAGCTTGCAAAATAGACTGCCGAATCCACCATACTGCGTAAGAAATAAATTTAAAACCCCGGGTCTCGTCAAAACGTTGAGCAGCTTTTATCAAGCCCAAATTACCTTCATTAATTAAATCGCTGAGCGAAAGCCCTTGATTTTGGTATTGTTTCGCTACCGAAACCACAAAACGAAGGTTGGCTTTGGTCAGTTTTTCCAATGCTGCCTGGTCTCCTTGTTTGATGCGCTTGGCTAATTCTACCTCCTCTTCCGGAGTGAGCAAATCCACTTTACCAATCTCCTGCAAATACTTTTCCAACGATTGACTCTCGCGGTTGGTAATGGATTTGGTAATCTTTAATTGTCTCATGTATTAAAGAACTTTTTAAAAAGTTTACAATGGTGAAAATCGACTGATTGCTAAAACGGATTGTAGGGCAGGATATGAAATGGGATCGTATCTGATGTTTGTCACATTCAAAAAGGCATTCCTCCACGTTTCTGTACCGCTATTCGCTATTGGTTTATTGGACAAGCCCTGCACGTATCATCTTTTAACAGCCCACAAAATTAATTCAATTCCCTCTTCGTGTCAAGGGTTTAGGCAATATTTGACAATCTTCTTTGCCAAAAACATCGCATAATCGAAAATGGTTTCCAGTTTCCTAAAAATAAAACAGAAAAAAACAAGCCCTTTGTTACGCTTACCTTCCTAAAAACTTGCAAAAATCAATTTTTTCTTTTTTCTTGCACAGCAACGTTATTAGACAATCAAAAGGCTATTTAAACGCGCTTTTTTTGCAAAAAAATTTACTGGAATTCTAAAATTTCCTTTTATTGCCGAATAAAATTTTATCTCGTTTGAAAATTCACAACAAACCCTTAACCAATAATCCTGCGGATGTATGGAACGTGTTAAATTCAACCTGGAATTTTTATTTAAATCTTCTCCTGCTATTCTATATCAATTTCTGACCACACCTTCCTGCCTGATTCGCTGGTTTTGTGATGGCGTGGATATTCAGGGAGACCTCTATCTTTTTTTGTGGAATGGCACCGCTCAAACTGCGGAAATAATGGATGATATTGAGGAGGAACTGGTTCGCTTTCGCTGGCTGGATGCTGAAGACGAACGGGAATTTTTAGAATTTAAAATCTACACTTCTCCGGTAACGGATGAAACGGTGCTGGAAATCACTGACTTTTCGGATGCCGACGAAGAAGAAGATCAAAAACTGCTCTGGATAGCTCAGATAGAGCGCTTGCGCAAGGAAATGGGCGCAGGAAGTTGAGGCTATTTTCCGTCGGAGATTTGAAGTTTGAGGTTCGCTGACGTAGCTTCCTCAAACTTCAAAAATTTAAATATAAAACAATCCTTATCTGGGTTGATCCAAACGCACTTCTAAATTAGCGGGTTTTCCTTCCCGCAATACTTTTACACTCACCACATCGCCAGGTTTGTACTTTTCTAATGCCAAAGTGATTTCATTGCCATTCTTAATCTTTTCATTATTAATGGCTATAATGACATCGCCCAACACCACGCCACCATTGCGGCTGCGGTAAGTAGGACGAATGCCCGCTCGCGACGCAGCACTGCCATCCTCAACGCCTACCACCAATGCCCCTTCTTCAATACCCAGGCGTTCTACAATTTGCTGGGGCGCAATAGAAATGCCAATGCTCGGACGTTGCACTTTTCCGTAGCGAATCAATTCCGGCACCACCCACTTCACGGCATCCACCGGAATGGAGAAACCAATCCCCGCCGAAGCGCCAGAAGGACTGTAAATAGCAGTGTTAACCCCGATCAACTGCCCGGAAGAATTCAGCAAAGGTCCACCAGAGTTACCCGGATTAATCGCTGCATCCGACTGAATCACATCGCGAATAGGCACCCCTGCTACTGATTCAATTTCGCGCCCCAAGGCACTCACAATGCCAGTTGTCAACGTCTGATCCAAACCAAATGGATTGCCAATTGCAAAAACCGATTGCCCTACCCGCAAGTTTTCTGACTCGCCAATGGGAATAGGCGTAAGTTTATTCGCCGAGACTTGAATACGCAGTACAGCAAGGTCTTTTTCGGGGTAAGCACCTATCACTTCCGCATCGTAAGTAGTTCGATCTGAAAGCGTTACCGTTGCTTTATTCGCACCTTGAATTACATGAAAGTTTGTTACAATATGTCCTTGTTTGTCCCACACAAATCCAGAACCCGATCCGCGAGGAATTTCTGTCACGTCTCTCGTCCAAAGATCACGCGACAAAGCTGTTGTCGTAATAAAACAAACAGATGGCGAGGCTCTTTCAAACAGTTGAATGGTTGCTACTTCCGACGGATTTAGTGCCGGATTTTCTGCCAAAAGTGCTTCTCTGCTCTCAAAAGAAGCAGGTACTGCATTTACAGAAGCGTCTTGATCTTCATTTTGGGCTGGATTGCTGCTATTTTTCCAGGCAGCGCCTATAAAAAAACCAATGCCAAGAAACAAAACCCACAGCAAATAACGCAAGTTGGTCATAGCTTTCTTACAATTTTGATTAAATGGATAGTTTTATTACAAAAATACAATGAAAGTTGTTCATGGTTCAACCGTTCAAGCTTTGTTCGTTATTTTTGGACAATTGAACTTCAAAGTTTCAACCCTACCCTGGCTGCGCCTAAGTTTTGCGCTGCTTTTTCTTAGCAGCCGGAAATAAGATATTGTTAAGAATCAAACGGTAGCCCGGTGAATTTGGATGCAGGCTCAAATCCGTGGGCGGATCGCCAACAAAATGACGATAATCTTCAGGGTCGTGCCCGCCGTAAAACGTCCAGGTGCCCTCGCCAAACGTACCGTGAATGTAGCGCGCTTCGTTCGCCGGTTTATTCTCGCCTAAAGTCAGCACACTAGGTTTGATAAATTCTTTGCGAAAAGCAGTCGTCTGTCCCATAAATCCTTTCACCGTGCGGGTATGGCATTGTGACAACATGGTTGGAACGGGATCCCATTTTGCAGAAAAATCAAACAAGGTAAAATAATCTTGCTCCGGCATTACATTGCGACCAAAATAGTGGTCAATGCTGGAATGTTCATATTCTAAAGGATTCTGAGTCAATTCAAAATCACGGAAAGCGAACGTTTTGGTAAAATCCAATTTTTCCTGTGCGTTTGGGTCAGCACCGTCACCGTCGTACATCTGTGCACAAATGTCGATGCCTTCTGCCGCCAATGCAATATCATAAGTATCTGTTGCTGAGCACATTGCAAACATAAAGCCGCCGCCACCTACAAATTCACGAATTTTTTTCACCACTGCCAATTTCAATTGCGACACTTTTGAAAAGCCCAAACTTTTTGCCAATGCCTCCGAATTGCGCACATGCTCTCGATACCAGGGCTGGTTGGAATAAGACCTATAAAAACGACCGTATTGCCCCGTAAAATCTTCGTGGTGCAAGTGCAGCCAATCATACTTCGCCAGTTCATTGTTCAGTACATCTGCATCATAAATGGTTTCATACGGAATTTCAGCATACGTCAATGCCAGCGTCACCGCGTCATCCCAAGGTTGTATGCGCTCGCCTTTTTCATTTTTATCAGGACTATACACCGCTACTTTGGGCGCCACTTCCAGTTTAACCACATCCATATTCACCTCCGGGTGACTGATTTGTTCCGTGATTTGATTAAACTGTGCATCTGCGATCACTTCGTAACTCACACCACGCGTAATGCACTCTTTTTCAAAGAGTTTGTTATGTTGAAATGCGAAGCTACCGCCGCGATAATTCAACAGCCACCAGGCTTCTACGCCATTTTGTAATACCCAATACGTGATGCCATATGCCTTCAAATGATCGCGTTGCGACGTTGCGTCCATGGGAATCAGAATGAAAGCAGCTTGTGCCTTGGCGGCAAAAACAATCAACAACGTTAATACTACCAGTCGTCTTAGATTCATAAAAATATTTTTTACAAAAAAAGCTTATTATTGGAATCCTTGCACTTATAGAAACGAAAATTACAACAATTGCATTGCTGCTGCTAGGTTTTAACAAAATGGTAACAACACCACCGTTTTTTACAGCAGAAAATAGAGTATAATTGCGTTTCAACTTTAGGTTGATTAGGAAATAGGGGTATAGGGGAATGGGAAAATTTACAATAATTGATCACTTTTATTCTTAATATCCTATAGCCCTATTCCCTTATCACCCTATTATCCAATTACTATGGCGAATCTAACTTTTCAATATCCAGTTTGGTATCTTATTTTTTGTGTGTTGCTGGGAGCAGCGTATGCACTGGTGCTGTATTTTCGAGATAAAACATTTTACGATCAATCGGAGCGGCTCAACTGGATCATGGGTGCTTTTCGCTTTGTTACGATCACCATTTTGAGCATGTTGCTCTTGTCGCCTTTATTAAAATCCATTGTCACTCATTCGCAAAAACCGGTGATCGTGCTCGCACAGGATCAATCGGAATCAGTGGCTGCTTCGATGAATGAAGAACAACGTGACAATTACCGCAGCAATTTTGAAAAATTAGCACAACAACTTGGCAATCAATACGATGTAAAGCAATACGCTTTTGGCAATGAAGTGCGCGAAGCCATTGATTTTCAGTACAATGACAAAGTGACCAACCTTTCGGAACTGCTCACCAATGTGTATGATTTGTATAGCAATCAAAATTTAGGCGCCATTGTGCTCGCAACGGATGGTATTTACAATGAAGGAAGCAATCCGGTCTATTTGAATTCAAAACTGACAGCACCGATTTATTCAATTGCATTGGGCGACACCACCATTAAAAAAGACGTGGTGCTCAAGCGTGTTTTTCATAATAAAATTGCATACCTCGGTGATAAATTCACGGTGCAGGTGGACGTGAGCGCGCAAAATTTTGCAGGAAGCAATACGAGCTTGAGCGTTTTTAAAATAGAAGGTGGCAATGCGCGCAAGATGCAGCAAGTGCCCATCAATATTGACCGGAACGATTATTTTACTACTCGCGAAATTATTTTGGATGCCAATCAGGCAGGCGTGCAGCGGTATCGCATTGTAGCCGAATCGCTCTCCGGCGAAGCCACCAATATTAACAATGCCAAAGAAATTTTTATAGACGTGCTGGATGCGCGGCAGAAAATTTTGATCCTTGCGAACTCACCGCATCCCGATATTACTGCCATTCGCCAATCCATTGAGCAAAATAAAAATTACCAGGTTGACATTGCTTTTATCAATAATCTGACGGCAAATGTTGGCACGTACGATTTTGTCATTTTGCATCAATTGCCGAGTCGTAACAACGATGCTACCAACGTTTTCAATGTTCTACAAAGTAAAAATATCCCACATTTGTTCATTGCAGGCATGCAAACGAATTTCACCCGTTTGAATCAGCTGCAAAATCTGGTGCGTTTTCAAATTGGCGGCTCTAGCACGAACGATGTGCAGGGCAGGATCGCGCCGGGCTTTAACAGTTTTACCATCAGCGACCAATTGACCAACGAATTGCCTCAGTTTCCGCCTTTGACTGCGCCGTTCGGCGAATTTCAAGTGTCGCCGGGGGCTGCCGTGTTGTTGTATCAGCGCATTGGCAAGGTGGACACGCGCTACCCGTTGCTGGTGCTGGGCGAGGAGGGCAGTGCCAAAGTGGGCGTGCTTTGCGCCGAGGGGTTGTGGAAGTGGCGTTTGTTTGACTTTTTGCAAAATCAAAACCATGAATTATTCAATGAATTGTTGGGGAAACCCGTGCAATTTCTGAGTTTGAAAGCGGATAAGCGCAAATTTCGCGTAACGCCAGTTAAAAATATTTTTAATGAAAATGAGCCGGTCTTTTTTGATGCGGAATTGTATAATGATAATTATGAATTGATTAATGAGCCCGATGCTTCCATCTCGATTACCAATGGGGAAGGTAAAGAATTTGATTTTACTTTTAACAAAACAGGGCGTTCTTACACCTTAAATACCGGCATTTTTCCGGTTGGAAATTACACGTATCGCGCGGCGGTAAGTTACAATGGTCAGAATCTCGCGGTATCCGGGCAATTCAGCGTACAGCCGGTGCAAGTTGAACTGTTTGAAACCACTGCCAATCATAATTTACTGCGCTTGATGAGCAATAAATATGGCGGCGCAGTGGTGTATCCGAATAATATGTCAAGCATTGTTGATCTGATTGAGCAGAAAGGCACTGTCAAACCAGTGATTTACGAAACCGCCAAAACACGTCCGGTCATCAATTTAAAATGGATTTTCTTTTTACTGCTACTGTTGCTGAGTGGCGAGTGGTTTATGCGGCGGTACTTTGGAGCGTATTAAAGTGGAAGATTTGAAATTATAAAGTTGAAAAATAGAAAGAGCAAGGTCCCATTGCAATAGACTTCGCTCTTTTTATTTTACATTTCAGTGCCCAAATTTGCATTTGAGTTTACCAGCTAATATCATCGTCATTTTCAACCTTCGACTTCGCTTTGGTATTCACCAGATGATCGTCTTCGTCATACTCTACGCCATCTTCATTCTCGTATTCTTCCTGGCGGCGGTCGTACTCTTCATAGTCATAGTCTGGCATCAATTCCGTCTTCACGTAGTTGATCACTTCCTCCAGGCTGCCGATAAAACGGTTAAAATCTTCTTTGTACAAGAAAATTTTGTGCCGTTCGTACCCTTCGCCGTTGAATTTTTTGGTGCTCTCAGTAAGGGTCAGATAAAAATCATCCCCTTTGGTGCGGCGTACATCAAAAAAGTAAGTTCTTCGTTTGCCTGCTTTTACTTTCTTTGAATACACACTCTCGAATCTACGGTTTCTCTCGTTATCCACGTTTTTTAGAAAGTTTTGTGAATGTAAAATGGCTTTCCCGTACAAAAGTAGTGATTTACTGAAAATTACAAAAAAATCTTTCGAGAATTCGGTCATTAATTGGAAGTTATCGGCAAACAGGTAGCCCGCGCGCTTCACACATCTATTGTAAACGCCCGATAAATATGGACAAGCCATCAATGACTCGCCGCTTCCTCAAGTGTCTGATTTTCAAATAATTCTGCGTAATATCCTTTTTGAGCAAGCAAGGTTTCGTGGGTGCCTTCTTCTACAATTTCACCTTGATCCATCACAATAATTTTGTCAAATTGCAGCAAAGAATAAATCCGGTGGGTAATGATAATCGCCGTTTTATCAGACAGTGCATCCGTAAAATAGCCCAAAATCTGCTTTTCCGTATTGGTATCAACCGCCGACAGACAGTCATCCAGCATCACGATATCCGGTTTTTTGATCAAAGCCCGCGCAATCGAAACGCGCTGCTTCTGCCCGCCGGAGAGGGTCACGCCGCGTTCGCCAACAATTGTGTCAAATCCTTCCGACAATCCCTTGATGTCCTCATACACCGCCGCATATTTTGAAAACGCCTCTACTTCCTCTCGCGCAGCGGCTCGTTCGCCAAAGGCAATATTATTTGCCACACTATCCGAAAACAAAAATACATCTTGCGGCACATAGCCAACGCGCTCGCGCAAATTGGCAAGATCGTGCGCCTGAATATTTTTACCATCTATACGAATCTCGCCATCGCTCACGTCGTACATGCGCACGAGCAGGTCGGCAATCGTGGTTTTTCCAGAGCCGGTACGACCAATTATCGCCATTTTTTGCCCTGGCAACAGACTAAAATTGATATTTTTCAATGCTTGAATGCCCGTATCAGGATAAGTGAACGACACTTTATCAAATTCGATTTGACCTTTCAAAGGCGTCGGATTTAAAACTGGATTGCTGATGGTCGGCTTCGTTTGTAAAAATTCATTAATTCGTTTTTGCGATGCTGCTGCCTGCTGCGTGATGGAGGCAATCCAGCCAATCGCTGTCACGGGCCAAGTGAGCATATTC
This sequence comes from uncultured Saprospiraceae bacterium, assembly GCA_964517145.1. Classification (GTDB taxonomy): domain Bacteria; phylum Bacteroidota; class Bacteroidia; order Chitinophagales; family Saprospiraceae; genus JADJNW01. The sequence goes on from CAZFBN010000063.1 coordinate 22,758, forward strand.
ACATAAATCACGAATTCAGCAATGTTTCCGGGCGTCACCGCGCCACTCGACACCTGCAGCCCCCCGATGTAAACCACCAAAATGGTACTCGCTCCTATCAGCAGCAGCATCAATGGATAAAAGAAGGAATTCACACGTGCAAGCGACAAAGATTTTGCTTTAAAATCTTCACTTTCTTTTGCAAAAAAATTCACCTGCGGCACTTCCTGCACATATGATTTTACCACTCGAATGCCCGAATACACTTCCTGTGCAATGCTATTCAAGGTCGCGAGCTTGCGCTGAATGATTTCACTCTTTTTATTAATAATATTACTAATGTAGTAAATAGAAATCGACAAAAAAGGCAGCGGCGCCAGGCACCACAAGGTCAGTTCCAAATTGACACTTACCATTGATTGAATGGTCAAAATGAAAACAGAAACCAGGTTTACACCATATAAAATAGCCGGACCCAAGTAATTGCGCACTTTCGAGACATCTTCCGTGATGCGCGCCATCAGATCACCGGTATTATTTCTTTTATAAAATGCCTGATCGAGCGCTTCATAATGTGCAAAAATTTCCTTGCGCATATCATATTCAATCAAGCGGGACATCACAATGATGGTTTGCCGCATAAAATACATAAAAATACCCATCAGCACCGCCAGTAGCAGAACGACTCCTCCAAAGTACAACAACGTTTTGCCCAAGCTCATGTACAAATCGCGCTGCAACTCAAACCCATCGTACATGCTGTATAAACCAATATTTTCTACCACCAAATCGAGCGCCTCGCGAATCATTTGCGGTTGCAATACGCGGAAGTAATTGGAAATGAATACAAAAGCGATGCCACCCAACAGATGCCAGCGGTATTTGAGAAAAAACTTGTTGAGATAACGTAGGTGTTTCACGCCGGGAAATTTATTCGATTGACGATTAAATAATTGTCATACAATGCTTTAATCTGTTCAATCATCATTTTTTTATTTTAAAACTTCAAAGGTATGCTTTTAGGAAACCCGCCACAAGTCAAGAAGTTTTATAAAAAAGTTAAAAAGCGATTTTATACAAATAACAGAAATGCTACTTTCGTGCTGAAAAATCCTTGCATGCAACGTTTTAACTCGCTCGACGCTTACCTTGACCAATGCTGGCGCTTGCTGCTGAATGGCGCAACCAAAAAAAATGATCCTTTGCGATTCCCGGTTTTAGGAACAGCACAAAACGACGTCGCTCATTTGCGCATCGTTGTTTTGCGAAAGGTGGAACAGGCTCAGCGTCAATTGATTTTTTATACCGATGTCCGCTCTGCCAAAGTAGCTCATTTTCAACAACATCCACACTTGACGAGCTTATTTTACCATCCTAAAAAGCAAGTGCAAATTCGCACAGAAGGCAGTGTTCGCCTGCACATGCAAGATGAATTGGCAACATCGCATTGGAGTCGGCTTCCGATTTCTTTGCGCAAACCCTACGCTCCTCTGGATTTACCTGGTTCAGCCTCGCAAACGCCAAGCGACGGCACGCCAGATTTTTGGCACCCTGAGATGGATTCGAGTGCAACAGAGTACGCTTTTGCGAACTTTGCGCTCGTCGTTTGCACAGTGGATCGTATCGAGGCGCTATTGCTGCATCCTGAAGGGCATCAGCGCGCGCAGTTTTCCTGGACTGGCGGGCACTGGCAAAATACCTGGCTAATTCCTTGACGGAATTTTAACGCTCATTTTCAATTATTTATTCGGCGCTTCGCCTTAGCTTTGCGCAAATTTTGAAATATATGCGATTTTTAGCTATTTTTTGTTTTCTTTTCATCATTCAAACGCTTCCTGCGCAACAAGATTTGTTACAATCGGGTCCGATGGTGGGTTATGCTGAAATGCGCGAAGCCCTGCTGTGGGTGCAAACCAGAGCTGCCGCTAAGGTGCAAATAGCGTACTGGGAGCGCGAAAATCCAGAGCAGACGTACCTCACCGATGCCAAAATTACCGGCAAAGACAATGCTTACACCGCTAAACTGTTGGCAAACCAAGTACAGCCTGGCAAGCGCTACGACTATGAACTGCGCATCAACGATCAACCTTGCAAATTCAATTATCCGACTACTTTTCAAACACAAGCCTTGTGGCAATGGCGCAACGACGCGCCTGATTTTACAATGGCGCTGGGCAGCTGTGCATATATAAACGAACCCATATATGATCGCCCTGGTAATCCTTATGGTGGCGAATATCATATTTTTAATGCCATTCACCGCATGCGCCCGGATATGATGCTCTGGACGGGCGACAATACCTACCTCCGGGAAGCGGATTGGTACACGCGCACGGGCATCCTGGCACGCTATACGCACACGCGTTCGCTGCCGGAAATGCAGCCGTTATTGGCTGCTGCGAATAATTTCGCTACTTGGGATGACCACGATTTTGGTCCTGATAATTCCGATGCTTCTTTTATTCAAAAAGATTTGACCCTCGAAGCTTTTAAATTATTTTGGGGCAATTTGACTTATGGCATCAATGGAAAACCCGGTATTACCTCTGCATTTCAATATAATGATATTGATTTTTATTTACTTGACAATCGTTTTTATCGCGCCCCCGACAATCGGATCACTGGCGAGCGATCTTTATTGGGAAAGACGCAACTGGAATGGCTGATTGATGGTTTAGTGAATAGCAAGGCGTCATTTAAAATGGTGGTAATCGGCAATCAAGTGCTAAATGATTCTAAAACCGTTTCGGAAAGTTATTATAAATTGTATAATGAAGAACGTGCCTTTTTACTAAAGCGCATTGAAGAGGAAAATATTAAAAATGTAATATTTTTAAGCGGCGACCGCCATTTTACAGAATTGGCAACTTATAAAAATGCCAAAGGAAATATGATTTATGATTTAACTGTATCACCATTGACCTCCGGTGTTTTACAAAAAATAGAAACGGATAATACATTGCGCACGGCGGGCACTGTGGTACAGGCGCGTAATTTCGGTTTTTTAGAATTTAAAGGTCCAAAAACCGCACGAACACTGACGATGCGCATTTTTGATGCAAATGGGAAAGAGCAGTGGAACCGGCGTATTGTATCCGAACCATGATCGTTGGAATTAAAATTTGCAGCATTTAGTAAATAAAAATTTCACACCTATGCGTTTAAAAAAAATGCTATACGTAATGTCTTTATTGGCATTATTTGCATGTAATAATCAGGAAAAAAAGTCGGAATCAACAAACATTCCTACGCTCAATCCACAGGAAAAATCAGTTGCACAACAAATTGTAGATCAGACGATTGCAAGGCATGGCGGAAAATCTATTGAGAGCAGTATTATAAAATTTACTTTTCGGGATCGCCAATATAAAGCTACCCGGCGCGGCGCTTCTTTTGAGTACGAACGCTCCTGGACGGATTCTACCGGTCAGCAAATTCGCGATGTGCTGAATAATGGCGGCTTGTACCGTGAAATCAATGGCAAACGCGTAACGCTCAGCACCGAAGACCAACGTAAGTATTCCAATTCTGTAAATTCTGTTATTTACTTCGCATTGCTCCCCTATTTTTTGAATGACCAAGCAGTTGTAAAAACCTATGAAGGAGAAGTAAATATTAAATCAAAACCATATCATAAAATCAAAGTAAGCTTTGAGCAAGAAGGCGGCGGCGAAGATTTTGAGGATGAATACGTTTATTGGATCAATCGCGACAGCTTAACAATGGATTATTTAGCTTATAATTTTCAGGAAGACGGCGGCGGCGCGCGCTTTCGGGAGGCTTATGATGTGCGTTATGTAAATGGAATTCGCTTTGCTGATTACAATAATTATCAACCCGAAGATTCCACGATCAGAAATGTAAATGTTTTTGATTCTTTGTTTGAAAAAGGCGAATTAAAATCCCTGTCAAAAATTGAAACCGAAAACATTGAAGTCATTATTTTAAAATGACAGATTAATCCCCTTTAAAACGCATAGGAATAAACCAATACGCTTTGAAAATTTTAATCATTCGTTTTTCCTCTATCGGCGACATCGTGCTCACCACGCCCGTCGTGCGCTGTCTTCAGCAACAGCTAGATGCAGAAATTCATTATTTAACCAAACAATCTTTTCACCCGGTTTTAGTTGCCAATCCTTACATCAATCGCATCATAACTATACAAAAAAAAGTAAATGAAGTGCTTCCTTTTTTAAATAGTGAAAAATATGATATTATTATTGATTTGCACCGAAATTTGCGCAGTTTACAAGTAAAATTAAAGCTAGGTGTAAAAAGTTATTCATTTGACAAGCTTAATTTTGAAAAATGGCTGATGGTCAATTTTAAAATCAATCGCTTGCCAAAAGTGCATATCGTTGATCGTTATTTAGCTGCTGTAAAAAAATTAGGGATTGTAAATGATGGAAAGGGATTGGATTATTTTATAATGAAAGATGATGAATTAATTATTAATAGCGCTGAATTTACTGCACGTGTTTCGACGCTTCCATCTTTCAACGCTTCTACCCGTTTTATTGCTTTTGTCATTGGCGCTGCGCACGCCACAAAGCGCCTTCCAATAGAAAAGATTATAATGATATGTAATAAAATTCAACATCCTATTATACTACTCGGCGGACCTGAAGATGCTGAACGAGGCGCCATTATTGCAAAAGTGGCTGGTAATCATGTAATAAATGCCTGCGGCAAATTAAAATTAAATCAATCTGCTTCTGTTGTACAACAAGCGTGGAAAGTCATTACACATGATACCGGTTTGATGCACATTGCGGCGGCGTTTAATAAAGACATCATATCTGTGTGGGGCAATACGATTCCGGAGTTTGGTATGTATCCATATTATCCAGCTGGTAAAGACCACAACATTACATTTGAAGTAAATAACTTACCTTGCCGCCCCTGCTCTAAAATTGGTTACGAAAAATGTCCACAAGGACATTTTAAATGTATGTATCAAATTGATGAAATAAAAATGGCGCAAATGATAAATCCATAATATTTTGCTTTCAGAATGAATTTCTAATCCAAAAATGTCAAACAAACTTTTTCGCCTCGCCCCTACTCCTAGCGGTTTTTTGCACAAGGGCAACGCATTTAACTTTTTACTTAACTGGCTGTACGCCCGTCAGTTAGATGCCAACATACTGCTGCGCATCGATGATTTGGACGCCACGCGAAGCCGAGTGGAATATTTGGAAGACGTTTTTGAAACGCTGCGGTGGCTGGGATTGGATTGGGATATAGGCCCTAAAAATGTAAAAGATTTTCAGCAGCATTGGTCGCAAGAATTGCGCATGCCCAATTACAAACAAAAATTAGCCCATTTAGCCCAAAAAGGCGTGCTCTTTGCCTGCGAATGTTCCCGAAAAAGCTTGCGCGACGCAGGATTCACAGGGGTTTATCCTAATTTTTGCCTGGAAAAGCAATTGCCGCTTGACGAAACTTTGCCCTGGCGTGTGCGGGTACAAGCAGACAAGATTCTTACAGTTGAGGACGTAAAATTTGGTAGCTATGAAGTAGATTTACATCATGAAATGGGAAGTTTTGTAATAAAAACCCGTGATGGCATTCCGGCGTATCAATTGGCTTCCTTGATGGATGATGTGCAATTCGGCGTCACGCATGTGATACGAGGTGCAGATTTATTGACTTCTACGGCAGCGCAGTTGTATTTGGCAGACATTTTACAATTAAAAAATTTTAAAAATATGATATTGTATCATCATCCGCTTATAATGGATGAAGCAGGTCATAAATTGTCAAAATCCGCTGGAAGCCTATCTTTACAATACCTTCGTGCACAAAATTATCCACTCGAAGAATTATTATATGAATTTACACAATGGCTGTCTATTACACCGCCTTTAAAAATTAAGAAAGCAGAAGCGCTGATACCTTTTTTGCCGCCTCTTTTTTCATAATTTTATAAAAATTGATTGTATAGAAACGAAAATAGCGCCAGCGAATAGTTTTTATGATAAGTGATTGGAGCTTTTTTAAACTTTTGTGTGCTTTTAATTGTCGAGAAAGA
>CAZFBN010000064.1:0-28324 GCA_964517145.1 uncultured Saprospiraceae bacterium
ACGCCTTCTTCCACCATCACTTCCTGCGATTTTTGCGCGTAGTACAAGGCTTTGCCACTCAGCGCCCCCAAAGATTTATTCATCTCATCCAGCGGAATGCGGTTTGGCAGGTGCTGGAAAGGCACGCTGGTTTTGGTCATATTAAAACAATCGAACATCGGCACGGCGGTCGCGTCCACTGCGTGCATGGGCGGCAAGCCAAGAATCTGCTCAATGGTACGAAGCATCGAAATTTGATTGTAATTGGTCGTAATGGTTTTACCCAAACGCGAGTATGGACTAATCACTAACGCTCCCGTGCGGTAAGCCGAGATGTGATCCCAGCCGCTCTGCGAATCGTCTTCCGTGACAAAAATAACGGTGGAGTCCCAAAATCTGCTCTTGGTCAGGGCATCCACGATCTTGCCCAGCGCCAGGTCGTTGTCTGCTACCTGCGCGCGCGGCGTGGGGTAGCCAGGGCTGGTACCGGCGGTGTGGTCATTGGGTAGCGCAATAATCATCAAGTTCGGCAGGCTGTCGCCGGGCATTTGTTCATAAGCTTTCAATTCTGCGATGAAAGCATCGGCGCGCATTTGGTCATTGATCTTAGGATCGTCGTAGCCCGGAAACATTTGGGACAAAATGGGTCGCACGCGCGAGATCGTGCTGGTATTTTTAAATTCAAACGGCTCTTTGTTGGTGTATTTTTTATAAATATCGGTCCAGCTCAACTTTTCATCAAACTCCAGGAAGCAAGCCTCGCCGTAGATGCGTACCGATTTGCCATAATCCAGCGCATGATTCCAAATAAAACCGTTTTTGGTGTAAACCATCGCGTCGTACTGGCGGTGCGGATAACTGCGAAACCAGCCGCGTACGCTCTTCTCCACATAATCCGACACGATGCCCGCGTCCGTCCATTGATGCCCTTCGGCAGAAGATTTGCCAGATGCATGATAATTATCCAACAAGCCATACTCCAACGCCAGCTTGTGCTGATTGGGGGTGATGCTATCGCCGAAAATGCAGAGTTCGGGCTTACCACGCCCTTGCGGCAAATCGCCATACACTTGGTCGTAGGTACGATTTTCTTTAATAATGTACACCACGTGCTTGAAAACCGAAGGCTCGCCCACGCGCTCCGGCACGGGTCGGGCGGGTACATTGGGGCGGGGCGCTTGTTTGCTCCACTGCTCGCGGAAGGTAAGGTTCAAATCTTTGACCTTGTTAGTGTATTTGCGCAGCTTAGCGGCTTTAGGGATTTTAATAATCGAAAGCGACGCGAGTTGCTCGTGAGCATTGAAAGCACCTTCAAAATCGTCGTCGTCCATATCTTTCATTTTCGGAAAACGTTGCTTCAGTTCCTTGGTTTGATTGCGCACGCGCGCGCCAATGGCTTCCAGATTGGTAACGTATAATTTTTTATCAATCGAAAGTAAGCCAGAAGGGTACGCCTGGGTAGGAATGAAGCCCTGCACCATTGGCTTGTCGCCTAATTTCACAACCGCCACCGCGTTGTCCAACCCATTGGAAACGTATAAAATATCGCCTTTATCATTCAAAGCCAGACCATTCGGGCTGCTGCCAATCAAATTGGTCGTCGTATTAAATAAGCCAACCGGAATGGTTTGCGTCACGGCGTCTTTTTGAACATCAATGACCAAAACCTCGTCGCTGTTGCCATTGGACACGTAAAGTTTGTTAGAATCACGACTCACCACCATCGCGTTGGGATGTAATCCAACTGGAACTTCTTTGATAATATTTCCATTATTTACATCAAAAACGGAAACCGAGCCTTGCGAAATCGCGCCGGTTTTTGGTTCAATATAAGCTGCACCCCACGGCACGCCAGCGGTTTCGAGTTTGGCATCCGTAGGCGCAGGACCGCCCCAGTTGCTGACGTAGGCTTTATTTTTAACAATTTTCACTCCGAAGGGCGCAACGCCCGTTGGAGCTGTCCACACCACTTTCCGATCAGAAAAGCGCATTTTTACCAATTGGTTATTTCCATTTAGTACAATGTAAAGAAAACATTCACTTCCTTCAAAAGTAACTTCCACTTCATTTGGCAAAGCAATCGGCGCAGGTGCTACTGCTTCAAAAGACAACAATTCGACATTTGCAATTGAGTCGCCGGTCCATTGTGCAATTAAAACCCCCGATTTTCCTTCTTCTCGCTCCGATACGCCCCAGGCAAGGTAGGTTTGATTCTTATAATTAAAAGCCTTGATCCCGGAAAACGTGCTCATTAAATTGCGAAAGTCTTTACTGTCGGGCATACTCCAGCGCGAAACCAGCGTATTTTTCTTCCGATTCAAAATGGCAATGCCGTAGCGGTCTTCAATTGCTAATAAATTCTGATCAGGCATGATCGTTACATCCAACGTATGATTTTCCAAGCGCGGATTGCCGTAGGTGATTACCTTTCCTGCCGACGCCACCATGCGATTGTAAGGTAAGATAATGGGCGATTGGTCGTCGAGTACGCGGGCTTCCAAAGGTTGGTTTCCAGTGGCGGCTTGCTGCGCCAGAGCAGAAAAGGGGAAGCAAAACAAGAGCGTAAGTAAGAGAAGGAGCTGATTTTTCATGATTGTAAAATTTAAAATTTCACGCAAAGACGCAAAGGTGCAAAGTTTTTTTGCCCTCTTCGCATTATTAAACACAAAGGTCACGAAGATTTATCACAAAGTACACCAAGTTTTTACATTGTGTTCCTTGTGCAAACCCTTGTGACCCTCGTGTTTGAATTGGCAGTACACAATCATCTTTTTGAACTGCAAACTGCCATTTTCAACTGCCTACTTTTAGTACCCTGGATTTTGCTTCAAATACCCTGGCAGGTTGGAAGCGCCGTCAATCGCCGTTTGTGGCAATGGGAATAAGCGCTTGAACTTGTTTTTATCGTCTTTCTCTGTCCAGGTATCTTCGTACTTACCAAAACGGATCATGTCCGTACGACGCAACAATTCCCAGTAGAATTCAAAACCACGCTCGCGGAACAACAAGTCGAGGGTCATAGAAGTCAGCGCAGGCGCAGGAGTCGTCTTGGTACGCGCTGCTCTTACGATGTTTACATCTGCTAAAGCACCCGCTGCGTCATTGCTTTTGCGCAATTTCGCTTCCGCACGCATCAGGTACACATCCGCCAAACGGATGATGATGATGTCTGCATCACCTTTGTTACGACCAGAGTCCGATTTTTTACTAAACTCATATTTTTCCACGCGATAACCGGTTGGGTAGTCGCTACCTGCTACGGTAAAGTCAACTTGTTCTGTGAAAATTACAGGTAAAGTAAATTTGTTGCGAGTCAGGTGGAACAGTGGACCTACTTTGAAATCACCGTTGGCACATTTGGTGAAACCACTGGTGTTACGCTGCAAACCATACTGCTGACCCCGTAAGATACCGCGGTTGATTTTGAAACTTGCTGCTGAAACACAAGTATCCGCCGGGTTAGAATAAATACCCATGTTTTGCTGATAGAATCTTGGATCCACTTCAGCGGGGTCTTTCGGCGCATACGCATTCACCCAGGTACGATAGTAATCGGATGTAATGGCAGGACCATCCGTACCATTGGCATTTGGGAAGTTAGGCAATGGAAACTGATCGCCTGACAAAGAAAAATATGCCATGCGATTGTGACCATTCAATTCGGCGCGTTGGTCAACGGCAAAGATCAATTCCTTATTGGTATGGTTTTCATCGTTGAAAATAGCGAAGTAGTCATTTGACAAAGCATACTGACCAGAATTGATGATTCTATTACAATAATCAATGACTTTGTCCATATCAGCCGATGTAAAGTCAAACTTATCCGCGTAAGGATCGCGATATACCGCAGCGTTCAGGTACAAACGAGCCAACAAGCCCCAAACCGCACCTTTGGACAAGCGACCAGGACCAACGGTTGTTTCTACCAATGGCTCTACTGCCAATAATTCACTTTCGATGTAAGCGACTGCTTCTGCGCCGCGCAGAATGGTAGAAGCCGCGCCAATGTCTTCTTTTACAAATACGATGCCCCACATATCCAGGGTCAGCATATTGTAATAAGCACGCATGCCACGCGCCTCTGCGAGGTACGTTTTTGCAATTGGATCAGGATTGCTCGGCAATTCGTTAATGGCAGAAACCGAGCGGGACAAAGCTTGCAGAATCGGATTCCAGGTGTTACGAATGTTCGCCGTTGCGCTATTGTAAGTGTGCTTATGCAATTCTACATAGATACCATTATCACCCCAGTCGGTACCGCCGCGATAAGGCAAAATTGCTTCGTCTGTGGTAATTTCCTGTAATGCAAAGTAAGTCGTGTGCTGGAAAATAGTTGGCAACAACGCATAAACCGGTGCCATGATGCCGTCCGCTGCCAATTTATCGGTAGCAGGCGTTGAAGAAGTCTCGTCGAGGATTTCCTCCTCCAGGTCGGTACAGCTGTTGGTGGTGATAGACACACCCAAGATGATTAATAGAAATAAGATATAATTTTTCATTGTTTTAAAATTAGCTGCAAGCTGGGAGCTACAAGCCGCAAGGTTTTCACGGCGCTGATGCTGCTTGCGTTTTTTATTTTAATAATTTAACTTTTTTAGAATCAAGCTTCGAGCAACAAGCGACAAGTTTCAAGCTTGACTTGCTGCTTGCTGCTCACTGCCTGCTCCTTAAAAATTAACGTTCAAACCAAAAATCACCGAGCGTGCTTTCGGATAGCTCAGGTAATCAATACCATAGGAAGTGATACCGTTGATCGAGCGGTCGTTGTTCACCTCAGGATCGTAGCCATCGTAGTCCGTCAGCAACCACAGGTTCTGACCCGTTACAGACAGTGTCAATCCTTTGATGTAGCGGTTGATGCCCAGATTTTGCGTATTGAAAGAATAGCTCAACACGAGGTTATTCAAGCGCAGGAACGCACCATCCTTCAGGTAGCGCGTAGAAATTGGCGCCGGGTTGTTGATGGATTCGCCTGGTAAGCCGATGCCTTCTTCAGTGGTGTTGCGGTTTTTCACCAGCAAGCCTTTGTAGAAGTTCGCATTTGCCGTGTTGTCATAAATCTTGTTGCCGCTCACGCCGTTGAAGTTAGCGGTCAATTCAAAACCTTTGAAACCAAGGCTACCATTGAAGTTATAAATCATGGTTGGCAAAGCGCTACCCGCTGCGATGCGGTCGTTGTCGGTGATAGCGCCATCGCCATTCTGATCTTTGAAAATATTGACACCTTTGTCATCCACGCCCATGAATTCGCGCAAGTAGAAAGTACCAATTGGTTGTCCATTCACATAGCCATTGAGCGTAGCAGAAGTCAAACCAGAACCAGACGCCGAACCAGAAGGAATCACAGAGTAAGGAGAGCCGGTCACTTCATTGTCGATGAACGTCGCGTTACCACCAATTTCATAGCTCAAACCATTCGCAGAACGATGGCGGTAGCTCAATTCTACTTCCACGCCCTGGTTTCTGATTTCCATGCCTTCTACGTTTGTCCAAGTGGTTGTAGCCGGTTGAACGGGGTCAGCAGGAATGATTTCCAACAGGATGTCTTCTGAAATTTTATTAAAATAATCAATTGTACCAGCCAAAGCGCCACCAAACAAAGCAAAATCCAAACCAATATCCGTCTGCGTAGAAACTTCCCACTTGATGTCAGGATTCGCCAAACGCACGTAAGACGTACCCGCCGGGAATGGACCGGTCTCTGCCAATGGATAACTTGCTGAGCCTGAAACTTGTGAAGTAAAGAGCGCTTGGGTGATTTTGGAAGGAATTTCCTGGTTGCCCGTTTGTCCCCAACCGGCACGCAATTTCAAATCAGAGAAGATACCGCCTTTCAGGAAAGGCTCTTCCGACAATACCCAACCCACAGAAACCGATGGGAAGATACCGTATTTGTTGTTTTCACCAAACTTGGAAGAACCGTCGGCACGCACTGTACCAGTAATCAAATATTTGCCTAAGAATTGATAATTTACCCGACCGAAGAAGGATTGCAATTCGTTCACTACCGCATAACCGCTCGGCTTATTGTCTGCCAATGTCAAAAGCTGACCCAAGCCAGGATTGTTGATTGGTTCAATATCAGACACCGGGAATTTATTGATGCTGAAGCTTCTTCCACGTACAAAGATGCGCTGGTAAGAATGCCCAGCCAGTGCCGTCAGGCTGTGGTTCGCGCTTTGCAAGGTGTAAGTCAGGTAGTTTTCGATCAGTTTATTTTCGTTTTTGGTATCGATGGTTACCAAACCTCCATCCTGCTGCGGCTGCGTGCTTGCCAAAGATTGCAAATCGCGTGTGGAGGAAGAGTTGTCAATACCAAAATTCAAACGATATACCAAGCCTTTTACAATGGTCAAAGATGGCGTAATGTTACCAATTACACGATTGATATCTGTAATGTCTTGCTCCAACTCCAGCGTGCGCAATGGGTTGAATTGAGTCTGGTAAAAAGCAGGATTTCCATTCGCATCATACGCCGGATAGGTTGGATTGAAAGAAAGGGCACCACCAATCAAGCTGCCAATCGGCGGGCGCTCATTCAGGGTGTGCGTAGCGTTCATATTCACGTCAACCGTCAAGCGATTGTCCCAGAATTTTTGATTCAAATTCACGCGACCCGAAATCAGATTTAATTTCGTACCTTTCAGAATGCCTTCCTGATTTTGCAAACCAAAAGAACCGTAGTAAGTCAATTTGTCCGTACCGCCACTCAAGTTCACATTATGATTTTGAGTAATTGCAGTGCGGGTCACTTCTTTTTGCCAATCGGTATTGCCGCCCAAGTCGTCTAAAGTACCACCTGCTGCCACCACTTGTTGGCGGAATTCATCAGCAGTGAACAGATCAATTGGATTTGCCAAAGTGGAAACGCCCACATTGCCGGAGTAAGCGAAGTTAGAAGTGCCGGATTTACCTCTTTTTGTTGTGATAATCACAACGCCATTGGCTCCACGTGAACCGTAAATCGCTGTCGCAGAAGCATCTTTCAATACGTCAATCGACTCGATATCCTGGGCATTCAAGAAAACCAAAGGGTTAGTAGCGCCGCCCGTGCCAGAGTTGTCGAGCGCCAGACCATCCACCACAAACAGCGGCGTACTGCCCGTGCGCACTCCACCCGGACCGCGAATGGTAATGCTTTGAGCGCCACCGGGTTCGCCCGTAGCAGAGGTCACATTCACACCGGCTACCTTGCCTTGCAGCAATTGCTCTGGTGAATTGATAATCCCTTTGTTAAAATCTTCATTTTTAACCGATTTTGCAGCACCGGTCATTTCGCGCTTGGTGGTGCTACCGTAGCCGATGACCACGACCTGAGAGAGTTCCAGCGCACTGGATTGCATTAAAATTTCGATGTTCGTATTGCCGCTAAGAGCGACTTCCTGCTCGGCGTAACCAACAAAATTGACAACCAAAGTCGTCGTTCCATCGGGTACCGTTAGGGTAAAGTTGCCGTCCACATCCGTTGTTGTTCCAATGTTCGTACCTTTAGCAAGTACCGTTGCGCCAATGAGCGGCTCCTTGGAATTCGCATCCAAAACGCGTCCATTAATGGTAATGTCGGCAAGATTTGTCTCAGCTCCCATTGCCTGTAGAGCAGGAACGAGCAGAAAACTCATCCCGAAAAAACACAACGCCACGATAAAGCGAAGCGATAAGGGTTTTAATAATTTCATTGTCAGTGAGTGAATGATGAAAAAATATTCCCGACAAAGTTATTATACCCCTTAGGCAACTAAAGACGCGAATTTTTGAATTAATAGAAAGATAAAATTAAGAAAGTGTTAATTTAACACTAATAACGAAAGTCGTTGATTTTCAATACATTTGAATAATAATGTAAACTTAACATGCTTGCAATAGGTACGCTTATAAACTAAATATTAAATTTTAAATGCTATTGCAATCCAATTGTAAAATGTCTCAGCCGTTGCGATCCAATTTACTTTTCTGCCATCACAAAGTATTGATAATCAAGCGCTGTGTCATTGGTCGAAACATTTATATACCCGGCGGTATAAAGTGCTTCTTCCACTTCGTGAATGGGAAGGCGAATTTCACTGGGCGGACCAATCGGCGTTCGTTTTTTCTTAAAATCTACAATAATGAGCTTACCGCCTTTAGACATGCCTTTTTGCAAAATCTCAAGATAAGCGCTTCGATTTTTAATATACATAAAAGTATTGACAATCAGTACAATATCGGCTTCACCAGGTTTAAGATTTGGATCTTCGGGCGTTGCAAGGCGGGTTTCAAGTTGCGATTGTAAATTTTCAGGAAGTTCCAGCACTTTCACACTGTCCAGGTACTCCACAAAACGAGGGTCAATGTCAATGGCGATCACTTTTTTAGCAAGCGGCGCCATTCGCAACGCAAAAAAACCCGTGCCCGCGCCAATATCTGCCACGGTTTTTCCGCTTAGATCACCCAACAAATTGATAATCAAATCCGGCTTTTGCCAAATGACGCGGTCCGTATTTTCATAATCTTCAGTGATACCAGGGTTGCGTCTGCCATTGGTAGGAACGGTCGTGTCGGTCGTTGGCGTCTGACCATTTATTTCATCAGCTTGGTTGCTGTTGCGATCATTTTGACAGCTGAGGGCTATGAATAAAAGCAGTGGCAAAATAAGGGCGGTGCGAAGTTGTTTCATAAAACGTATTTGGGCAAAGTTAAAGCAAAGGTTTCGTTTTAACACGTCCTTACAACATCATTGTGCAACGAAATCGTTTCAAAAGAAGAAGGAATTTTAGTCATCAGCATCAGAATTCGCAGAATTTTAAATTTGAAAACGCTGATTCAGACAGCCGGCAATACTTTTCCCGTCGCTTCGCCAAAACCTACGCGCACGCCGTCGCGCTCGCACCAGCCACGCAGCATAACGGTATCACCATCTTCAATAAATGTTCGATTCGTACCATCCTCAAATTCAATCGGTTTGGTGCCGCGCCAGGTCAGTTCTAGCATGGAGCCGTAACTGTTTGGTTCGGTGCCGCTTATTGTGCCGGAAGCCAACAAATCTCCAATATTCACATTACATCCATTGACAGTATGATGTGCTAATTGCTGACTCATATTCCAATACATATTTTTAAAATTAGAATGACACACTACTCGTGCTGCATTGCTTTCGCTGCGAATGGCAACTTCTAAATGAATATCATAACTTTTTTTTCCATGATATTGCAAATAAGGTAATACTTCGGGGTTTTGTTTGGGCGAATCCGTTCGGAAAGGCTCTAACGCATCCATCGTCACCACCCAAGGCGAAATGGTGGAAGCAAAATTTTTACTCAAAAACGGTCCCAAGGGCTGATATTCCCAACGTTGAATGTCGCGCGCCGACCAGTCGTTGAACAGCACCATTCCAAAGATGTATTCTTCTGCTTCGGCGGTAGAAATGGATTGACCAAGCGCCGTCGGTTTTCCGATGACAAATGCCATTTCTAACTCAAAATCAAGCTCTTGCGTAGGCGAAAAAATTGGATTTTGTGAGCCTTCGGGCAGTACCTGTCCCTTGGGGCGACGAATCGGCGTGCCAGTAACCACAATCGAAGATGCCCGACCATGATATGCCACCGGCAAGTGCCGCCAATTGGGCAACAAAGGATTGGAAGGATCGCGAAACATGGAACCGACATTGCTGGCGTGCTCCAGACTAGAATAAAAATCGGTGTAATCGCCAATTTTTACAGGTAATAATAGTTGCACATCTGCTTGATTGCGAAGGAAATACGGTGTAAGCTGACTCGCATCCCACTCTTCCAGGTCATTGTCCAAAATTTGTGACATCCGATTGCGAACTGCACTGGTTTTGGCTTTGCCCAAGGCAATGAACTCATTCAAGTAGCGCTGTTGAAAAACGGCGCGATCCAAATCGAGGTCATCAAAAAAGCCATGCTCTGCCAACACGGCGAGATCCGCCACCTGATTGCCAATGGCTACGCCAATGCGCGGCGCCAATTCGCGGGTTTGAAAAATTCCGAAAGGCAAATTTTGTATCGGAAAGTCACTATTGGCAGGTACTTCTACCCAGGAACGTAATTTCGGATCGTTGGCTGCCATCATATTCACTTAGGTTTGTGACAAAGGTAAGGGTTTTTAATTCCCAGTGGGCAGTTCGGTGCGGGAAGTTAGAAGTTTAAGGCAGGATTAGCGGATTTTCAAAAAAAATGTTTCCACTTCTTGAATGTCCACTAGCCCTGCCGAATCATTTATTTTTGTAATAAAATTCGCTCCGTCAAAGCCGTATTGCCATTCACCAAACGCACGAGGTAAACCCCAGCGGGATATTCTGACAAATTCAACGAAAGTTCGGTACCAGCATGGTCAAAACGATGCCGTTGCAACAATTGTCCGTTCAAGCTAAATACTTCTACATTCAGGGCTTCACTCACTGCTTGCGCAAAACGAATAGACAGCAGCGCATGGGTTGGATTGGGCGCAATCGTCACCTGCTGACCTTGCCATTCGTGTACGCCTGCCGCCTGGACGGTAAAATCAAAAATGCCGGAAGTGGAAAAGCCACAGTCATTCAGCGAAGTGACACGCCAGTAAAAAATACCACCGCCAAGCTGAGGCGTCACGGTGTAAAAAGTATCGGTCACCTCGGCGGTTCGCACGGTATTGCTAAAATTATCATTGGTTGCAATTTCTATCCGATAGCGGGTTGCATCACTTGCACGTTGCCAGCTCAACGTAGGCGCTTGCTCCGGTGAGGCATTGCCATCGGCAGGTTGTTGCAAGGTAGGAACGGCAGGCGTTTTTCGGAAAATGAAAGTTGCTTCATCCTGCATGGAGTAAGTGCCATCCGTGATTTGAAACATAATTTTGTACTCGCCAGCTTGCAAATTAGCAAGGCTACCAAAATTGGCGCGAATGGTGGTTCCCAGTGGCACATCGTTTGCATTGGCACTAAATGTAATGGGTAAATTGGCAGCGGGTTCAACGGTATAGCTTACAGAAGCCGGGCGATTGAAACCTGGTCCGATTACCAAATTAAAACCTGGTCTATCTGGCGGACAAGCATTGACAATCAAAGGCGTTGCTAGAAAACTCAAATCCGGCACGGTTTTAAACGTAAAAGTATCCGATTGGGCGATGCCACAGGCAGTCACCGCTTGTACATTCCATTGATAATCAGTCCCTAGTGTCAAGTTATTTACAAAAAAAGAGGTAGCGTGAGTGGTGTCCACCAAAAGGGGCGAATTGGGCGTTTTTATAAAAGTGACGATGTAATAATCTGCGTCGGTCACGGCAGCCCATTCTAAAGATGTACTCAAGGGAATATTTTGTGCATTATTACCAGGATACGTCAACGCAATATTGTCGGCTGTGCCCGTCACGCTAATGCGAATGTCAATGCGGCTAGTGTCGTTGCCAGCAGTAGCAATAATGGTAATGGTAGTATCGCCAACAAAATTGCTGACTGAAACTTGAATCGTATCGCCCGGCGCGACTGGATTTTTAGAAAAGCTAATGGTAGAACCCACTGGATTTCCTTCGGCGCTTAAGGTAATGCTGTTTTTTTCAAAATCTTTGCCAATGCCAAGGTCAAAAACCAATGGCTGAGCGCCACAAACGTTTTGTACACTGTCTGCGTACAAACCAATATCTTTGGGCAAAGTAGCACACACTTCGAGATTCCAGCTATGGAGCAAGCCGCCATCTTCCTGCGCAAAATCTTCTACCGTCAGTTTCCAGGTACCAGTGGCTGTTTCGCCGACGAGCAATGTGAACGGATCGAGTGGTCGGTAATTGCCTTGAATGGCGGGTTGTTCATTACAGGTGTTTTCCAGTTGCTCGGCAGTGCTGGTTGCATTGTCACTAAAACTAACTTCTACGTCTTGCCCTTCGCAGCCAAATTGGTCGCCAGGTACACCTGGTCGGTCGAACAAGCGCACGGAAGAGCCCGCAGGGGTGGCAAGCGACACTTGAACATCACCAATCCAACTATGTGTAAGATCCATATCCTGCACGCGTACATCCACGATGGTGCCCTTTAATTTCAAATCCACTGTAGAAGTTACCGTCGAGGCAATCAGATCAGAAATTTCAATCGGCACATCTGTTGGTGTCACCGTGGCGCAAGTAATGGCAGCCGTAGTGAATTTTGACGGTATTGCCCAATCGCCTTGCCCACAAGTGTTCACCGCGCGTACGCGCCAAAAATAAGCGGTAGTCGCCTCTAAGCGAATATTTGCTAAAGTGAGTTGAGTCGCACTATCTTGTTCAAAAACAATATTATTAAACATAGAATCTTTTGCAATTTGAATATGATACAAAGCCGTGGCGGAGGTCGTCCAGCTAAAATTTGGAAAGAGCGACGTACGATCGCTACCATCGGCAGGGGTTTGTAAAGTGACTGTTGGTGCCGTGCCGGTGGAAACCGATAACGTTACAATTGATTCCGTCACGTGCATGCCATCGGTAGCAGTAATGGTTATTGTATATTTTCCGGCAGGCAGCGCAGCAGTATTATCGATGGTCAGCGTGATGGAGCTTCCTGGCGTGGCAGGATTTTGACTAAAAAGCGGATTCGCTCCATTGGGCAAGCCGCTGAGGCTCAATTGTACAGGTGCTGAGAATGTATCGCTTACTTCCAGGGTGTAAATAGCAACGTTTGGCGCACAAATATTTTGAATAGGATTGGCGACTTCCACTAAAAAACCACAGGTCGCTTCTGGTTTGCCTTTGATTTGTAAAATACCTGAATTTGCTGGGTCAAGCCAGGGTTGCAAACTGCTTGCGGGGGTGCCGCCACCCAGCCAGGAAGTACGCATCCAGCCAAAAGCGTCGTATCCTTCCGTATTACAAGTAGCAGTGCCACCGCGCAGTTGTCCAAGCACTTGCTGATTTTTATTAAACAGGGGTGCGCCGGAAGAACCTTGTTCGGAAGACCCAATGTCGTATTTGGGTACAATGAGGTAATCGCCCGTTGCAACAGGATTGCTGCCGCTGCCCCAAGCACCTCTATAAACACCTTGAAAACTAAAGCTGGCGCGCTTTTCTTCACCCCCCGGATGGTGGATCAGTGCCACTGTATCTTTTGGAAGGTCTTCAGAAATATTCCAACCGGCAAAAAAATATTCTGCTGTATCTGCCACAGGGTCATCCAATTCCAACAGCGTGACGTCGCTCAGCGCATAAGCCGCCCGAAAAATTGACCCCGTATTGTACGTGTCCTGATTGCCATCCCCCAAAAAGCCACCAACGGGCGGACGGGTATCGCGGCAGGTACTGTTTTCATAATTCCAAAAAACAACCACCGAAGGCGCATTTTCTGCATCCACACCGCAATGGTTGGCGGTCATAAAGTAGGGTTTGCAATCATTTTGCGTATTATTAATCAAAAAACCTGTGCAAAATGCCGTTCCATTCAAGCCATATGCTGCCACCGACTGAATCGCATCCCGATATTGATCTACAATGCCCCAGCCATTCGCTGCGCTGCACGCTACATCGAGGTGACAAGCACCCGCCATAATGGCAGAGAAATTCATAAAATCGTGATTGACCGTTTTCAATTGCAATCGCAACGCTGATTTTTTTTCAATCGGAATTTGTACTTCCAGCACCACTTCATCGGCATCAATCATTGGCGTCCAAAGCTGCTCGTGCGCCTCATTATCAGCCGGTGTAAATGGTCCTAACACTTGTTGTTTGTCAATCGAGTAGAGTAGGAGCGACCCACCTTCGGGCATTTGGTAATGGCTAAAGCCTAAATTGAGCGAATAAGCGCCTTTTGAAAAAATACGCAAGCGCCACAGGGCATTGCCGTTTGCAAGAATTTCCCAATTGCCGTGAGTAAAGGGCGTTAATTCCAGCGGAATAGCCGTTGCAAATTGCGGCGCAGTATTCGGATGCTCCTTTCGGCGATCCAATTCTGCTTGTTGCAAATTTTTATTATCCAATTCAGGTAACACCAGGCGTTCCACCGCCGGGAGTGGAATGGTTGCCGTAGCAATGGCAGTTTGCTTGTTTTGAGCAAAAGTAAGAAAGCTCGCCAAAGTGGCAAGTAGGAGTAAGTAGCACTTCATGTGGAAAATCGGTTTTTGGTAAAATAAATAGCCTACAAAAAAAAATTGCCGTAGGCAAATCATGCAAAGTCCATTTTCTCAAAGCGTGTTCAAAACTATTAGGAAAAAGATTTATAACAAAAAATATTGTGGGAAAGGTAGAAAAAAGCAAATGTTAAATAGCGAAGCCAGGCGAGGTATTTTACAATTTTTTGCTGCGCGGCATTAAAAACAAAAATAATTGAAGCCAGGCGCCTTTCTATATGGCAATTCGGATACCGCGAAAGACGCCTTTGGCTTCACGCATTGTTCATAGGGATTACAAGGCTTTAGGAGCCTATTGTATGCTGAATAATTTGGGATTGCGCATGTTTTTTCACTCAAGTCGAAGCCGGGCGCTCCACATATTCGGCAATTCGGAATTTTGTGGAAAACGCCCTGTATTACGCTTCGATTAATAATAACTGGGAATTACTCTTTTGAGAGCATCCTGTCAAACGAAATAATTTATCTTGTACCAATTTCCTGAATGGATGTTTTGATAGGAGAAGGCAGATGAGCCATCGAGTAGCATTTTTACACAGCGCCGCAGAGGTTGTAAAGTGCTGATTGTCAAACGTTCTGTGCGAAATTGTAAATTAATAATGCTCCATTCGATTTTTTAGCTGCCCCTCGGTCAAAATTGGTTTTTGGAGTCATACAGGTGCACAGAAGTAGCGCACGAGGCACTGCTTCTACCGCAGTATGACCGGCAAATTCAATTGGAATGTTTTTTTCAGATTAGAGTAGTTGCTTGGAGAATTAAAAGGTTCAACGCTTGAATGTTGTAAAAAAACATTGAACCTTTTTTTTGAGTATTTTTATTGTCGCTGTGGCGTGTTCTGTTGTTCGCGCGGGCGCACTTGTACGTTGTATTTCATCGTATCTACTGCATTCATTATCACACGAGCCATATCCACATTATCAATCACGATGGAGGCTTTTTGCAATTTGCCGTCAACAGTGACCATCGGTGCCGCCATTTTGAAGCTCAACGTATCCGAGTCATCCGTTACAATGCTGAAGCTGAGCGTGTCTGAATCGTCCGTTACAATGTTTTGCGTCGGGCATTGTGGACATTTGGTGCAACTGTTAGCCGCCATAAAAAAAAGGACGAGCAAACCGAAAAAGATTTTAGTGTTTTTCATCATGTTTTAAAAGTTTTAATCGAAGCTTGGGAAAATGATAATATTAATTTTTTAATTGTTTCCTTGTTTGTTGTTGTTGCTATTTCTTCCGGTTGCGATACAAAGATAAATCTCTAATATGTGCTTTCGCAAATACGTTTTCTAATATTTTAAGACATTAAAAACTACTTTTTATAGTTGCAAACAATTTATAATCAGATCGATGCGTTTGAAAAATACACCTAAAATTTTAGAAATCATGCCTCCATCTGACGCACTTTTTGAATTGATAAAATCTTTGGAACAAGCGGAAAAAAGGCATTTTAAAATCTTTGCCAAACGCCACGTGATGGAAAATGGCAATCAATATTTGCTCCTGTTTGACATTATGGACCGCCTCTCTGACTATGATGAAACCTTGATTAAGCGCAAGTTAGGCAATACTTTGTTTGCAAAGAACCTTTCATCCAGTAAAAATTATCTTTATTCGTTACTGTTGCAAAGTTTGCGCAATTACAACTCCGGTCGGTCGGTACGAGCAGCGCTGCATGAATTGTGGCTGGATATTGACACGCTCACCGAAAAAGGGCTTTTAAAACAGGCGTCTAAATTGCTTCACAAAGCTAAAAAACTCGCCATTGAGTACCACTATGATATTCCGCACCTGGAATTGATGATTATGGATCGCAAACTCATCCGCCGTTATATTTCTAAACATGCCGATCAGATTTTGAAAGAACGGCAGCAGGAAACGGAAACTTTGCTAAATAACATTAGCTATCGCTTAAAAATGCTCGACCTTTATGAAGCGTTTTTTTTAAATCACCGCAATCGAAATGATGCGAAAGAACCCTTGACGGAAATGCTGAAAGCCGCAGAAAATCTGACTGCACAGGAAGATCAGGTGCAATCTTTTGAAGTGTTATTATACTATCATATGCTGTTTTTTAATTATGCAAATGTCGAAAAAAATCATGAAAAAGCCATTCATCACCTCGGTGCGCTGATTGAATTGTATGAAAAAAATTACCAGCGTATTGATGAAGACCAGGAAAATTACATAAGTATTCTGAATAATTATTTAAATAAGTGCTTCGAAATGAATCGTTTGGAGGAGTTTCCACCCTTGCTTCAAAAAATGCGCGCTATGAATGCCAAAACTTTTAAAATTAGGGCGCTGATTTTTCAAAATGCCAATTATTTAGAGATATTATATCATTTAGCACAACAACATTATAAAGAAGTGATCGCTTTGGTGTCTAAAATTGAAAAAGGATTAAAAACATATGCGTCCAATATCACAAAGTCCCGCCAGTTAACTTTTTATTATAATATTGCAATTGCTTATTTTTTAGAAAAAAAATATACGGAGGCATTGGAATGGATCAATCGAATTTTGAATGAGCCAAAACAGGAAGAACGCCAGGATATTCAAGCCTTGGCGCGCATTTTTCAACTGGTAATTCATTTTGAATTAGATAATTATGATTTTGTAGATTCTTTAATATTATCAGCTAAAAGTTATTTGATTAAAAAAGACAAACGAAATTCAGCTGAGTTTTTGATTGTCAAATATTTGAAAGAAGCTTTATATGTTCAAAGTAAGAAGCAACGGGAAGTCTTTACGCGGCTGGCTGAAGAATTGAGAGAAGAAAAAGGATTGGAGGAAATCAAAATTTGGGTGGGCATGCGAAGCGGGGAGTTGGAGAAGCGGTGACAGAGAGAGCGGGGGGAAATGATTTTTATCAATAAAAAGAATGATCTCTTGTAAAGTAAAGATAAAGTTTTAAAGGTTATCTTTCCATTATAACAAAAACATTTAAAAATTGATGGGAATGAGGCGCATTACTTGGTTTGCGCGATGGAGTATTCATACCGTACCTTCCACTTTTTTGAGTATTCAAATAGCTATTGCGCTGTTTATCACTGAGTTATTGGTGGGTACGCTGGGGTTCATGCTCATCGAGCATTACACGGTACTGGAAGCATTTTATATGACGGTTATTACTGTTGCGACGGTCGGTTACACCGAAGTGCGCCCACTTGACACTGGCGGAAAGTTGTTTGTTTCGATCTTTATTATGCTAAATATTGGAACATTTGCTTATATTTTAGCTGCATTTACTTATTATGTAGTAGAAGGTGAAATATTTAAAAACATGCATACAAATTGGATTGCTGAAAATATTAAACACTTGTCTAATCATGTTATTCTCTGTGGTTATGGCAGGTATGGTAAAGAAATTGCCGCACATTTACAAAAAGCTAAAATTCCTTTTGTGGTGATAGATAATGATACAGAAGAGATAGAAGCCATTCAAAAAAGTGAAGCAAAAATATTATACGTTCAAGATGATGCCACTCACGACGAAGCTTTGCAAACGGCTGGTATTCAACGAGCTAGAGCGCTCATTTCTGCGCTTCCTGATGATATCAATAATGTTTATACCGTATTAACGGCGCGGCAACTCAATAAACGCATCATTATTATAAGTCGGGTTGCTAGTCAAAAATCAGAAAAAAAATTAAAATTAGCAGGTGCCAATGAAGTGGTGATGCCCGAGCAAATCGGTGGTTTTTACATGGCGACACTCATTACGAAGCCGGGCGCAGTAGGCTTTTTTTCATTCATAACCAATGAATATGAGTCGGATATAGGTTTTGAAGAAATAAAATATGAAAGCGCGCCTTTCCGTTGTCAAAATAAATCCATTCAAGAATTACACCTGCGCCGGGAAACGGGGGTTAATATCATAGGATTTAAAACAACTACTGGAAAGTATATTGTTAACCCCGGACCTGAAACGGTTTTAGTGCCCAATTCCAGTTTTATTGTGTTGGGAGATCATGTCCAACTGGAAAAATTGCATAAAATGCTAGATCGAATGAAGGAATGAATCATGAAAAATAAGCGGAATTTTATTACAACTTTTTTAATTTTCATTTATTTCGCCTCATCACTTTTGGTCCATACCACAGCCAAAAACCGGTGATCGTAAAAGTGAGTAAGGCGAGTGCGGCAATATTTGCATAAGTTAATTTAAACCAATCACCGCTGATATTCAGCCATTTATCTACGATGGAGCCATCGTGAATTTTTTCAAATAAATCTGAAAAACGTCTTTTTACGTGCATGATTTTACCCGTGGCAGCATCAATTTGCACTTCATAATAATGTTCGGTAAATGTAAATTTCATTACACCTTTGGATGGGCGCACGTCTATTCGATCCACTTCGGGATTTAAACTGGAATTATACGCTGCAAGTCCTTGTAAAGCAAGCACTTCCAGGCTGTCCAAAGCGAGCCATTCTTTTTTATTCGTCGAAGTCCCTTTTTGGGTATCAGGTAAAATGGTTCCGCCGGAGTGTTTTTTCCAGGCAAGT
The DNA here is from genome assembly GCA_964517145.1 of uncultured Saprospiraceae bacterium. GTDB lineage: Bacteria > Bacteroidota > Bacteroidia > Chitinophagales > Saprospiraceae > JADJNW01. Next base: position 18,549 of record CAZFBN010000064.1, read on the forward strand.
AATAATCCTGTTACAGATACGATGAAAAATATAATAAAAGTCAAGGACGCCGTTACTTTATGAATTTTCCGAAAAACGCGCAATACTTTTGCCTGCCGTTGCCGAGTTCCTGCTTCTTTTTGCATAAATTATTATTTGAAATAATGGAATGTTGGAATAATGGAATGGCTAAATTCATTACTCCAACATTTCGGTTTTTAAATGTTAAAATCTTCCTCGAAGTCCAAGAATTAAATTCCTGCCAGCTGCTACAATGCCCGAAGAATAAGGGCGGTAGCGTTCGTCGAGTATATTTTCCAATCCCACATTGAGCTGCAATGCCGGTGCAATTTGATAGCTCGCTTTTAAATTTAAGGTAAACCATGATGGGGAATACGGATTTCCATTCTCATCTTTGGCATAAATGGTCGGTTTTGCCTGTTCTGTCGGCGTCAACTCATCATAACTCACTTCGCTATTATACATCGCATAAAGACTGGCGCGAAAACGATTGGCTTCATAATTCAAATACGTCGCCCCAAACGTAGGCGGCGCGTGGCGCAGCGGCACGTCTTCGCCCGTGGCTTCGTCTTCTTCCTCGCCTTTCGTCCATGTAATGTAGCTGGCGAGCGACCAGTTTTTCGACAATTCTGCCTCCAAACCTGCCTGAATGCCGTACACGTGCGCCTGCGCGATGTTTTGCAAGGCTTGCACTTGACTTAATGTACCATCGTAAGTAATGCTGTCCTGCCCGTTGAATGTAAAATTGCGGCGCACAATGGCATTAGTTAATATTGTATAAAAACCTGTTACATCAATCTTTACACGATTTGCAATGGTTTTAATAATGCCCAGATCAACATTATACGAATATTCCGATTCCAGCTCAGGATTAGGCACAATGACAATGCCCGGCGTCGAGTCAAACACCTTGCCAACATCATCCACATTCGGCGAACGGAAGCCCGTAGAGCCATTCAAATTAAACTGCCAATCTGCACTTGGTCGAAATACCAATCCCAAACTGCCGTTCAACGCGCCCGCGTCTATATCAGCTTTATCAAATGGAAATGGGAAAAACGTTTTGTCAAAAGGCACTTCCAATGAAAATTGCGTGTAACGCAACCCAGCTAACATCGTAACTTTTTGACTAACATTGGATTTTAAATTTGCGTAAGCAGCATATGATTGCCAGGTAGCGCCATCGGGATAGCGTGTGGAAATGGGTTCAGTCACTTCGGTTTCAATATTTCGCTGAAAAGCGGTGGAGCCAATATCATTAAACACCGCTTCCAGACCATAAAATAAGCTCGTCTTCTCACTTAATATTTTATCAAAATCCAGATTGGCAGAGTAAGCCTGCACTTTTTCCGTTCGGTTCAACAGTTGTAAACGCCCGAAACGACGCTCGTGGCGGCTCTCTTCATAATCCTGAAACGCCAGAATCAAGCGAGCGCGATCGTACAAGCCGCTTTCACGAAAATTAGCAACGCTCAGGCTGTGCATCATCCATTGTTGCGGACCATAATACCAATCACCATCGCGCAAAGTGCCGCTTCGGTATTCAATCAAACGATCATAACGCGGTACATCCGATGTAGTAGAATAATGAAATCCGTAATGAATATCCCAGTTATTATTTGGCTTAAAACGAATTTTCTGCATTACATTCCACTGATCGTAGCCGCTGCGCACCTGTTTTTTCGGATCATCATTTTTTACGACGGCATCTTTACCATTTTCAAAAACTTGATATTCCGGACGTAAATATTCATCGGGTCCATTACTCCCCATTTTTAAATCATCAAAATCTGAATACGTCAAACTCGTGGTAAAACCCCATTTTTGCCCGCCAATGTTAAAATCCACATGTCCCGTCTTTTCATTGTTAGCACTCGACCAACGCGCCAACGCACTGCCACCAACACGGATGCCTTCGCCAGACGCCAGTTTGGGCGACAGGGTATGAAAATCCATCACGCCGCCAATCGCATCGCTGCCGTAAATCACCGAGCCTGGACCAAACAAAACTTCGGCACTTTCCAACGCATTGGCATCCAACGAAATCACATTTTGCAAATTGCCACTGCGATAAATGGCATTGTTCATACGCACACCGTCCACCACGATCAGCACGCGATTCGTCGCAAAGCCCCGAATCATAGGGCTTCCGCCGCCCAGCTGGCTTTTCTGAATGAAAACATTCGCCGAAGCGCCCAGCATATCCGCCGCCGTTTGCGGATTTTGAAAAGCGATTTCCTTGGGCGTAACAGAATTAATTTTTTGCGCTACCTCGGTCTTATCTTGCTCCCAGCGGCTTGACGATACCACAATCTCATTAAGCGCAATGCGACTTTCTCCCAAACCGATCGTCATTTTATTGGCTTGAATGTCTTGAATGCTAATGGTAAGTGCTTGAAAACCAAGAAGTGAGAATGATAAGCTATCAACACCGGCGAAAGCAGCCAGGTCAAATTCGCCCTTTGCATTCGTCGTAGCGACTAATTGAATATTTTTATTATAAACAGTTACAAATTCTAAGGGCTCCAGCGTAGAACGGTCAATTACTTTAACGGTTTGCGCGGAAAGGTTCATAAAACCAACTATAATAAATAAACTAAAGAGTGCAAAGTATTTCATAATAGCCTGATTTTTTTTGATGCCAGATACCAGATGCCAGACGCGAGACTGCCTAAAACACAGCTTCACGCACTGGAAATCATGCATTCCAGGCGAAAGGAATTAATAATAATTTTATTTTTTGATAAAGGAAATAATAAAAAGCATCAGGCAGCTTCCGGCGGCGGCGCATCAATGGTGAGCAAGGCATCCAGCCAAACTGGATGCGCTTCATCTGGTTGTTGGGTATAACACGTAAAACCCAGCAATAATGAATTAGCAGAAAGTAAATAAAAATCGGGAATCTTTTTAAGCAGCTCTTTGTGTTTTGTTTGATGTTGAGGATTGGATGAAAATTCCTCTTGTACTTGTTGTTCTAAATTGGCATAAAGCTGCGATTCCCGAATATCGTGAATACAATAATATAAAGTTGTGTCATTTTTAACTTCTTGATGTACAATGTCGTACATCTGTCCGTTATAACGAAATTCACGTCCGGCTTCTGTAAATTGGAAATTTTTTGGAAGATTGTCATTTGCAATTTTTACCAGTACCAAGGACTCCGCTGGCACACTTCCCTCTATTTTTTCATAAATCTCGCGCCGAATCTCCGAGCGAATCATATAAAACACCAGCCACTCTCCAAACACCCCAATCCCCACACTACCGAGCAGCAGCGCCATCAGCGCGCGCCTCAGCACCGGCGAAGTGCGAATGTATTGCCAGAGCTTGTGCATGATGAAAGTGGATGTTAAATGTTGACCAATGTTTCTTGTTTCGTCAATGGTTAGACAAATCTAGCAATAATTATTTTGCAATAATGCAACAAAAACAAACGATGTATTATTAAAGTAGGAGACCAATTGATAAATCATGCGACTTTTTTTATTGATCGCCTTTTTATTGGCAATTGATGTGTACGCATTTCAGGCATTTCGGGTACTGATGCAACATTGGTCGGCAAGCACCCGAACGGTGCTGACCGTGCTTTACTGGCTTATTCCGGTATTGGCGCTGGTATTGATGGTTGTGGCGGAAACGACCAGTTTTCCTGAAACAAATAAGGCGATTTTTACCACCCTTCGCACGCTTGTTTTTATCGCTTATATTTCAAAATTTTTAATCATATCGGTGTTGTTGATAGATGATATTCGGCGATTTATTAGCTTGATAATCAATCGGTTTAATCAAAATGCCGGCACTGATTTGAGTCGTTCGCGCTTTTTATCACAATTAGGCATTGTGCTGGGAAGTGTGCCGTTTGTTACCCTCACTTATGGTATGATTCGCAACCCATATCGGTATCAATTGTACAAAAAAACGGTAAAAATTGTGGATTTGCCTTCAGAACTAGAAGGATTAAAAATTGTACAAATCTCTGATATTCACTCAGGTAGCTTCACTTTTAAAGAACCGGTGCTGAATGCCATTGAAATGATAAATAATGCCAAAGCGGATTTGGTGTTTTTCACGGGCGATATTGTGAATAATGTTGCCACAGAAATGCTGCCTTTTATCGGCGTATTTAATAAAATTCAAGCCAAATACGGCGTTTACTCGATTTTTGGAAATCATGACTACGGTGACTACGCGGAATGGGAAAGCTCCGCAGCGAAGCAAGCCAATTTGGATTTGCTGAAAGACATTCACAAAAAAATGGGTTGGGATTTGCTACTCAACGAAAATCGCATGCTCGACATCAACGGAAAACCGGTGGCTGTCATTGGTGTGGAAAATTATTCTGCCTTGGCGCGGTTTCCAAAATATGGCGATTTACAAAAAGCCTACGAAGGCGCTGCGAATGCCAATTTGAAACTCTTGCTCTCGCACGATCCTACGCATTGGGATGCACAGGTGACAAAGGATTTTTCGGACATTGACATTACGTTTTCAGGGCATACGCATGGTTTTCAATTTGGCGTCGAAATTCCTGGCTTCCGCTGGAGTCCTGCACAATACATTTACGAACAGTGGGCGGGTTTGTATCAAAAAGGCAAACAATATTTGTACGTCAATCGTGGCTTGGGTTTCATTGGCTACCCAGGGCGCGTTGGCATTCTGCCTGAAGTAACTTTGATTGAATTGCAAAAGGCTTAAAAAAAAGTGGATTAGATTCCACCCTTCCAATATTCCAAGTTCCAATATTCCAAATCTCCCTAGCTTGCCACAGCCGTTGGCAGCACGTATCGCTGCACATCTTCGGCAGTTACAAGCGTATCACTTAAAATGAGCAAGCGTTCAATCACATTGCGCAATTCACGAATATTTCCTGTCCAGTTCACTTCTTGCAAACAGCGAATCGCTTCGTCGGCAATAGGTTTTGGCGGAGCATTGTACTCATCGCAAATTTGCTGAATAAAATGTTCAATCAGCAGTGGAATGTCCTCCCGGCGCTCGTTCAACGACGGCACCTGAATGATGATGACCGCCAGCCGATGGTACAAATCCTCCCGAAATCGCCCTGCTGCTATTTCCTTGCGCAAATCCTTATTAGTGGCAGCCACCACGCGTACATCCACCAGAATATCCTTGTCGCCGCCGACACGGGTAATTTTATGCTCTTGCAATGCACGCAATACTTTGGCTTGCGCCGAAAGACTCATGTCGCCGATTTCATCCAAAAACAAGGTGCCGCCATGGGCTTGTTCAAATTTGCCGATGCGCTGTTTGACCGCCGAAGTAAAAGCGCCTTTTTCGTGTCCAAATAATTCACTTTCAATGAGTTCTGATGGAATAGCAGCGCAGTTTACCTCCACCACAGGCGCGCCCGCCCGATGGCTTAATTCGTGCAACCATCTGGCAACCAATTCTTTACCCGATCCATTTTGACCTAAAATCAAGACCCGTGCATCAGTCGGTGCCACGCGCTCAATGGTTTCTTTCACCACCCGAATGCCGTCAGACATACCAATAATTTCCTGCACTTTGGACTTTGCCACTTTTTGGCGAAGCACTTTGGCTTCCACCACCAGGCTCGATTTATCCAGCGCATTCCGAATGGTAATGAGCAAGCGATTCAGATCAGGCGGCTTGGAAATAAAATCAAATGCACCTTTCTTCACAGCTTCCACTGCGGTATCAATCGTGCCGTGCCCAGAAATCATAATGACCGGCGTATCAGGCGTTACCTCCTGAATGCGCTCCAAGGTTTCCATGCCATCCATTTTGGGCATTTTGATGTCGAGCAAAATCACATCATAACGCGTTTGCTTCACTTTGGCAAGACAATCCAACCCGTCGGCGGCTTCCTCCACCTCGTATTTTTCGTGTTGCAAAATTTCTTTCAACGTGCGGCGAATGCTGCCCTCATCGTCGGTAATAAGAATTTTAGCCATTGTGTAATAATTTGCTGTTTGATGCTGATAATCTGAGGTTAGCGTATTTAAAAATTATAAAATTGTAAACGAACATTATAATTTGTGCTGTTCACTTCGGCTGTTTTTACGCAGATATATTAAAAAGGTTTCACGGTTTATTAAAAATTTTTAACCTTTTAGTGATCTTGGTCATATAAAGTTGAACAAGCTTCTGATACCTTTGCTGGGTGCTAAAAAATGTACAAATGGCTAATTTTCAATACGATGTGGCAATCATAGGCGCGGGTCCGGGCGGCATTGAAGCGGCATTGCAAGCAAGAAAAGCAGGGCTGAGAGTGGCGCTGGTGTCCAATGCAAAAATAGGCGGACGCGCAACATTCGGCAGTTTGGTGCCTTCAAAAGTGTGGCTCGCCACCGCTGAAAAAAGCGCGATGCTGCGACATTTGGAATCGTTTGCGCTGTGGACCAAGCAGCCGGTTTTTGACATTCAAGCGCTCAATCAACGCATTCAACAGCAAAGCGCTGCTGCTTCGGCACGTTATACTGATTCTTTGCAACTGGCTGGTACAGCGATTTTTATGGGAAAAGCATGGCTAGCAGCGCCTCAACTCGTGCAAGTGAAAAATGAGCAAGGCGAAGTGACACAGGAAATCGCGGCTCAAAATATCATAATTGCAACAGGCTCCGAGCCGCGTTTTTTACCAGAATTAAAACCCAATGGACAACGCATCATTGCGCCGAGGCTTGCCGGCAATTTGTCAGAATTACCCAAGCGACTCATCATGGCAGGCGGTGGCGTCACCGGCACTGAATTTGCCTATGCTTTTGGGGCGCTGGGTACCAAAGTGACCATTTTGCAAAACAACTATCATCTGCTGCCGCGCATGGACGTGGAAATTTCAGCATCTTTTGAAGCCTACCTCCGCCAACATTTTCCAATTACCATTCAAAAAGCGGATATGGTGGCGAGCATGCGGCAGGAAGGCGAGCGGGTGATTGCCAATACCGTTGGCGGAAATGAATATGAAGCCGATTATGGCTTTATTGCCATCGGAAGACGGGCGGATTTGACCTTCTATGATGCGAGTAGCCTTGCTTTGGAACTTAAAAACGACGCACTGGCAGTAAATGCGCATTGTCAAACCAACATTCTGGGCGTCTATGCTATTGGGGATGCAACCGGTGTGCCCATGCTTGCCAACCGCGCTACCATGCAGGCGCGTGTGGCGGTGGCGCATATCGTAGCAGGGGAAGCAAGCACTTTAGCGGAAAGCCCAATCATTGAAGCCATTTACACCCAGCCGCAACTGGCGCAAATCGGCAATGTAAATGCCAGCGATGATGCCATCATTATTACCAAATCATTTAGCAGCTTATTAAAAACAAATATGCTGGATGAAAACGACGGGCAGTTAAAATTAAAAATTAACAAACAAACGGATAAAATAGAAGGCGCTGCCGGATTTGGTTATGCGATTACGGAGGTCATGGCGCTGATTCAAATTGCCATGCAAAATGGAATTTCCTATGCGCAATTGCAACAAGTGCCTTTGGCTCATCCTACGTTGAGCGAATTAATTACCAACTAAATAAAATAGCAATTTGATGTAAAAAGAAAAGGCGCTATTAAAAATAGTGCCTTTCTTTATATCCAACTTCTAACGTTCATTTACGCATTTTGATACTGCAAAACGTCGAACAAGCCACCAGCGTTATACACCTGCGAAACGCCTACGGAACGAAGAAAACCCTCTGCCTGGCTGCTGCGCATACCTGAACGGCAGAATACTACCACCGGCTGCTTCATTTGGCGAATGCGATCTACATTGCCAGGAATGCTGCCCAGCGGAATATTGATCGCACCTTCAGCAGAACCCGATGCAAACTCATATGGCTCGCGCACATCAATCAAAGTGAAATCATTCTGACTAAATAATTGTGACAAACTCATGTTCTATTGCTTTTTTTATTACAAAATTAGCGATTTGCCACATGGTAGTAAGTGATGGGCATCACAAAACCGAAAGAATTTACAAGGGCTTTAGAATTAGGGCAGTAGGAGCTTGCTGCCGATGTTACATTCTCTGCCAAAACTTTCCGTATAAAGCTTATTACGCTTAGTTAGTGTCAATCACGTTCGCTTTCATTTGCAACTATCAACTACATACAATGAATTATCGACTATATGACTATTATCCCTTTAAATTCCTCTCCTTCAAAAGTTGCTTCAATTCTTGCGTATTATTTGAATTCCTTGTTAATCTATATATAAAAAACAGTGGAATCAATGTAAGAAGCCCCCAAGTATTTTTTACAAGGCTGTACACTACAACTCCAATCATGAATCCAATAACGAACGCATGCGCAATGGACGATGCTTTCATTTTTTTTGCTTCTGCGAGCAGTTCTTGATCGGTTAATTCTGATAGTGCTTTTTGCTTCATCTTTTTGACAGTTTAAAGTTTTGTATGGAGGTGTGGCGTCAGCCTAGAAGCCGACGTTTCGCGTATATGACTTGTGGTGGTTCTCGAAGAACTTTCTTGTCGACTTGCTCTGAACTTACATAAAAGCATAAAGCTTGAAACTAATACCTTCCCCGCCATAAGTTATATACGCTGTTAGCGGGTTGTTGTTCTTTCTTCGCCAATGATTTTCCTTGCATTGTTTCACTCATTTAGTGAGTTAATTCCTTGCTCTTTCAGTTTTTCAAGATGGTCTTTCATTGTCTTTACTTGTTCGGTTGAGTGTCCTTGCCAAATGGTTATCTCTCCAACCACTTTAAACGGTTTTGTTGAACGATATGATTTGGTTGGATTACCGGGGAATTTTTTGTTGGTCAAATCTGGGTCGTCTTCAATTTCACCTGTTGGCTCCACCAAATAAATTCTTTCTCGTCCGTCACCAAAAGCAAGTTCTGCACCCCAAATTGCAGCGTCCAAAGTTGCTGTCAAGAAGATGTATTTCGCATTTTTCTGTTCTCCATAGTTAGAATTGTAGCCAACTTCAATTAAGTCGCCAACTTTCAAATCAGCTTTTGTCCCGTGAAAATAAGTCTGTGCAAAAGGTGTTGCTCCTTGTCCGCTTATTTTTTTCTCTCTATTCTCTTCGTCCATTCTTGATTTTTTTGTTTACTGTCAATATGTGGTATTCGTCTTACAATGCCCCCCCAACGGTCTCGGCTATGAGTAGTTGCGTGGTTTAGCACTTAACTTTGCAAGTACACACCAAACTGAAAATCCTGGTGGATTTTCAGAAGTAGGCGAGAACAAGCAATTACTTATAGCCATTGTTGTGTTGCGTATTTATTTTTCGTTAATCATTTCCATAAATAGTCTTACTGAATATGAATCTTTAATTGATATTATATATTCGTCAATAGTATTAGAATTCTGAATTTCAAAATCCGATATACTTGATTTATTGTAAATTTTTGCCTTTTTACTCTTAATATCGTAAAGAAAAATATTTGTTGAAGTTTCTCCAAGATAATTTAATGAACTTTTTCCTTTCTCTGTTGTAATCAGTTTATTTTCTTCTATAAACGATATTGTGTAGTTTTCTTTTTCAAATCTTTTTGAATAAGAGTTGTATAGTGTCGTAAAAATCATTGATAGAACTACAATTACTGTGGCAAAAGTGACTGAAAACCCATACATTTTTTCTTTTGAAATCAGTTCAATTAAGTAAATGAAGTAGACAAAATATGCGGGAATGGTAATCAACTTAAATGGTAAAAAAAACGATAAGAAAAATTCCAATCATTACAACGGTAAACTTTGCGCTTACTAAACCTTTACTAAAATATTCGTTAAAGACATTTAGAATCCGTTCTCTATTCCTTTTGTCCGATTTCAGATATAG